>DATMKQ010000001.1:0-4796 GCA_035571275.1 Trebonia sp.
GTGGACCCGGCGCGCTGGCGCGAGCAGCTCACCGGGCTGTTCACGGCCGCGCTCGACGCGCTGTGCCGCTACCCGGGGCTCGCCCAGGTCGCACTCGGCTCGATTCCCGCCTGGCCCTCAGCGCTGGCCATCACGGAGACCGCCCTGGCGCTGCTGCGCGCCGGCGGCATCCCCGACCAGGCCGCCGCCTGGGCCACCGATGCGCTCTACCTGGTCACCGTCGCGACCGCGGTCGAGGATGGCATCGGACGCCTGCGCAAGCCCACCGCGCCGCACCACAAGTCCCTGGCGGCCGACTACGCCGGCCCGATACGCGACCTGTACGCCGCGCTGCCCGCCAACCGTTACCCGAACATCGCCAGCATGGCCGTTACGCTGACCGAGGGCGATGAAGCCCGGCGATTCACCTTCGCGATCAACGCCATCATCAGCGGCGCCCGCGCCGCCGGACCCGCCGCCGAAGCGCGGCCGGATAGGCACTCCGGTCCGTTATCGGGTAGGCGGCCCACGGGTGACGGAGAAGTACCAGGCCGACGGTCCGGCGGCGGCCAGGATCCGGCGGATCGTTGTGGGTGCCGAGATCCTATGCCTGTGCCGTGCCAAGACTCGCGCGTAGCCGCTGAACTGGCCTTACACGCTCGTCAGGCCGCCCTGCGGTATTCGCTGATCAAGGCCGCCGAGGACCTGCCTGCGCTCTGCCACGGTGGCAGCGGTACGTCCCGGCCCGGTAGCAGGAGCAGATCCCGGCGGCGCAACCGCGCAATGGAAGGATGAAAAGGCCGCAGTGCATCGTCGCTGCCTACCACGAGCGGGAGAGTAGACTGGGGTTAGCTCAGGTTGAGCTATTGACTCTCCGCTATCGGAGGGGGATTGGGGGTCCCGATGGGACCCGTCATGCAAGACACCCCCAACGGCGCCGGCGCCTCGCAGGCTGGCGACGCCGGGGCCGTCGGCTCTAACGGCGACAAAACGGTCCGGGCGCGGTCCCTGCGCTCCGTCAGATCACTGACATCTCCATCCGAGACTCGGCTGAACGAGCGGCTCGGACGGGTACTCGGGCAGAAGCAGGGGCCAGACGCCGTGATCACGGGCGTCCTGTGCGCCGCGCTGCTGTTCGGCCTGATCGGGTTGGCCGCCCACTTCCTGTGGATCGTCGCCATCATTATCATGGCGCTCGGGCTGGGCTATACCGTGGCCAACAGCCGCCGGAACCGCATCGACGTGATCAACCAGCAAGCCGAAGGACAGCCCGGCTCCGCCCCGGGCTCCGCTGACCGGCCGCGCTGACTAGAAACGGCGCGCCTACGTGGTTCCGAAACGGAGTAGGTTGTTGACCTGCGGAAATGGTTGGGTCAGTCGCCGCGCTCCCCAGCACCACCGGGCGGGCCGCCCACCGAACCCGTGTCTGGACTACTTATGGTCGGTCAATGTGGCGTGGCGGACGACTCCGGCCACGTGCAAGGCCATCGTCAGCTGCGCAGCCGATGTCCGGCGGCTCGGCTGGCTGACGGCCGCCGCCTGTGGGGCTCGGAAATATGATTCGGGGTCCCCTGCGGGTGGTTACGCGGCGATGTAGTACTCGTGGGTGAGTCCGTCGAGAACCTGCTTCCTGCGGATCCGGTGCTCGGCGAGGTCGACCGGTTCTGGTGGACAGGTGTCGGCTTGGGCTGGGGTGAACTGGCCGAGGGAGCGGTGCGGCCGGGCGGTGTTGTAGTGGCGCAGGTACTCGGTCAGCACCTGGCGCAGGTGGTGCTCACTGACGATCAGCAACCGGTCGAGGAGCTCCCGGCGCAGGGTGCCGATGACCCTTTCGCAGATCGCATTCGCTCTAGGCGCCTGGGGCGGGCTGGCCACGATCCTGATGCCCTCTGCGGTGAACACGGCATCGAAGGGGCCGGTGAACTGGCCCGCCCGGTCCCTGATCAGGAACTTCAGCGAAGCTGCTCGCTGGCCCAGGTCCATCAGGAGGTTGCGGGCTGCCTGCGTGCTCCAGGGGCCGTCGGGGTTGGCGGTGATGCCGGCCAGGTGAGCCCGGCGCGTGCCGTGCTCGATGACGACCAGCGCGTAGACGCGGCGGAGCAGCACGGTGTCCACGGGGACGAAGTCGGCGGCGAGGATGCCGCGGGCCTGGGCGGTCAGGAATTGCTTCCAGGTCGGGCCGTCGCGGCGGGCGCGGGATCGATCCCGGCATCGTGCAGGATCTGCCAGACGGTGGAGGCGGCGATCGGGTGGCCGAGCCTGACCAGTTCGCCTTGCACCCGCCGGTGTCCCCACGCGGGGTTCTCCGACGCGATCCGGATCACGAGCTTGCGGATCGCGGCTGCCGTGGGAGGCCGTCCCGGGCGGCGGCTGGTGTAGTCCCACTTGCGCGCGAGCAGCCGGCGGTGCCAGGCCAGCAGGGTCGCGGGTGCCACCGGGAAGACCTCGCCCCACCGCCACCGGGGAATCAGCCGCGACAGCGCCGCGAGCCACAGCCGGTCGGCCGGCTGGTAACGGACCCGGCCAACCTGGCGGCGAAGGACTGCGTTCTCGTGCCGCAGCACCAGGAGCTCGGCGTCCTTGGACGCCTCACGCCGGGTCAGCACCGTCAGACAGTCCAGCAGGCAGCGAACAAGCAGGTAGACGACCGAAATGATCATTCAGCGATGATCCCAGCCCACCAGCTTGCCCAGGCGTGATCCAGTAATCGAGCCCCACACGGTACGGTCCGGCAGCATCCGGTATCCGCAGCGCGCCGCGGGTTCCAGCCACCGGACAAAATGGCAGCTCCCGACATGTGTTAGCATGACTTGACAGCAGCTCAATCAGAATAAACGAACATAGTAGCGGACTCTTAATCCGCGGGTTCGGGGTTCGAGTCCCGGCGGCGCACAGGATGTGACCTGGGGTTTTATTGCTCCAGGTCATTTTTTATGTGCCCGGGCTGTTCGGTTCCCCGGGTCGCGCTCGCTCCGCGCGTGCTGAATGCTTGCTCGTCTTGGCTCTTCTGGACGGCTGAACCGGGTTGTCGGTTCGAGGGAATCACCGGGATCTGGTGAGGGCCATTCACCTGTGCGGGGGCAATCCTGACTACGGCAGTGGGCCCGACCACCCGCTCCCGCGAGCACAAGCAGAGGTGAGCAACGATGACGTTGAAAGACCTGGGTGTCTGGACCGCTGAGGACTGCGCCCTAGTGCTGATCGACTACCAGAATGAGATGTTCGAGGTCATCCGGTCGGAAACGCCCGCCGACATGGCCGAACTGCATGTCCGGCTGCTGGCCAAGACCGCCAGGGCGTATGGCATGCCGATCGTGCTGTCGACAGTTGGCGTGAAGCTCGGCTTCAACGGACCTACGCTCCCGTCGGTCCTAGCCGAGCTCGACGGCATCGAGCCGATCGACCGGACGTCGATGAATGCGTTCGAGGACGAAGCCTTCCGGCAGGCCGTGGCGGCAACCGGGCGGCGGCGACTGATAATCGGCGGGCTGCATACGGAGATCTGCCTCACGTTCGCCACGGTCCAGGCGCTGAAGGACGGGTACGACGTGCTGTACGTCACGGACGCCGTCGGCGGCCGTTCGCAGGTCGCGCACCGCACCGCGATCGAGCGGCTGGCACACGCCGGGGCGGTTCCGACCACGGCCCTCGCGGTGGTCACGGAGCTGTTGCGGGACTGGGCGGGGCCGCTCGCCGGGCCGGCCGCCGACGTCATCTACTGGTACTTCAGCGAGGTCCCGAAGCACACCGATGCGGTGGGCGTCGCCGAGGCGGAGAAGCGCGCCGCGTCAGCACACGGAGGTCACTGAGATGGCCGGCCGGCTGGCGGGGAAAGTCTGCGTTATCACGGGAACCGGCGGGAGCATGGGGCGCGCCGCCGCCCTTACGTTCGCCCGCGAGGGCGCGTCGGTCGTCGGCTGCGACGTGACGGTCGAACCGGCGGAACAGACCGTCAAGATGGTTCGCGCCGCGGGCGGCGCGATGGTGTCACTCCAGCCGTGTCATCTCGGCGATCCGGCCGAAAGCGCGAAGCTCGTCGAGCTCGCGGTCAGTGAGTTCGGCCGGATCGACGTGCTGTACAACCTCGCCGCCCGGTCGCACCTGCACTGGTTCGAAGACTTCACCGACGAGGAATGGGCAGCCGCCCGCACGGACGAGGTCGACCTGGTGTTCTACCTCACTCACGCGGCCTGGCCCCATCTGAAGGCCAGCCGTGGCGTGGTCGTGAACATGGCCTCCCTGAACGGATCGCTCAGCTTCAAGAACCTTCCGGCGATAGCTCATATGACGAACAAGGCAGCGATCATCGGGATGACGCGCCAGCTCGCGATGGAGGGAGGCGAGCACGGGATCCGCGTTAACTCGATCGCGCCGGGCCTGATCGAAAGTGGCGCGACCCGAGGGGAGCTACAGGACGAGGGGTGGGGCCGTGCGATGCGCGACCGGACGCTCCTTGGCCGGTTCGGTCAGCCGGAGGACGTGGCAAACGTCGCGCTGTTCCTCGCGTCCGACGAGAGCTCCTACGTGACCGGCATCGACCTCGTGGTCGATGGCGGCATGAAGGTCTGGTGACCGCGATGTCCGCCCCCGGTGGAGGTCCGATACCCGCGTTGCGATGACGTCGGACCTGCTCATCGCGCTCTACGTCGGACTCTCGGCCCCGGTGATCGGCGCCGACGTCGCGCTCGACCTGGGCGCGAGTGCGCCTAACACCGTGCTCGGGTTCGCGATCCTCGTCGGGCTGGGCCGTCGCCGTCTCGGGTTGGGTATTGCTGCGGCGCCGGTCTTGAGGCGTGGCGGGGTAGCGGCCGCTGATC
>DATMKQ010000002.1:0-17232 GCA_035571275.1 Trebonia sp.
GCGCCGTTTGAGATCGACGACTACACCCGCTGGCGGCTGCTGGAAGGGCTCGACGACATCGGCCTGACGCTGCGGCAATCCGGACTACATCGTGACTGGAAGCCACCCAGGCCGGGCGCTCTCGAACGCGGTGATCGCGTCCTCGTGTCGCAGCGTCAGGCCGATGTCGTCGAGCCCTTCCAGCAGCCGCCAGCGGGTGTAGTCGTCGATCTCGAACGGCGCGGCCAGCGGGTCGGCGAGGCCTCCGCCTACCGCGCGGACTTCGCGCCGCTGAAGGTCGACGGTCACCGAAGCCGGCGGCTCGGCTTCCGCCGCGTCCTGGAGCAGCGAGACCGTCTTCTCTGGCAGTACCACAGGGAGCAGCCCCGCCTTGGTGGCGTTGGTCCGGAAGATGTCGCCGAACCGCGGCGCGATAACCGCCCGGAATCCGTAGTCCATCAGCGCCCAGACCGCGTGCTCACGCGACGACCCGGTGCCGAAGTCCGTGTCGGCCACCAAGATAGTGGCGCCGTCGTACCGGGGCTGGTTCAGCACGAACGACGGGTCCTCGCGCCAGGCGGCGAACAGCCCGTCCCCGAACCCATCGCGGCTGACGCGCTTGAGGTAGACGGCCGGGATGATCTGGTCGGTGTCCACGTTGCTGCGGCGCAGCGGCACCGCGCGGCCGGTGTGCGTGACGAATGGTTCCATGATTGACAGGTCCTCTGCTGCTCGAAGCGATCTCGGGTCTGCGTCACAGGTCGGCGGGCGCGGTCAGGCGGCCCGTGACGGCGGTGGCCGCTGCGACACCCGGCGACACCAGGTGGGTACGGCCGCCCTTGCCCTGACGGCCCTCGAAGTTCCGGTTCGAGGTCGAGGCGCTCCGCTCTCCCGGGGAGAGCGTGTCCGGGTTCATGCCCAGGCACATGGAGCAGCCAGCCGACCTCCATTCCGCACCGGCGGCGGTGAACACCTTGTGCAGGCCCTCGGCCTCGGCCGCGGCCCTGACCTGCATGGAGCCCGGGACGACCAGCATGCGGACACCGGCGGCGACCCGCCGTCCGCGGATGACCTCGGCGGCCACGCGCAGATCCTCGATCCGGCCGTTGGTGCAGGAGCCGACGAACACGGTGTCCACGGCGATCTCACGCAGCGGGGTGCCCGCCGTCAGGCCCATGTACTCCAGAGCCCGCCTGGTGCTGGCCGGATCGCGAGTCTCCTCGGGGGCCGGGACAGCAGCGCCAAGCGGGAGGCCCTGGCCGGGGTTGGTTCCCCAGGTCACGTACGGGGTCAGCGTGGTCGCGTCCACCGTGACCGAATGGTCGAAGACCGCGCCCTCATCGGTGGGCAGCGACCGCCAGTACGCGACCGCCGCGTCCCAGTCCGCGCCGGACGGTGCGTTCTGGCGCCCGCGCAGGTACTCGAAGGTGGTCTCGTCCGGTGCGATAAGCCCGGCCCGGGCGCCAGCCTCGATGGACATGTTGCAGACGGTGAGGCGGCCCTCCATGGACAGCGACCTGATGGCCTCGCCCCGGTACTCGATGATGTAGCCCTGGCCGCCGCCGGTCCCGATCTGCGCGATGATCGCGAGGATCAGGTCCTTCGCGCTCACCCCGGCAGGCAGGGCGCCCTCGACGTTGACTGCCATCGTTTTCGGCCGGATCTGCGGCAGCGTCTGGGTGGCGAGCACATGCTCCACCTCGCTGGTCCCGATGCCAAACGCCAGCGCGCCGAACGCGCCGTGCGTCGACGTGTGCGAGTCACCGCAGACGATCGTCATGCCAGGCTGGGTCAGCCCAAGCTGCGGCCCGATCACGTGCACGATGCCCTGGCCCGCGTCACCCATGGGGTGCAGCCGGATCCCGAATTCGGCGGCGTTCTTCCGCAGCGCTTCCACCTGCGTCCGTGACACCGGGTCCGTCACCGGGCTCCCGGGGCCGGTCAGCGGCACGCCGGGACCGGTGATGCCGGTCGTCGGGACGTTGTGGTCTTCGGTGGCGATCGTCAGGTCAGGCCGCCGGACCTTGCGCCCGCCCGCGCGCAGCCCGTCGAAGGCCTGCGGGCTAGTGACCTCGTGCACGAGGTGCAGGTCGATGTAGAGCAGGTCCGGCTCGCCCTGACCGCCGCGCACCACGTGGGCGTCCCAGATCTTCTCCGCGAGCGTACGAGACGCGCTGCTCATGAGGATCTCCCTTGATAGTGTGCTCCGTTTGTCCCGTTCGCCTCCGGGCGCGCCCTTCGGCTCACTTAACTTGCATCTCACATAATGAGACGGCAGTATCAGTACATGAGCAATATTAGTGGTGTTGGCGTACTGGACAAAGCCGTTTGCGTACTTGCCGCCGTCGAGAGCGGGCCGGCGACCCTGGCCCAACTGGTCAAGGCCACCGGCCTGGCCAGGCCCACAACTCACCGTATCGCTGTAGCGCTGGAGCATCACCGGCTGCTCGCCCGTGACGTGCAGGGCAGGTTCATCCTCGGCCCGAGGATCGGCGAACTGGCCTCAGCGGCCGGTGAGGACAGGCTGCTTGCCTTCGCGCAACCGATCTTGATCCAATTGCGCGACCAGACCGGGGAAAGCGCCCAGCTGTACCGCAGGCAGGCCGACGTCCGGGTGTGCGTCGCCGCCGCCGAGCGGGCCAGCGGGCTGCGGGACACGGTGCCGGTCGGCGCGGCACTGCCGATGACCGCGGGCTCGGCCGCGCAGGTGCTGCTGGCCTGGGAGGAGGGTGAGCGGATGCACCGGGGCCTGCGCGGCGCCAAGTTCACCGCCGCCACGCTGGCCAGCGTGCGCAGGCGCGGTTGGGCCGCGAGCGCCGCCGAGCGCGAGCCTGGGGTCGCCTCCGTGTCAGCCCCGGTGCGGGGTACGGGCGGCAAGGTGCTCGCGGCGATCTCGGTCTCCGGACCCATCGAACGGCTGACCCGCTCACCTGGACGGCTGCACTCCGCCGCGGTCGTCGCGGCTGGCGAAAAGATCAGCGACCTGCTCCGCACCGAGGTCGTACAGCGGCCCTGAGGCCGGAGAAACGGCCGTCAGGCCTGAACCATGGTGAGCTGACAACTACGGAAGAGCTCAGTTGTTGCCAAATCTCGTAGACCAAGGACACATCCGTTGGTCCTACCGCTCGCCCGACCTCGCCTATTAGTGTCGACAACAGGCAGAAGCGCGAAGCGCAGCGAATAGAGGTACCCGATGAGAAGGACGCGCCGATGAAAGTGGCCGTCATCAAGGAGAACGCGCCCGGTGAACGGCGCGTCGCTCTGGTCCCTGAGGCCGTGCCCAAGCTCACGCAGGCCGGTCTCGAGGTGCTCGTGGAAGCGGGGGCCGGCGACGGCGCGTGGTTTCCTGACAGCGCTTACAGCGAGGCCGGGGCGAGCATAGTCAAGACAACCGATCTGTTCGCGGCGGCGGATGTAATCCTCACGGTGACCCGCCCGGACGACGCTCAAATAGCCATGCTGCGAGAGGGGCAGGCGGTGTTCGGGATGCTGGCACCGTTGATCGACCCGCGGCTAGCCGCCACGCTGGCGAGCAAACACGTGACCGCCGTGTCCCTGGACGGGCTGCCGCGCACACTGTCGCGCGCCCAGGGGATGGACGCGCTGACCTCGCAGGCCAACGTGGCCGGGTACAAGGCGGTGCTGGTCGCCGCGGCCGTGTACGGGCGGTTCTTCCCGCTGCTGATCACGGCGGCCGGCACGGCACGCCCGGCGAAGCTGCTCGTGCTCGGCACCGGTGTGGCCGGCCTGCAGGCGATCGGCACCGCCCGGCGGCTCGGCGCCCAGGTCAGCGGCTACGATGTGCGACCGGCCAGCAAGGGCGAAGTCGAATCGCTCGGCGCTACGTTCATCGAACTGACGTCCGTGGCTGGCGCCGCGGGCGAGGGCGGCTACGCCCGCGAGCTCACCGAGGACGAGCGCGGGGCACAGCAGGCCGAGCTCACCAACCACATCGCCAGGCACGACGTCGTGATCACCACCGCGCAGGTACCGGGCCGCAGGCCGCCCCTGCTCATCACGGAAGACGCGGTGAAGTCCATGGCGGCGGGCTCGGTGATCGTGGACATGGGCGCGAGCCCGCTCGGCGGCAACGTGGCCGGCTCGGAGCCCGGCGAGACCGTGGTCACCGAGAACGGCGTGACGATTGTCGGGGCGGAGAACCTGCCCTCGACCGTGCCGACGGCCTCCTCCAACGCCTATTCGCGCAACATATCGGCACTGCTGCTGCAAATGTCCTCAGAAGGCACGCTGGTCATCGACACCAGCGATGAGATCCAGGCTGGCGTGGTGGTCACCCACGACGGGCAGGTCGTGCACCCGGCGGTCGCCAAGCTGCTTGGCACCGATGGCGAAGGAGCGCGCTGATGTCGACGGCCCTGGTAACTGACCTGACGATCTTCGTGCTCGCGCTGCTCGTCGGCATCGAGGTCATCGGCAAGGTGCCCGCCACCTTGCACACGCCGCTGATGTCCGCGGCGAACTCGATCCACGGGATCGTGCTGGTAGGCGCGCTGCTCATCGGGCTGACCGCGCATACCACGGTCGGCTACATCCTCGCCTTCGTGGCCGCGTTCTTCGCCGCCGCGAACGTGGTCGGCGGCTACGTCGTCACCGGGCGGATGCTGAAGATGTTCCGCCGGAAGGCGCAGCCACCGGCACCGGCGCCCGCGCAGGCCCCGCTGAACGGGCAGGCGCAGGACAGGCCGCACGAGGTGCGCCGGTGAACACCTTCGACACCAACATCCAGCTTGTCTACATACTCGCCGCGGCCTGCTTCGTCGTCGGCCTGCACCTGATGAACAGCCCCGCCACGGCGCGCCGGGGCAACCAGGTGTCCACGGCCGGCATGATCATCGCCGTGGTGATTACGCTGGTCCTGCTGATCCACGACGGCACCGTCACGGCGGTCGGCTGGACGGTGCTGATCATCGGCGCGCTGCTCGGCTCGGTGGTCGGCCTGTACTCGGCCCGGACCGTGCAGATGACCGCGATGCCGCAGCTTGTGTCGATGTTCAACGCGGTCGGCGGCGGCGCCGCCGCGCTGGTGGCGGTGTACGGGTACATCCATGACGAGTCGGCCCCCGGCGGCGTGCTCGGCACCACATCGGTCTTCACGGTGCTCGACGTGATCATCGGCTCGGTCACGTTCACCGGGTCGCTGATCGCCGCAGGCAAGCTGCAGGGCATCATCACCGGCAGCCCGGTAATGATCAAGGGCGGCCGGGCGATCAACGTGGCGCTCGCGGTCGTGGCGCTCGGTTCGGCGGCGTTCATGCTGACCACGGCCAGCCTGCCCGCGCTGCTGCTCGTCGTACTCGCCTCGCTGGCGTTCGGCGTGCTCATGGTGCTGCCGATCGGCGGCGCGGACATGCCCGTGGTGATCTCGCTGCTGAACGCGTTCACCGGCACCGCGGTCGCGATGGCCGGGTTCGTCATCCAGAACTGGGGGCTGATCATCGCCGGCGCCCTGGTCGGCGCCTCCGGCGGCATCCTCACGAAGCTGATGGCGGACGCGATGAACCGGTCGCTCGCCAACATCATCGTCGGCGGCTTCGGCACCGGCGACGCGCTGGTCGCCGCGGCGGTCACCGGGGACGCGCAGATCCGCGCGATCGCGGCCGACGACGCCGCGATCCAGCTCGCCTACGCGTCGAAGGTGATCATCGTCCCCGGCTACGGTCTCGCCGCCGCCCAAGCGCAGCACGGCGTCGCCGAGCTCGCCGCGGTTCTGGAGTCGCAAGGCGTCGAGGTCAGCTACGCGATCCACCCGGTCGCGGGCCGGATGCCCGGTCACATGAACGTGCTGCTCGCCGAGGCGAACGTGCCTTATCCGCAGCTCAAGGAGATGGATGAGATCAACCCCGAGTTCGGCCGGGCGGACGTGGCGCTGGTGATCGGCGCGAACGACGTCACCAACCCGGCCGCCCGCCGCTCGGGGACCGCGATCTCGGGCATGCCCATCCTGGACGTGGACCAGGCCAAGTCGATCATCGTGGTCAAGCGTTCCATGGGCCACGGCTACGCGGGCATCGACAACGAGCTCTACACCAACGCCAAGACCAGCATGTACTTCGCCGACGCGAAGAAGGCGGTCGCTGACCTGACGTCCTCCGTAAAGACCCTGGTCGGAGCGTAAATTCAAAATCATTGCACGGAACGAAGGGGGGCGACTGTCGCCAGGTCGCCGTCCCCTCGTTCGGTGTAAGAGCGTCTCGTGCGCCGCCGCGACCTTCTTCGGCACCACCATGCGCCAGGCGTCCGTAACCAGCTCACGCATCTCTTGGGGAGTCAGCGCCGCCATCCGGGCGTGCACCCAGTGGAAGCGCTGGTCGGACAGTCGCGGCAGGGCGAACTTGTCTGGTTCGGCGGCGATGAGCGCGGCGCGCTCCTCTTTCGGGAAGCCGACGCCCATCGTCGTCTCGTCAGGAGAGATCGAGACGTACACGATCTTGCCGACCCGGAACTTGATGTGATCGTGGATCAGGTGCTCGGAAGTCCGGGGCAGCGACAGCGCCACCGCGCGCACCTCGGCGGCCGTGACCAACGTGCCTCCCTCTCATGGGCTAGCTCAGCACCGCTTCCCTCATGAGCATCACAGTAGCCCGCGTTAGGCAACCGGTCTGTTACCGGCGATGGTTACATAGATGGTTACATACTGGTTACGCGAGTTTGCCGGTTGGCAAGCGGGGCAGCAGGTGCCCTAGCGGGCGCGGCTACTCCCGGTCCCTACTACAAGTCCAGACTCCCGCGACACCGGCGGGCCCGCGCGCCCGCCAGGCTACGCCTCGGTCCGCACGCAGCGGCGAAAGCTCGCTGCCCGACCCTGAGATGCCATGGCTTTCGTCTACACGACCAACCTGTCGGAGGTTCGCGCCCTAGCGGAGAGCCATGCCAGGATGGCGGGCCTGCGGGACGCCCGCATCGTCGATTTCGTGATCGCCGTCAGCGAGGTCGCCGCTAACACCGTTCGCCACGCCCGGTCGCAGGGAACCATGGAGATCTGGTACGACGCCGAGGAGATCGTCTGCGAGATCCATGATGCGGGGGTCATCACTGACCCTTTCGTGGGGCGCGAGCCACCACCCGCTGACGCCAAGGGGGGTCACGGCCTGTGGCTGGTCCACCAGGTCTGCGATCGGGTGGAACTGCACTCCGACCAGACAGGAACAACCGTCAGGTTGCACATGACACTGCGATCCGCCTGAGGCGAGGCGGGGCATGTGACTCGGCCAGCACCCATGCCGCGCCATCCCGCGAGTAGCCTTGTGGTTGGACATTCCTTTACCAGTTACTTACTAGAGGAAGCACATCGATGATGGACGTTGGTGGTACGAAGGGCCGCATGGCGGCGTATTTGCGCGACCACCATGACAAGGTCGTGGGCCGCTGGAGTGACCTGGTCGTGGCGGGCGTTCGCGGCCGGATCTCGCGTGCGGAAGTGCGGCGCGAACTCGAAGACCTCTACTCTCTAGTTGTCAGGGTGATCTCCGATGCTGACGAGCACGCCGACGGCGAACTCCGGGCCGCCCTGGACGAACTGTCTCGGGCCCGCGCGCGCGACGGCTTCTCGCCCAGGGAGACCGCCCTCGGGGTGTTCTCCCTGAAAGAAGCCGTCTACGAGTTGGTGGCGGATTCCGCTGAGATGGTGCCCGAGTACCTCTTGCTCTCGCGCATGATCGATGATCTGGGCCTGCTCACCGTCGAGGCATACTCCGCCGCGAGGGAGACGATCATCTCCGACCAGGCCGCCGCCATGATGGAGCTGTCCACACCTGTTGTGCGACTGTGGGACGGCATCATCGCGGTCCCGCTCGTGGGCACGCTGGACTCGGCGCGAACCCAGCTCGTCATGGAGAAGCTGCTCGACACCCTGGTGGCGACAGGGGCGGACCATGCCGTGATCGACATCACGGGCGTCGCGACCGTGGACACCGAGGTGGCGCAGCACCTGCTCAAGACAGTCGGCGCGGCGCGCCTGCTCGGCGCGGACTGCACGATCTCCGGCATCCGGCCGCAAGTCGCGCAGACGATCGTGTCGCTCGGCATCGAGTTCGGCGATGTTGCCACCAAGGCGACCCTCGCTGACGCGCTGGCCCTCGCGCTAAGCCGCGCCGGGCTGAAAGTCGTACCCGCCTTATGGAGCGGGTGCCGATCACCAAGATCGGGCAAACGCTGTTCGTCTCCATTCAGATCGACCTGCAGGACGACAGCGTCATGCGGCTACAGGAGGACCTGGCCGACGAGCTTTCCGCTACCGGCGCGCGCGGGGTGATCATCGACATCACCGCCGTGGAGATCGTCGACTCCTTCATCGGCAGGATGCTGACCACGATCGGATCGGTATCACGCCTGTTCGACGCCGAGACGGTCATTGTCGGCATGCGCCCGGCGGTGGCGATCACGCTGACCGAGCTCGGACTGTCGCTGAACGGTGTGCGCACGGCGATGAATGCCGAGAAAGGCCTGGAGATCCTGAACGGAAGATCTTGATGGACGAGCTTCCCATCCGGTCGGGGGACGACGTGGTACGCGTCCGTCAGTCCGTCAGGGTCGCGGCCGCGGACAACGGCTTGTCGCTGGTGGATCAGACGAAGCTGGTGACGGCCGCGAGCGAGCTCGCGCGCAATACGCTGGTGCACGGCGGCGGCGGCGTCGCCCGGGTGGAGGTGGTCAAGTCGGCCAACGGGCGAAATGGCGTGAAGCTGTACTTCACCGACGAGGGACCTGGCATCGCTGACCTCGATCTGGCGCTAACCGACGGCTGGAGCACGGGCGCCGGGCTGGGGCTGGGCCTGTCCGGCGCGCGGCGGCTCGTCGACGAGTTCGAGCTGACGTCACTGCCGGGAGCCGGGACAAGCGTGGTGGTCGTCAAGTGGTCACGCTGAGCCGGTCCTTGATCGCGCAGGCCCCTGGGGACCTGCGCTGGCTCCGGGTCGAGGATCCCAGCGCCACCGCCGCTTGCCGCGGAGCCGCCCTGGCACTGGCCAGCCGGCTGCGGTTCCCGGCCACCCGTGCCGACCAGCTGGCGCTCGCGGTGACAGAGGCCGCGTCCAACCTGCACAAGCACGCGCGCCAGGGGTCGATGCTGCTGCGCATCACCAGGGAAGACGACGACGAGCCGGGGATCGAGCTGGTGACCATCGACGCCGGGCCGGGTCTGCGCGACACCAGCGTGGCACTGCGGGACGGCCACTCCACGAGCGGCACCCTTGGCATCGGACTTGGTGCGATCCGCCGGCTCTCCGACTTCTACGACCTGTACTCGGTGCCAGGTCACGGCACGGCGCTGGTGGCCAGGTTCTGGCCATCGCCGCGCCAGTCCGCGACTGCCCTTTCCGCCGGCCTGGTCAGGCCAATGACCGGTGAAACCGAGTGCGGCGACATCTTCGGCGCACTCGAGACAGACGGCGGCGTGACCGGCATATTGTGTGACGGCCTCGGCCACGGCCCGCTCGCCGCGATCGCCGCGACGGAGGCGGTGAAAGCGGTGCTCGAGAGCCCCGTGGACGAGCCAGCGGTCCTGGTCGAGCGCGCTCACCGCCGGATGAACCACACGCGGGGCGGCGCGATCGGCGTGGTGCGAGTCACCGGTCAGGTCGTCCGTTTCGCGGGCCTGGGCAACATCGCGGCGATGATCCTGACCGACCGTACCCGCCAGAGCATGATCTCGGTGCCAGGGATCGCCGGCCACCAGGCACGAACGATCCGCCAGTTCGACTACGTCGCCCCGCCCGGCGCCGCGATCATCTTGCACTCCGATGGCATCAGCAGCCGTTGGTCACCCGAAGCCCTGCCGGGCCTGAACGCCAGGGACCCGCTGACCGTCGCCGCCGGGCTGCTCGCGGAGGCCGGCACACACCGCGACGACGCGGGGGTGCTGGTGCTGAAGTCATGACGGCTAAGGTCGCCAGTTTCCACGTCAGGGACCTGCCTGGAGTCTTCGCGGCACGCCGACTCGGCCGCGAGCTGGCGGCCAGGCTCGGCCTCGACCGGCAGGATCAGGTGCGGGTCGCGACTGCCCTCAGCGAGGTAAGCCGCAGCACGCTCACGGCGGGGCACACCGCCGTCATCGTGTTCGGGGCGGATGTGACCAGCCTGGTGCTGAGTGTCACGGTAGACGGCAAGCCGCCGGACGACGGGGTCGCCGCGGCTACTCGCCTCATGGACACCGTCGTGGCCAACGGAAAAGTCGTCCGTATGACGAAACGTCGCCCGGCTGATGTCAAGCTTGACATGCGTGCCATTGCCGAGCAGCTGGCAGCCATGCTGCCCGAGTCCACGCTGGACGAACTGCGGCGCAACAACCAGGATCTCATCGCGGCGCTCGAGGACCTCAAGCAGCAAAAAGAACAGCTCCTGCTGCTTAACGCCGAGCTCCAGGAGACCAACAG
Organism: Trebonia sp.; assembly: GCA_035571275.1. Lineage (GTDB taxonomy): Bacteria > Actinomycetota > Actinomycetes > Streptosporangiales > Streptosporangiaceae > Trebonia. Next base: position 10,371 of record DATMKQ010000002.1, read on the forward strand.
CGGGGTCATGGCCCTGTACACGGAGCTGTCGGACGAACTCGAGCAGACCAACCGGGGCGTGGTCGCGCTCTACCGGGAGCTGGACGAAAAGTCGGAGGAGCTGCGGGCGGCGTCGGAGTCGAAGAACAGGTTCTGGGCCAATGTGAGCCACGAGCTGCGGACACCGCTGAACTCGATCATCGGGCTGACGGGGCTGCTCACCGACCCGGATGGCGGCCTCGGCTCGGAGCAGCTTTACCAGGTGGAGCTGATCAGGAATTCAACAGGAACGCTGCTCACATTGGTCAACGATCTCCTCGACGTCGCGAAAGCCGAGTCGGGACGGCTCACCATCGATCCGACCGAGGTTAGCCTGCCCGCGCTGCTCGCCGGGCTGCGCGGGCTCACCCGGCCGATGGCCGAAGGCAAGCCGGTAAACGTGGTCGTCAGCGCCGAAGGAGCTCCCGCGACGATACTGACCGACGAGATCGCGCTGACGGCCATCCTGCGCAACCTGCTCTCAAACGCCATCAAATACACCGATAGCGGGGAGGTGCGGCTGACCGTTCGTACAATCGGCGGCAAGGTCGAGATCCGGGTTTCCGATACTGGCACAGGAATTCCGGCAAACCAGCTGGAGCGCGTGTTCGAGGAGTTCTATCAGGTGCCAGGGGCCAGACGGGGCGGCACCGGACTCGGCTTGGCGTACGCAAGGCGGCTCGCCGGGCTGCTCGACGGCGAGCTGGCGCTGCACAGCGAGAGTGCCGGGGGAACCACCGCCGTGCTCAACCTGCCGCACGGGACCCCCTCGGTCGGCACGGTCGTACTGGCGGACGACGACGCGGCCTTCCGCGAGGTGGTGAAGGGGATGCTCACCGGCATCGCCGACCGCCTGATCGAAGCCGAGGACGGTGCCCAGGCACTCGCGGCCGTCGCTCAGGGCGACATCGACCTGGTACTGGCCGATCTGGGGATGCCCGGCGTGGACGGGAACACGCTGCTTGAGCGCCTGCCCGCGGGGCTTCCCGCGATTGTCATCACCGGCCTGGACGTGCAGGCGCCGCCGCGCGCCGCCGCGCTGCTCCGCAAGGAAGAGCTCACCAGGGAACGGCTGGCGTTCGCCATCCGCCGAGTCAGCCAGGAGACGCGATGACCGAACCTCCTGCCGCCGTGCTCCTGGTGGATGACGACGAAGCCAAGCGCTATGTCCTCGGCACCTGGCTGCGGCGGGCGGGTCACACGGTGACCGAGGCCGGCACGGGTCGCGACGCGCTGAGCATGGTCGGTGCCGTCGACCTCGTGGTGCTCGACGTGAACCTGCCCGACATGAGTGGCTTCGAAGTCTGCAGGCGGATCAAGAATGACCCCGCGACCGCCGCGATCCCGGTCATTCAGGTGTCCGCCACCGCCGTCGAGGTCGCCGATCGCGCGCAAGGTCTGACCCAGGGCGCCGACGCGTACCTCGTGGAACCCACTGAACCCGACGAGCTGCTCGCCACGGTGACGGCCGCTCTTCGTTACTACCGAGCCAGGCAGCGCGCGGAGCGAACGGCGGCCATGCTGGCCGCACTGGCCAGCGTGAGCCTGGACATCAACGCCGCTGAGACGTTCGACGGGCTCGCGGCGGCCGCGGCGATCGGTGCCGCCCGGATCTTCTCCGTCCATGCCGTGCTGACGCTGGAGATGCCCGACGGCCAGGCCCGCAGGATGTCGGCCTCGCCCGGGGATTCCCGAGCCGTGCGGCGCGGCGGGCCCATCGGCCTGACCGACCGCGTCGCGGGACACGTGCTCGGCCCTGGAGAGGCCACCGCGATAGCGACGGTCGGCCGGGAAGACTGGCTGGCCATCGTGCCAGACAGCACGCTGCGCGTCGACGTCTGCCTGGCCGCGGCGAGGAGCAAGCCGGGCAGGCCGCCGGTGGCTCTCGTGGCCGACCGCGAAGGCTTCCCCGGCGACGAGGAAAGGCAGGTGCTGCGCCAGCTCGTCCAGTCTGTCGCGCTGGCTATCGAGGCCCTGCGTTCCTACGCGGAAGAGCACTTCGTGGCCCTGACCCTGCAGCGCAGCTTCCTGCCCGCGGCGTTGCCCGTGATACCGGGCCTGGCGATGGCTTTCCGCTACCTGCCCGCCAGCGATCAGGCCGAGGTCGGCGGTGACTTCTACGAGGCGCTGCCCTGGCGGGACGGGGTCCTTGTCGCCATTGGCGATGTCGAAGGCCACTCGCTGCACGCGGCGACCGTGATGGGAGAACTCCGGCACGCGCTGCGCGCCTTCGTCACTGAAGGGCACCCGCTGCCAGCGATTCCAGGTCTGGTAAACGAGGTTCTGCGCCGCTACCACCCGGGCGTGACCGCGACCTTGTGCCTTGTGCTTTTCGACCCGGCGGCAGGAGAGCTCACGATCGTCAACTGCGGTCACATGCCGCTCCTGCTCGTGGACTGCCGCGGGTCCACTTACGTCGGCGAAGGGGGACTCCTGCTCGGCCTGGCTCGCCACGAGCCGCATACGGAGACGGTGACTTTCCCGGCGGGAAGCACCGCCGTCCTGTTCACCGACGGCCTCGTCGAGGACCGCAGGGTCCTTCTCGACACCAACCTGGAGAAACTGCGCGCCGCCGCGCTGGAGGGTAGTGGTGCTGACGCCGAGGCCCTCGCTAACTACCTGATGTCTGTCTTCGGCCCTAGCGAGGACGACGTCGCGATGATCGTGCTGCGCAGGACCGGCTAAGCCGCGTTTATCGCTTCCTCAAGGCTCGGGTAGATGGCCACGAGGCTGCCGACACCGGTCAGCTGAAGCACGCGGCGCACGGAGCCTTCCGGCGGCACCGCCAGCCGCAGCCGGACACCGCGGGCGGCGGCGCTTTCGAGGGCGCGCACGATCATGCGGACTCCAGAGGAGTCGCAAAAAGACGTTGACGTCATGTCCGCGATCACGCTTTCCACGCCTGGCGTCAGAGCCGCGGCCAGCCGATCGTAGACCTGCCCGGAGTTGGTGACGTCGATCTCGGCTGGCAGCTCCACTATGACCGGCGCGACCCTCGACACCTGATCGTCCATGTGTCAACCGCTCCTGATCCTCGCGAACCGACAGATTCCCATATCGTAACGAGCCTTGGGCCAATCCTTGCCAGGATGTCGTTGCTGACATATGCCGACCCTACCCGTTAGGCAGACCCGGGACTGGCGGGGATGGTGAGGCCGGGGCGGGTACCTGGACTGTTGGGGAAGGGGCTGGCGGCGTTAGGGTGCCAACAGACGTGACGCAACCAAGACGGAGGCCCCCGTGACCGAGCGGACCAAGATCATCCTGGATGAGTCAGAGATCCCGACCCAGTGGTACAACGTGATCCCCGACCTGCCCGCGCCGCCGCCTCCGCCGCTGCACCCGGGCACGCTCCAGCCGGTGGGACCGGACGACCTCGCCCCGCTGTTCCCGATGGAGCTGATCCGCCAGGAAGTCACCGGCGACAGCTACGTCGACATCCCCGGCGAGGTGATCGACGTCTACCGGCTGTGGCGGCCGACGCCGCTGTTCCGCGCGCACCGGCTTGAGAGGGCGCTGAACACGCCCGCGCGCATCTACTACAAGTACGAGGGCGTGTCGCCGGCCGGGTCCCACAAGCCGAATACCGCGGTGCCGCAGGCCTTCTACAACGCTCGCGAGGACACCAAACGGCTCACTACGGAGACCGGCGCGGGCCAGTGGGGCAGCGCGCTCGCGTTCGCCTGCGCGCAGTACGGGCTGGACTGCGAGATCTGGATGGTGCGGGCGTCCTACGACCAGAAGCCGCACCGCCGGACCCTGATGCAGACGTACGGCGCGACCGTGCACCCGAGCCCGTCCCGCGCGACCAACGCAGGGCTGGAGGTGCTCGCCGACCAGCCCGACTCGCCCGGCAGCCTCGGCATCGCGATCAGCGAGGCGGTCGAGGCGGCGGCGGGCAGCGCCGAGACCAGGTACGCGCTCGGCAGCGTGCTCAACCACGTCCTCATGCACCAGACCGTGATCGGCGAGGAAGCCCTCAAGCAGTTCGCCGCTGCGGGCGAGGCCGGCCCCGACCTGATCGTTGGCTGCACGGGCGGCGGGTCGAACTTCGCCGGGCTGTTCCTGCCGTTCCTGCGGGAGAAGCTGGCCGGGCGGGGCAACCCGACGATCCGTGCCGTCGAACCGACGGCGTGCCCGTCGTTCACCCGCGGGATCTACGCGTACGACTTCGGCGACACGGCCGGGTTCACGCCGCTGCTGAAGATGCACACGCTCGGCCATGGCTTCATCCCCGACCCGGTGCATGCCGGCGGCCTGCGCTACCACGGGATGTCCCCGCTGCTTTCGCACATGTACGAGCTGGGGATGTTCGAGGCGGTCTCGAAGGCGCAGCGAGAGTGCTTCGCCGCCGCGGTCACCTTCGCCCGCGCCGAGGGAATCCTGCCCGCGCCCGAGCCGTCGCACGCGATCGCCGAGGTGGTCGAGGAGGCCAAGCGGTGCGCCGAGTCCGGCGAAGAGAAGGTGATCCTCACCGCCCTCTGCGGGCACGGCCACTTCGACATGGTGGCGTACGAACGGTACCTGTCCGGCGACATGATCGACTTCGACCTCCCCCAGGACAGAATCGACGCCGCCCTCGCGAGCCTGCCCCAAGTCCCGGGCGCGTAGCGGCCCGCCGCCAGAGCGGGTCGATCGCGCATTCGGCCTGGCTAGAGTGGGTCGATTGCACTATCGAGTCCGCGTGGGGACGGGTGACCGGCGCTTGACACCCCGCCAGGTGAGCACGGCCGCGGCGATCATGATGGCGAGCCCGGGGCCGCTGTGCACCGCGAACACTCCCGCCAGGCTGGGCCCGCCCCACGACTGACGGTAGCTGCCGGGGTCGCTGTAATTAACGAGGAAGAACTCGGCGACGGCTCGTCCGACCAGGTAGGCGCCGACCACGCCGCCGACCGTCCATACGCAGGCACGCTGGGTCGGCCGGCGCCGGTGCGGGGGCAGGGTCAGCGCGACCGCCCAGACGGCACTCAGGTATTAGACGAGCAAGAGGCGCTAGGTCACCAATGATCCGGGCTGGAGGTATATTCGCTGTCGGCACGGCGACAGACAGCGCGGCTCGCATACCTGCTAATACGGAGCGGCGGAAGTGACTGGCGATTCAGCAGGATCTGAGGAGGCCACGTTGTCTTATGTCCTGGATCCGAGTAAACCGAACGCGGCACGGATATATGACTACCTGCTCGGCGGAAAAGAGAACTTCGCCGCCGACCGGGCCGCCGCGGAGCAGCTTTTGCGGGCGCTGCCCGACGCCGCGCGGATCGCCCGAGCCAACCGGGCCTTTCTTGCCGCTGCCGTCAGGCAGGTGGCCGGGTACGGCATTGAGCAATATGTGGACATCGGTGCGGGCCTTCCGACATCGCCGAATGTGCATGAGTGCGCGCGGGCGGCCGTCCCTGGCGCCCGGGTGACTTACGTCGATAACGACCCGGTCGTGGTGACCCACGCGCGTGCGCTGCTGGCCGCCGACGACGGTGTGAGCGTGGTCAGCTCGGACGCGCGAGATTACCAAGCGATTCTTTCCGCCCTCGACCTGGGCGGGACAATTGACCTGTCGCGGCCGGTGGGCGTGCTCCTCGTCAGCGTGCTGCATTTCATGGCCGATAACGACGCGGACGCTCTCGTCTCTGCGTTCAGGGACCGGATGGCGCCGGGAAGTTACCTAGTGCTGTCCGCCGGCTGCCGGGACGACAGCACTGCCCCGATAGGGGAGCAAATCCAGTCCGCCTATGGCTCCGGCACCCTGCTGAGCGGCAGGACCGCGGCCGAAATCGCCGCCTACTTCGGTGATTTCGAGCTAGTGCCGCCAGGCGTCGTGCCTGTCACCGAGTGGCCCGTCGAGGTCCCGGGCGCCCAGCAGCCGCCGCCGTTGGCGCCCGCGACGCCCGCAGTGCTCGCTGGCATAGGCCGCAAGCGCCCTTGATCACAAGCTCAGGCCACGTTCGAGAGCGCGCAGGAAAGCCCGGCCGAAGAACTGATCGGGCTCCATGATCGCTCCCTCCCCCCACTCGTTCCAGGACTTGATGAACAGCATGCGCGGACCTGGCATTGCCCTTTCACGGCGAGCGGCCTCCTGGACCGCGGTCTCGAAAATGCCTGGGTCAAGACGGTGCAGGAGAATCCCCCGCCGGCCAGACCGCGGCGTGTTGTCGAACCCGGGCACCAGGCAGGGGTGCTGCCGGATCCCGGTAATACACCCGGAAAGCACCCAGTCGGCGAACGTCTTGTCATACAGGAAGGCCCTGGGGGCCTCGCGAAGCGGAATACCAGGAAAGTCCGGCTCCCACTCGTGTCCCCGGGGCGGCGGAGGGGGATCCCATACGCCGGCGTTAAGCGGCTGGTCCGGATCCTGCGTCCACGTGCCATGGACATCACCGGCGAAGTAGAGCCCCGGCAGGCCCGCGTCCACTGCCATCTGCTGCCAGAGATCCGCCAGCTTGCGCAGATCCGGAATGTCGCCGGGACGGAAGAAGTAGAACACCGGCCTGCCATTGACGGTCAGGTATCGCTCATCCAGGAAGTGGGGCAGCAGGTAATTGAAATGCTTAATGTTGTCAGCTTCACCGAGGTATCGCTGCTGCTGAAGTATCTCGTCGCCGCGGCCGTGCCACACACCGGTCCAGGTCTGGTTTGCCCAGCCGAGACAATAGCGATGCGGCAATTCCGGGTGCTCGAGCAAGTCCTTGGCCGGGCGTTCCAGGAGCTGAACGCCGTCGCCGAACCAATAGTCCCAGTAGCACATCGCCGTTACGCCGTACTGTGCCGCGAGCTCCCACTGAGCGAGCCGTGTCTCCAGCACGCGAAGATCGTAAAAACCCAGATCAGCAGGCAGGCGCGGCTGCAG
>DATMKQ010000003.1:0-3783 GCA_035571275.1 Trebonia sp.
GTGATCGTGAAGAAGTTGGGGAATCCGGTCGTCATCAGGCCGAGGTAGGTGACCGGCCCACGGCGCCATTTGTCCTCGAGGGTCACACCGTCCGTCCCGGTGACGGCCACCGACACCAGCGGGCCGGTCATCGCGTCAAAACCGGTGGCGAAGACGATCGCGTCGAACTCGAACGACTCCTCGGCCGTGTCGATTCCGGCTTCGGTGACCGCCACGATCGGGGTCCTGCGCAGGTCGACCAGCCGGACGTGGGGCAGGTTGAAGGTCTCGAAGTAGCTGCTGTCCAGGCACGGGCGCTTGGTACCGAACGGGTAGTCCTTCGGGCAGAGCGCGTCGGCGACGTCCGCGTCGCTGACAACGGCGCGTATCTTCTCCCGGATCATCTCGGCGACATGCTCATTGGAGACCGCGTTGACGCCCTGGTCGCTGAACACCCCGAGGATCGCGAACAGCTCGCCCGCCTGCCACGCGGCCTCGAAGCGCTCGCGGCGGAGGAACTCCGGCGCGGTCACGCCGCTGACATCGGTGAGCTCGCTCGGCACGCCGCCCCGGGACCAGCGGGCGGCCTCGCGGTAGCCCTCGCGATCCGTGGCGAGCTGGGTCACGCGGTCCGCTGGCGGGGGGCCGTTGCGCGCGGGAACGGAGAAGTTCGGCGTCCGCTGGAACACGGTCAGCCGGGCCGCCTCGCCAGCGATCAGCGGGATGCACTGGATTCCGGAGGAGCCGGTCCCCACGACCGCCACCCTCTTGCCGCTGAAGTCCACCCGGTCATGGGGCCACCTGCCGGTCAGGTAGACCTCGCCGCGGTAGCGGTCGACGCCGTCGATGTCGGGCGTTTTCGGCAGGGACAGGCAGCCGCTCGCCATGATGTAGTAGCGGCAGCTCACCTCGTTGCCGTCGCCGGTGCGCAGCCGCCAGCGCCGGGCGCCCTCGTCCCAGACGGCAGCGGTGATCCGGGTGCCGAACCGGATGTCCCGCCGCAGGTCGTAGCGGTCGGCGACGTGCCGGAGGTAGGCGAGGATCTCCGGCTGCGTGGCGTACTTCTCCGACCAGACCCAGTCCTCCTCGAGGCGGGCGTCGAAGCTGTAGGCGTAGTCGGTCGTGGGCACGTCGCAACGGGCACCGGGATAGCGGTTCCAGTACCAGGTCCCGCCGACGTCGCCCGCGTCGTCGAACACCACGGTGCGCAGCCCGAGCCCGCGCAGCCGGTAGAGCATGTACAGCCCGGAGAACCCGGCACCGACCACAGCGACGTCGACCTCGGCGGGCAAGACCCCGCTACCTGCTATTGCCATCCAAGGGTCCTTCCGCCGCACGTCAGCGAGCCGCTGGACGCTGCCTCGCCTTCACTATCGACCCCTTTGGCGTGAGTCGTCTAGATCTGCAGCAGCCAGCGTGCCGCGAGATCCAGGACGTCGGCGTGGCTGCGGGCGCCATGATCGGCGGCCATGAAGTGGTGGCCGATGACGAGTGAGAACGCGAGCATGCTGCGGGCTTCGGCCTCCTCCTCGCTGGCGGAGATCGCGCCGAACAGCAGGCGCAGGTAGTCCATGCGGCGGTTGTCAACGCGGCGGAGGCGCTCGGCGACCGCCGGGTCACGCCGGGCCCAGTCACGGATGGCCAGGTCGATCGGCAGGAGATCCGGCGAGAACGTGAGCGCGCCCGCGAGCCGTATCTTCGCCCTGGCGCCGCCGCCGTGCCGCTCGACGCGGTCGAGCACCTCGTCGGTGCTCATCCGCTCCCAGGAGTCGAGCATCTCCTCGAGCAGCGCCCCCCGGTCGGCGAAGTGCCCATAGAACCCGCCCTTGGTCACGCCGAGCGCCTGCGCCAGAAGCTCGATCCGGACGGCGTCCGGGCCGCCGGCTGCAAGAGCGCGCAGGCCCTCCTCGACCCACCGCTGGCGCGGCGTTCTGGTAATCGCGACCATGGTCATATACGGTAACGTATAGATGGCATCCTTGGAGTTATGGACAACGCGCTGACCCCCGTTCGCGACCTCACGGACTCGGATCAGAATCAGGCGGTGCTCGACGTGGCCTCCGTCCTGATCGAGGGCGGCTCAGCGGCGGAACGGGCCGCCGACGGCCATGGCCCGGCGGTGGCGGCTGAAGCCGCTGCCGTGGCTCGCTCGCGCCGGCGGCTGGCCGAGCTCGCCGGGCCGATCCACCTGACCGTGGTGTGGGCCATGTACGGCGAGACCGGGCGCATGGTCCCCCGCGCGGAACACCCGCACGGCGAGGACTTCGTGCGGGCCAAGGTCCGCCAGCTCGACTGGCTGACCGGCGGGCTGCCCGACGTCACCTGGAGCATCATCGCCTGCGACGACGGATGCTCCGACCAGCCCTCGAGCGCCGACCTCATGGCGGAGATCGCAGCGGCCGAGGGTTACCCGAAGCAAGGAAACCGCAGCGTCACGGTCTTGCGGCTGGCCGAGGTCATCGCGAACGGCCCCTCGATCAGCCCCGCGTTCGACCGGCTGACCTCGACCGACCAGTCCCGCAAGGGCGGATCGATCCTGGCCGGCCTGGCCGCCGCGGTCGGCAGCGGCCCGGCGCAGGCAGCCGGCGCCGGCCGGCACGTGGTCAGCTACACCGACGCGGACCTGTCGGCGAACCTGGCCCAGCTCGGCTCGCTGGCGGCGCCGATCGTGGGCGGCGACAAGGTGGTCGCGGCGCTCGGCCAGCGTTACGGGATCGACGGGGCGGTGCTGATCCGCGCCGACGGGCCGTCCACCGAGCCGCACAGCACCGGCGACAAGCCTGACAAGATCATCATCCTGTTCCGTCATTTCGTCCGGGCCCTGCTCATCCCGTCCCTGGCCCACGTGCTCGACACCCAGGCCGGCTTCAAGGCCTTCGACGGGCCCGCGCTCAGCCCGGTCATCGGCGAGATGACGTCTTTCAACGAGACCTTCGACGTCGAGTTGCTCATCCACCTCGCCCAGCGCTACGGTCCAGAGGCGCTGGCGGTCGAGCCGATCGTCTTCACCGAGGACTTCGCCGCGACGAACTTCCCCTCCGTTGACCCCGGGCAGCGCCACCTGGCCATGGTTCAGCAGGTCGTCGCGCTCTACGACCGGCTCGTCGCACCGGTCGCTCCCGTCACGGGCGACGCGGCCGACCTGCTGGCCCTGCTCAGGACGCTGGACGTCGACGACTACGTGACGTTGATCGAGCACCTTCGCGCCGAGGACGCCGGCGACCCGACGCTGTTCGGCCGCCGGTGGACGGTGCAGCACCTTCGCGACATTCTTGGCCGCTTACAATCCCTCGCTTCGTTCGATCCCTCAGCCGACGACCCCGCGCTTCGCCAACCCAGGGATTTGAGGAAGACGAACGGGCCGCAGTAATAGACGGGAGGACCTCCTTGCCGCTCGCCCAGATGAACGGCGCCGCGAGCGCCGAGGTCTGGGTCGCCATCAGGTAGGGGCGCCCCTGTTGCCCGCCTCGCGGCCAACGTGATCGACCCGGCGGCCAGGATCCGGCGGGACGGCCGCCAGGCTTGACTAGATGTGAGCGGGCAGGATGACGTACAGCGGGCGGATGTCGAGGACCTCCGCGCTGCTCCGACTACCAGTTGGAACCGCCCAGCCGGGCGGTCGGCGGGCCGCTCTGGATGGTCCCGAGCGCGCCGCCTGGCAACACGCGGCTAGGAGGAGAGATGAAGTACATCGCGATCATCTACGGGAACAAGGAGATGTGGGAGTCGTTTCCGCCTGACGTGATAGCCAAGGCGATCGGCGAGGTGGACGCGTTCAACCGTCGCCATTCGGAGTCGGGGGAA
>DATMKQ010000004.1:0-3408 GCA_035571275.1 Trebonia sp.
ACCGGCCCCGCCGTCAAAGACAGCCCGCGCCCGGCCATCAGCCTCCCCACCGCGGCCGTCGCCGTCTTCGAGTTCACCGGCGACTGGCCCAGCCTCACCCCCGGCCACGCCCGCCTCACCAACCTCACCACCCCCGCCGACCTGTAGGCCGGGAATCAATGGTTGTCACTTGCTAACGGATAGAGCGGACTTGGATAAATCCCGCAACTATCTGGCCAGTTCAGCGCGTCGTCTGGTTATCGAGGCTGCATACCCGCTGTGACATGTTGCTGAGGGCGACGATGGGGTCAGGGCGCGATCGCGGTCAGGGCGTGATCACGATCGCGTACGGGTACCCTCCGACCTTGATCGGCGGTCCGGTCTTGTTCGTGGCGATGTCGATCGGTACCACGGTGCCTGGGTCATCGTTGATCACGTAGGCGGTCTTGCCGTCGGGGGTGATCGCGATACCGACCGGGCTTGACCCGGCTTTGACCGGCGGTCCGGCCTTGCCGGTAGCTATGTCGATCGGTGTCACTGTGCCTGGGTCATCGTTGATCACGTAGGCGGTCTTGCCGTCGGGGGTGATCGCGATATTTTGCGGGTATACCCCGACTTTGATGGGCGGTCCGGCCTTGTTCGTGGCGATGTCGATCGGCGTCACCGTGTTCGAGCCGCTATTGACCACGTAGGCGGTCTTGCCGTCAGGGGTGATCGCGATATCGACCGGGTATTGCCCGACTTTGATGGGCGGGCCTGCCGTGCCGGTGGCAATGTCGATCGGTGTCACTGTGCCTGGGCCATCGTTGACCGCGTAAACGGTCTTGCCGTCGGGGGTAATCGCGATATCGAACGGCCCTGCGCCGAGCTTGATCGGTTTGCCCGCCCTATCAGTGGCCGTCTTGACCGGGACCAGGACGTCACTTTGGCTGCTCGGGGAAACATAGATGGTCTTTCCGTCGGGTGTGATCGCAGGCGAGGCGGCGACGTTGTAGCCCGCAACGGGATTTATCGTGATCGGCTGGCCGGCCGTGTTCGTGGCGGTCATGATCGGCGTCAGTCGCGAGTTCTCGCTCTGCACGTAGGCGATCTTGCCATCCGGCGTAATCGTGATGGCGAAGGGGAAACGCGCGACCTTGATCGGTCGTCCCGCCGTGTTGGTGGCGGTCGAAATCGGGATTACCGTGTCTGAGGAAAGGCTGGCGACATAAACGGTCTTCCCATTCGGTGTGGCCGCCATCAGGTAGCTAGGTCCGACGTTGACCCGCGGTCCGGCCGTGTTCGTGGCCGTGGAGATCGGCGTCACCCAGCCCGGACCGGACGGCCCGGACGGCCTATTCGCGACGTACACCGTCGGCGTACCCGTCGGCGTGGCTGGTGCCGGGGTGGTGCTCCGCGCGCCGGTGAGCGCAGGGACGATGAGGGAGACTGCGGCGACCACGGCCGCGCACGCGACGATGCCAGACGCCCGGCGGCGCCGGCGGCGTTTGAGGCCGGCCAGCAAGGCGTTCTGCGCGACGGCTCCGATGGGTGGCTCGCCGGCGGTGGCGCGCTCAAGCATCGCGCGCAGCGCGGTCCCATTCAGGTGTGGCTCATTCATGTCGGGCGCCCCCTGTCTCATGCCGTTTGTCCATCACCTGATCGAGCGAGCTGGATTCGCCTAGCACCGTCCGTAGCTTGTCCAGCGCGCGAGCGCTCTGGCTCTTTACGTTGCCCGGCGAGCAGCCGAGCAGTTCCGCGGTCTGGTCCACGCTCAGGTCGGCCCAGTAGCGCATCACCACCACGACACGTGCCTTGGGCGGCAGCGTGGCCAGCGCGTCGAGCATCACCATCCGCAGCTCCGGTGTCTGCGGGGCGGCCGGGCGCTCAGGCAGCCAGCCGCCCAGCAGCTCCCTGGCTCGCTTGCCCCGTCTGTCGGCGAGGTAGGTGTTCACCAGCGTGCGGTTGGCGTAGGCGTACACCGCGTCGCGCCGGCTGATCCGGCGCCATGACACGAACATCTTCGCCAGCGTTGTCTGGGCCAAATCTTCCGCAGTGTGCCAGTTCCCGCAGAGCAGGAACGCGGTCCGCCTCAGGTGCGGTGACGCACCCGTGGCGAACTCGATGAACTCCTCCGCGGCTGTCACGCGATCGGCTCTCCTTCGTCAGGGCCGACGTTCCGGCCGACCCTTCAGGCCTGACGTTAAACAGATGCGTCAGCCCACGCGAGAGGTTGCATGCCAGTTTCCTCGAGCACCGGCCGTTGAACGGCTCAGGCCCCCTCTGGTCCTCCACCTCCAGTAGATCCGTTAGCAAGTGACAACCCTGGGTAGGCAACCCCGGCCGAGGCAGGCGGAATGGCGGCGCGCGGGCGGCGGTTGGCGAAAGGGGGAGCCTTACCACTCAAAGGAGAGCCGCGATGTCGCTGACCTTTTCGGCTGGCCCGCTGTCCGGGCGTCCGCCGGAGACCGTCAATTACCGGATCGAAGGGCCGGCGCACAAGCTGCTGATGCACGAGTTCCCGCGCCGGATACGCGCCGCCTTCGGCGGCCAGACCGTGGTCGACACCACCCGCGCGGTGCTGCTGCACGAGACCGGGCTCCCGCCCCAGGTCTACGTGCCGGTCGAGGACATCCGCGCCGACCTGATCCAGCCCACCGAGCACCACACCTACTGCCCGTTCAAGGGCACCGCCTCGTACTGGACCGTCACCGCGGGCGACCAGGTCGCCGAGAACGCGATCTGGTCCTACCCGGAACCGAACGCCGAAGCCAGCTGGCTGAAGGGCTACGCCGGCTTCTACTGGGACGCCATGGACGAGTGGTACGACGAGGACGAGCGGGTCGAAGGCCACCTGCGCGACCCGTACCACCGGGTCGACGTGCGCCGGAGCTCCAGGCAGGTCCGCGTCCGCCTCAACGACAGCGACACGGTCCTGGCCGAGACCAGGCGGCCGCTGCTGCTGTCCGAGACCGGCCTGCCGAACCGGTTCTACATCCCGGCCGAGGACGTCCGCCAGGACCTGCTGGAGCCGAGCGACACGCACACCGTGTGCCCCTACAAGGGCACCGCCTCGTACTGGTCGGTCAACGCGGGCGACCGCAAGCTCACCGACGCGGTCTGGTCCTACCCGCAGGCCGAGGGCGACTCGGCCGCGGTCAGCGGGTACCTGTCGTTCCTGCACGACGACCTGACCGTCGAGGTCGGCCCGCCCAGCACGTAAAGAGCCGCGCAGAAGCCACGGACCGTTCGGCCAAAAACAAAAACGTACGGCGGGCCACCGTTGATAACGGCGGCCCGCCGCACGCGAAGAAGAGTTAGCTCTCCGCGCCGAACGACTTGATCTCGGCCTCCTCGGCCTCGGTCAGCTCGCGCGGGACCTCGCCGCGCGCGTGCTTGGCGTTCTGCACCTGGTGCCGGATCTGCTCCACCACCTCCGGGTTGGCCAGC
>DATMKQ010000005.1:0-4450 GCA_035571275.1 Trebonia sp.
GTGGTAGTTCCCGCCGCCCGGCAGCACGATCGCGCCGCCGAACACGTACGCGAACATCAAGATGAAGATGACCGGCATGAAGGTGACGTCGGCGAGCGTCTCGGGCTCCCGCCTGATCCGGGCGATGCTGCGCTTGGTCAGTACCCGCACGTCGCTGGCAAAGTGCGCGAGCGGGCTCCGCCCGTAGGTTACGTCCCTTTCCGGTACAAGTTCCGCGGTGATGGCGCTCATGCCACCGCACTCCCTTCCAGTTCGGGCTCGACAGCCCTGTCGTCTTCGGTGCCGCTGACGTGTCCGGTCAGCGAGAGGAACACGTCATCGAGCGAGGCGCGCTCAATCGTGACGTCGTTGACCTCGACTCCGGCGGCATCGAGCGCGCGCACTACGCGCGTGGTCAGGCCCTCGGCCGCCGCCACCGGCACCGACAGGCGCCGCCCGTCCTGGCCCGGCTGGACGCGGCCTCTCGCGAACGGCCTGACCGCGATGATCGCCGCCTCGACGTCCGCCCCCGTGGCCAGGAGGATCTCGAGGTGCTCGTCCCCGATGGAGGACTTGAGCGCCTCGGGCGTGCCCTCAGCGATCACCGTGCCGCCGTCGATCACCGCCACCCGGCGGGCTAGCTGATCGGCTTCGTCCAGGTACTGCGTAGTGAGCAGGAGGGTCGTCCCGCCCTCCGCGAGCTCGCGTACGATCTCCCAGGTCATGGCGCGGGCGCTCGGATCCAGGCCGGTAGTCGGCTCGTCCAGGAACAGCACAGACGGGTAGCCGATCAGGCTAGCCGCCAGGTCCAGCCGCCGTCGCATGCCGCCCGAGTAGGTCTTGACCGCGCGGCTGGCGGCGTCGGTCAGGCTGAACCGCTCGAGCATCTCATCGGCGCGCCGCCGGGCCGCGCTCGCGGTCAGCCGGCTGAGCTGGCCGATCATGATCAGGTTGGCGCGGCCGGTAAGGTACTCGTCCAGCGCCGCGTACTGCCCGGTCAGGCCGATCCGCCGCCGTACCTCGGCCGCCTCCGTCACCACGTCGCGGCCCTGGACCCGGGCCCGGCCCCCGTCTGGGCGCAGGAGCGTGGCGAAGACGCGGACGGCGGTCGTCTTGCCCGCGCCGTTCGGCCCGAGCAGCCCGTAAACCGTGCCGGCCGGCACCACCAGGTCGAACCCGGACAGCGCCCTCGTCTTGCCGTAGTGCTTGACCAGTCCCTCCGCCTCGATAGCGGGAACCTCACCCATCGTTACTCCCCGTAACTCGTACGATGTACGCTCTAGTACGACGTACCATAGCAGTACGTTGTACGACCGGGCAAGCTGTTAACCAGATGCGTCCCTGCCTGACGGGCGGCGCTGGTTTCGGGCATGCTTGGGCCGCGGAAGGAGCAGGCAGTGAGCGAGTACGACGAGGAACCTTGGCCGTTCTTCCGGTATCCGCGCACCTACCCGCGCTCCGGCCGGGCGTCCCGTGAAGAAGCGCGCGAGCAGCGGGAAAGCGGGCACGTTCAGCGGCACCGGGAGCGCGGGGCCCAGCCGCCCCGCCGCGACCGCGGGCTGTCGCGAGCCGAGATCATCAAGGCCGCCATCGCCGTGGCCGATGCCGAAGGTCCCGACGCGATCAGCATGCGGGGCATCGCGCGGGAGCTCAACGCGGGCGCGATGTCCCTCTACTGGTATGTCGGGTCCAAGGAAGAGCTGCTCGACCTGATGCTGGACTCGATCGAGGCGGAGATCGAGGTTCCTGAGCCATCGGGCGACTGGCGAGCCGACCTCGGCGCCTATGCCCACCGGACCAGGGCGGCGATGAGCCGGCACCGGTGGGCCATGGAATTCATCGGCAGCAGGCCTCCCTCAAGGCCGGCCGACGTACGGAACCTGGAGCGCCTGCTCGGCCTGCTCGACGGGACGGGTGTAGACGATGCCCGCGTGATCATGGGCATCTTCATGACGGTCGCCACCTTCGTGATCGGCGCGGTGATGCGCGAGGCACAGGAGATACGCTTCCAGCGCGAGCAGGAGCAGGCCGAGGCGAACCTGACCGACGAGGAGATCCGGGCCGAGCGTGAGCGCTACCGCACGTGGTTCGAAGCCTCCGGCCGCTACCCGCGGATCACCCGGCTGATGGAATCCGGCATCGACCCGGATGACCCGGCCACCAGGGACGAGCGTTTCCAGTTCAGCCTGGACTGCGTGCTCGACGGCATCGCTGCCCGGCTGGGCCGACCCCCGAATCGGGGGCATGACAAAGAGGAACACTTTCCAACAGAATGACGTGCGTAAGAAATTAGGGTCGAGGACGGGTACGTCCTAATCTCCGTCGCCACGGGGGGGATCGTGGCTATGGGAGTGGGGGAGGTGCCCGTCCTCGACGGCTCGATAGTACAGGCGTTACGAGGGGCCGGCCGCTCTGGCCTGCTGCACGGCCTCGGCCACGCCCTCGGTCCACGGGTCGCCGTGCCCGGGCAGCAGCAGGTCCGCGTCGATTCCGCGCAGTGCGTCCAGCGAGGCGAGCGCCTGGGCGGTGTCCATGTTCAGTCCGGACGGCATGATCTGCGGGCCGAGCCGGCCGGTGAGCGGATTCTCGGTAGCCACGACATCGCCGGTCAGCAGGGTCCGGCGGTTCTCGAACAAGATCGCCGCGCTGCCCGGCGTGTGGCCGGGGGCGTGTACCGCCCGCGGGCGGCCGGGCACGTCGATCTGCTCGCCGTCGGCGAAGGCCGACACCTCCGCTATCGGGATCATCCGGGCGGCGCCGCGGCGCAGCAGGGAGAAGCTAGTGCGGTAGAACGCCGCCTTGAGCAGGTAGGACGTGATCTTTCCGTCGTTCTTGCCCGCCGCCCGGCCGGTCCGTGCGGCCTCCTCGTCGGCTCGGTGGATCCACACCCGCGCCCTGGTTTCCTTGCGGGCCCGCTCGGCGAACCCGGTGTGATCGGAGTGCGCGTGGGTGAGGAGCACCGCGTCGAGGTCGGCGAGCTTTCCGCCTAGCTCGGCTAGCGACCGCGAGAAGAACGCCCAGTCGGCCGGCGTCCCGGCGTCGACCAGGGTGTACTTGCCGGACTCCTCGATCAGGTAGAAGTTCGTGACGCCGCGCGTCAGCCGGTGGATGCCCTCGCTCACCTGCACTGGCTTGCCTTCCCGTAGGTGCCGCCCCCGACGGGTCACGACGCTACCGCCGCGGGCCCGCGTTGTCATCGGAGGAATGACCGGTGCGCGTGGTCGGTGACGGCGCCAGCCGGCCGTTAGGCTGACGGGATGGCTGAACTGGCGGGCCTGGACCTGCCACCGGACGGGACCGCGGACGTCTGGTGGGCGCGCAGGCAGGACGCTTCTGACCGGCACGCCGGGCTGCTCGATGCGACCGAACGCCGGCGCTTGGCGGCCTACCGGCGCGATGAGGACCGCGCGCGGTTCCTGACCGGGTGCGCGCTGGCGAAGACCGCGCTCGCCCGGTACACCGGCTTGCGCCCGGCGGACGTGCGCTTCGACCGGACCTGCGACCAGTGCGGCGAGCCGCACGGCAAGCCGGTGATCAAGGGCGGGGTCATCGAGGGGGTCGCCGTCGAGCATTCCGTTGCGCACTCCGGCGACCTGGTCGCGGTCGCGGTCGCGCGGACCCCGGTCGGCGTGGACGTGGAGCAGCTCGACGGACGCCTGCATCCGCTGGGCGATGACGGCGATCCGGAGGCGCTCGCGCGCCTCGTGTTTTCCGCGGCCGAACAGGCGGCGCTGGCCGCGGTCCCTCCGGCGGGCCGGGCCCGCGCCTTCCTGGTCGCCTGGACCAGGAAGGAAGCTGTGACCAAGGCGACCGGGGATGGCCTGCGCGCTGCCTTCAGCGACGTCGTCGTGGCGGCGGACGCGGGCCCGCCTCGCCTGCTGTCCTGGCCCTACGAACGGCCTGTCCAGAGCGTGTCCCTGCTCGACCTGGACGCGGACCCCGGGTACCTAGCGGCGCTCGCGGTTATCGGCCGCTGCGAGACGGTGCGGGCCAGGGACGGGTCGGCGTTGCTCGCGGACCGAGCCTGAGGCCAGGAAAGGTCGCCAGGAAAGGTCGCCAGGAAAGGTCGGATGTATCCGCCGGGGTGCTCTGCCGCGGCGGGCGCGTGTCTTGTAGCGTGGCGAGCGGAGGCGGCTTGATGCGCATCGGCTTGTTCGTGACGTGCCCGACCGACACGCTGTCCCCGACACCGGTAAGGCCGTGGTCGCGGTGCTCGAGCGGCTGGGCCATCAGGTGGATTTCCCGGCGGCCCAGGCGTGCTGCGGTCAGATGCATTTCAACACCGGGTACCGGCGGGAGGCGGTGCCGATGGCGCGCGGGCGCACCGGCGCCAGGCGTTCCTGTCGGCGTCGGTGGGCGTATCCGGCGCTAACTTCGCGATCGCCGAGACCGGGTCGCTGATGGTGGTGGAATCCGAGGGCAACGGCCGGATGTGCGTGACGCTGCCGCGCACCCTGATCTCGGTGGTCGG
>DATMKQ010000006.1:0-4244 GCA_035571275.1 Trebonia sp.
AAGACGTCCTTGCCACCGTCGACGGCGATAAAGCCGTAGCCCTTGTCCGGGTTGAACCACTTGACGGTGCCCTGAGCCATTCCAAACAACTCCCTAACTGCTGCTCGGGCTTCGAGCCCCGCCCTTTCAACCGCGGAACCCGTCGATCGCGACCCGCCGAGCCGTGGCAACGCACGCTCCCGCGTTAGTACCTGCCTTGGGGGCAGCGACCGGAAACGACCTTACCCCCTGCGCGGCGTTTATGACGCCAGATAGCAGTCAATCGCGGCTACGCGCACCGCATTGATTACCCCTGGTATCACGGGGTGAGACTCACCCGCACGCCGCAGCCGTACGGAACGCTCTGAAGCTCATGAAAAAGCGCCGTTGAACCCCGCCGCCTGGAACGCCTCGAGCGTCGGCTTGATGGCCGCGGGAACCCTGATGGCGGGCTCCACGGCATCGAGGGTCTTCAGGCCGTCACCGGAGTTGATGATCACCGTCTCCGCGTCGGGGTCGAGCTGGCCGGCGGCGAGCAGCTTGCGGAGCACGCCGACGGTGACACCGCCCGCGGTCTCGCCGAAGACGCCCTGGCTGCGGGCGAGCAGCCGGATCGAGTCGACGACCTCGGCGTCGGACACGTCGGCGACCACGCCGCCGGTGCGCCGCACGACGTCGAGCACGTACGGGCCGTCGGCGGGGTTACCGATGGCCAGCGACTTGGCGATCGTGGACGGCTTGACCGGCCGCACGACGTCCCAGCCCTTGGCGAACGCCTCGGATACCGGCGAGCACCCCGTCGCCTGGGCGCCGAACACCCGCCAGGGCGTGTCGTCCACCAGGCCGAGCGACACGAGTTCCGTGAACCCCTTGTCGATCTTCACGAGCTGCGCGCCTGAGGCGATCGGAACGACCACTTGCTCGGGCAGCCGCCAGCCGAGTTGCTCGGCGATCTCGAAGCCCAGCGTCTTCGAGCCCTCCGCGTAATACGGGCGCACGTTGACGTTGACGAACGCCCAGTCCTCGTGTTCGCCCGCGAGCTCGGAAGCCAGCCGGTTGACGTCGTCGTAGGTGCCGTCCACGGTGATGAACGTGCCGCCGTACACCGCGGTGGTGATGATCTTCTGGTCCTCCAGGTTGGCGGGCACCATGACCACCGAGCGGATGCCGGCCCGCGCGGCGGCGGCCGCGACCGCGTTGGCCAGGTTGCCAGTCGACGGGCAGGCGAGCACCTTGAAGCCCATCTCGGTCGCCGCGGCCAGGGCCACCGCGACGACGCGGTCCTTGAAGGAGTGCGTCGGGTTGCCGCTGTCGTCCTTGATCCAGAGCCGCCGCATGCCGAGTTCGGCGGCCAGCCCGTCGGCGCGGATCAGCTTCGTGTACCCGGGCTCGGTGTTCGGGCGGGAGGCGACGTCGGACGGAACCGGCAGCAGCGGGGCGTATCGCCAGATGTTCCGGGGGCCAGCCTCGATGTCGGCCCTCGTCAGCCGCGGGAAGTCATAGCTGACCTCCAGCGGCCCGAAACAGTCCGTACACGCGTAGAAGGGGCCGAGCTCCGAGGTCTTGCCGCACTCCCGGCAGGACAGGCCCGTCGCGTTGCCGAGCCGCGGGGCTTCGGACGCGCGCGTGCCGGTAGAAGTCTGAGCTGTCATGTGGGCGAGGCCTCTCTCTCCCATCTTTCCCAGTGGTCACCTTGACCACGGGCCGGACTTGGCACCAGTCGCGCGCTGGCCTCGCCTTACTGAGGTGCGTTACCGCGATGGTTGCCGGGGCTTCACAGGGCCGATCCCTCCACCCCTCTGGATGAGGTATTCAGTTGTGGGGCCGTCATGGACGACCGCCAAACATTTTATCCGATCGGGTGATACCCCCAGCAACCGGGTTAGTGACCGTTTCAACTAGTGTTGGGCCATATGACTGACGACCCGAGGCAGCCGGTCCTAGTCGCCTCGAACCGTGGTCCTGTGTCGTTCGGCTTCGCCAGCGACGGGTCGCTGACCGCCAGGCGCGGCGGCGGCGGGATGGTGTCGGGCTTGCTGTCGGGGCTTGCGTCGGTCGCGGCCGACGGCGAAGTGCTGTGGCTGTGCACGGCGCTGAGCGACGCCGACAGGGAGGCCGCGAGGAAGGGCGAGCGGGCGGCCGCCGGACCAGCCGACATACCGGTGCGGATGCTGGACATCCCACCGGACGTGTTCGAGACCGCTTACAACGGCATCGCGAACTCGGTGCTGTGGTTCGTTCACCACCTGCTGTTCGACACGCCGAACCAGCCGCGTTTCGGAGCGAAGTTCCGGCGTGACTGGGACGCCTACCTTGCCTATAACGGCGCCTTCGCCGACGCGCTCGCTGACGAGTACGTGCCGGGGACCCGGGTGCTGATTCAGGACTATCACCTAGCGCTGGCGCCTCGCCTCCTGCGCGACAGGCGCCCGGGCGCGCGCATCGCGCACTTCGAGCACACTCCGTGGGCGCCGCCCGATTACTACCGGCTGCTGCCCGACGATGTGGCCGCGGCCATCCTGGACGGCATGCTAGGCGCCGACCACGCCGGGTTTCTCGCCGGGCGCTGGGCGGCGGCGTTTCTCGACTGTTGCGAGGCCGTGCTCGGCGCGCGGGTGAGCCGGGGCGGCGACGGCACCGGGCAGGTCAGCTATCGCGGCCGGGTGACCGAAGTCGGGGTGCACCCACTCGGCGTCGACGGCGCCGCGCTGCGCGCCCGCGGCAGCGAGGCCGATGTGGCGGCCCAGGCCGCCACGCTGGCGGGCGCGGCCCAGGGACGCCAGCTGATCGTCCGGGTGGACCGCACGGAACTGTCCAAGAACATCGTGCGCGGCCTGGCGGCCTACCGCGAGCTGCTGGCCACCCGGCCGCAGTGGCGCGAGCGCGTGGTGCACTTCGCTTTCGCGTATCCCTCACGGTCCGGCCTCGCCGAGTACCGCGCTTACACCGAGCGGGTGTACAAGGTCGCCGACGAGATCAACGCGGAGTTCCGCACTCCGGACTGGGAACCGCTGATCCTTGACCTCAAGGACGACTACCCGCGCTCGCTCGCCGCGTGCCGGATCGCCGACGTGCTGCTCGTCAACCCGATCAGGGATGGCATGAACCTGGTCGCCGAGGAGGGGCCGATCCTGAGCGAGCGCGGCTGCGCGCTCGTGCTGTCCCGCGAGGCGGGCGCGGCCGCGCTGTTCGGCGACGAGGCGCTCGTTGTCAACCCCTATGACGTGATCGCCACGGCGGACGCGCTCGAAGCGGGACTTACCATGCCGCCGCCGGAGCGGCGGCGGCGCAGCGCGGCGATCGCCGCCGTGGCGTCGGACCACGCGCCGCGGAACTGGCTCAATGAGCAGCTGACCGCGCTGCGCTAGGCGACGAATCCGGACGGAGCCAGTGAGCCCGTGAGAGGCAGCACGGTCCGTTCGGGACAATTTGATGTTTTTCCTGCTCCTACGGTCGCAAATGCCCCGTGCGGGACCTCAGTGTTTGCACTCTCCACCCGAGAGTGCTAAACATGGCGTTGGCACTCTCCCTGTGAGAGTGACAACCATACGGCGGGATCGGGCGACGAGGTATAGCCCGGTGGCAGGAAGGGACTGCTGCCCGGTATACCGTCCGTCGCGGGCGTCGGCCGGTCTCACGCGTTCGCCACGGAGGACTGTAACCAAATGGCAGCGAAGATGATCGCGTTTGACGAGGACGCCAGGCGCGGCCTCGAGCGCGGTATGAATCAGCTCGCCGACGCCGTGAAGGTAACCCTCGGCCCCAAGGGCCGGAACGTGGTACTCGAGAAGAAGTGGGGAGCACCCACGATCACCAACGATGGTGTGTCCATCGCCAAGGAGATCGAGCTCGAGGACCCGTGGGAGAAGATCGGTGCCGAGCTAGTCAAGGAAGTAGCGAAGAAGACCGACGACGTTGCCGGTGACGGCACGACGACGGCGACCGTGCTCGCCCAGGCGCTGGTGCGCGAGGGCCTGCGGAACGTCGCCGCCGGCGCCAACCCGATGTCGCTGAAGCGCGGCATCGAGGTGGCCGTCGAGCGGGTGAGCGAGGAACTTTCCAAGCTCGCCAGGGAAGTGGAGACCAAGGAGCAGATCGCCGCCACGGCCTCCATCTCTGCCGGTGACACGGCGATCGGCGAGATGATCGCCGAGGCCATGGACAAGGTCGGCAAGGAAGGCGTCATCACCGTCGAGGAGTCCAACACCTTCGGCCTCGAGCTTGAGCTCACCGAGGGTATGCGCTTCGACAAGGGCTACATCGCG
>DATMKQ010000007.1:0-3399 GCA_035571275.1 Trebonia sp.
AGCCGGTGAGCGTCTGGAACCAGTCCTCCCCGCCGAACATGGCGTCTTCGCCGTAGTAAATCTCGCTGCTGCCGGACGCCACGCCCGGCGTGTTGCCGTCAGTCGGGGCCGGCGGCGTCGTCTTCGATGAGTCCTCCGCGCCGCGAGCGGATTCGCCGCAGGAGTTCACCGCGGTGAACTCGTAGAAGTAGTCGGTGTTGGCGGCGAGACCCTTGTCCGTGTAGAGCACGCTGGTCGTGTTCGCGACCGCGGTGGCCGCTTCCCCGCCCGACGACGTGCCCCGGTAGATGTTGTAGCTCGTGGCGCCGGCGCTCCCCACCAAGACGATGGAGATCGACCCATCGGGGTTGGCGGTCAGTTCGTCGTTCGCCGGCGGCGACGGAATGGTGCACGCGGCGTGTGCTCGCGTTGGGTTCGTCGCTGACACCGCGAACCCGACGGACGCCAGGGTCAGGACTGCGATTGCCCCCGCCATATGGCGGAGGGTTCGTTTGCTCATGTGAACTCCGATCATTTGATAATGCCCGCCCGTGGTTCATCTGTCGATATAATTTTAATCTTGATATAAGTCTTAGTTCAAGGTAGGCGAATGACGCGACTCGTCCGGCTGACCGGGGTGCGGGCGATGCTCCCAGGCGCCGCTCAGAAGCAGGCCTCGCGCGCAAACGCCACCGGCCGTTTGGAATAAAGAATTGAATTAGCCGAACGGAGGGATGGTTACCGCCCGGATTCACGGCGAGCTGACCGGACTCGGCGGCAGAGTCGCGCCGTCCACCGTCTGCGCTACCCCGGCGGGGTGCCCACGGTGACGAGCAGCCGCATCCTGGCCAGGCTCCCGGCGCCGAGAGCCTGAGCAGCGATATGACACCGGACACAACCCGGCCGACCCGCTGCGCAGGTCGGCCGGGTGGCTCGAGTTAGGGATAACTGGTTATGTCGACCGGAGTGGTGTTAGAGGGCGTTGCGCCTCCGGTCTCGTTGATGACGTGCTCGATGACACCGACTCCGCCTAGGGAAACGGTGAGGATGTCGTGGAATTGCACACCGGGCGTATCGGGAGCCTCAAACGCGTGGTCCGCGACCACCGCCGGATTGACATTGAAGTAGCAGTAGCTGCCTAGCCCGTATGCCTGGTGGGTGGTCACGTTGGGACCCACCTCGTAGGCGGCGTACCCGTCGGATGACCCGTTCATCCAGGCGGCCTGGTTCGGCGGGTCATAGGGCATCTCGTCCTGGAAGAAGATGGTCTCGCCGCCGTTGCCGAACCACTGCACCTGGTAGTTCTGGTAGTGCTCGACGAACAGACCGGTCGCCAGGACGTTGTTGCCGTTGACCACGAGGCCGTGGGCGGCCGGGTTGACGGTCCAGCCGACAGTGCCCGCGTTGCCGTGGTCGGCGCGCCACGCCCAGATGTCGTCGATCAGCGTGTTGTTCGCGTTCACGACCAGGCTGTTGGTCGCCTGGCCGGCGATGTCGCCGCCGATCCTGAAGAACGTGTCCTGGACCGAGATCGGGTTGGCCGCGTGGTTCGCCGACGAACCCGCGGGCCCGATCTGCAGCAGCGTGTTTGAGTTGGTCGTGCCGCCGTCGAAGATGATGCCGTCGATACGGACCCCGTCGACGTCAGCGACGTGCATGGTGTCCACGCCGCCGATCGGGATCAGGGTCGGCATGCCGATGCCGAGCACGATGGTGTTCGGGTTGTTGACGTTGAGCGTCTCGTTGATGTTGTAGACGCCCGGAGTGAAGAACAGGTTGCAGCCCTCCGCCAGCGCCGCGTTCATCTGCGCCGCGGTGTCGGACGGGGTGGCCACGAAGAAGTCGCTCATCGGGACCGACGTGCCCGGCGTCGAGCCGCTGGCCCAGCTTGGGCCGGACGCGTTGGTCCGCAGCGCCGGCGCGAACACGTTGTAGTTGCCTGAAGAGTCGAGGTACAGGTACGGCACGTCCCGCGACACCGGCGTGGTGGCCAGAGTTGTCTCAGGCGGGCTCGGGAAGGTATTCGCCGGCGCCCCGTTCACGCCGGAGAAGACCATGTTCCACACCCCGCCGCTCCAGCTTCCGAAGTTGCTGTCGCGCGAGTACCACTGCTGCTGGGAGATGCTGGAGACCTGGCCGCTGACCTCGCTGTCGGCGATGTAGCCGCCGCTAGCGTAGCCGTTGCTGGCCGGGGCCAGGTTCAGACCTCCACGGATGTCCATCCGGCGGAACGGCCCGGCCTGGGCGACTGCCCAGCGGTCGGTTCCGGCGGACGGGGTGATCTCCATGTTCTCCACGGAGCGCCAGAAGTTCTGCGTGGCGTTGCCCGTGCCGTCGAACGAGTCCACCGTCATGTCGCTGCTGTTGAGGTCGACGTTGTCCGGGTTCTGGCCGAGGCCCTGGGCGGACACGTAGTAGCCAATGTTGTCCTCGATGCCGGTGTAGGTGCCCGGGTCGAAGAGCTCGGCGTAGCGCGCGGTGCCGAACTGGTTGACCTTCTGCGCGTTGAAGATGGTGTTCAGCTGGTTGTTGATGGCGGTGGTGCCCATGCTCGGGTTGAAGATGTAGACGTTCGGCCCGAAGTTGGGCTGGTTGGACTGTCCGGTACAGCCGGTGCCCGCTGTGCTCACGGTAAAGCTGAACGTGGCCGAGCCGGAGGCCCCGGTGGTGTCCTTGGCCGTCACCGTGACGTTGCCGCTGCTCGCTGTCGTCGGAGTGCCGGAGATCAGGCCGGAGGAGCTGATGGACAGCCCGGCCGGCAGCCCGGTCGCGCTGTAGGTCAGCGTCTGCCCCGACGCGGAGTCGGTGGCCTGGACCTGCAGGCTGACCGCAGTCCCGACGGTCCATGACTGGGCGCCGGGGTTGGTGACCGTCACCGTGTTGGCGCCCGCGGGATTCACCGTCCAGCTGAACATGGCCGAGCCGGAGGCGCCGGTGGTGTCCTTGGCCGTCACCGTGACGGTCGAGGTCCCTGTCGCTGTCGGGGTCCCGGAGATCAGCCCGGTGCTCGCGTTGATGGACAGCCCGGCGGGCAGCCCGGTCGCGCTGTAGGTCAGCGTCTGCCCCGACGCGGAATCACTCGCCGAGATCTGCAGGCTCGCCGCGGTGTTC
The DNA here is from genome assembly GCA_035571275.1 of Trebonia sp. GTDB lineage: Bacteria > Actinomycetota > Actinomycetes > Streptosporangiales > Streptosporangiaceae > Trebonia. The sequence continues at coordinate 3,091 of DATMKQ010000007.1, forward strand.
ACGGTAGAGGTCTGGCTGGCCGGGGTGGTGACCGTGACGGTGTTGCCTGAGGTGCTGCTGGGGAAGATCTCGATCCCGTTGACCTGGGCGTTGTCCTTGACGGTGACGAACTGGATGGTGATCGTGCCGGTGCTGGAGGCGGTGGCGGTGAACGGTTCGATCACCGCGATGTACTCCCCGCCGGCGGTGGCGAAGATGTCGAAGTTGGTCAGTACCTGGGTGCCGTTGATCAGCACGTTGAAGGTCCGTGACCCGGCGGTGGTCCAGTATTCCTCGGCGAAGTGCAGCCGCACGGTATAGCTGCCGCCG
>DATMKQ010000008.1:0-2561 GCA_035571275.1 Trebonia sp.
GACGGAGGGACGTGCGATGTCCGTAGTTGAGCTGTCAGAGAGCGCGCGGAAGTACACGGAAGGCACGACCTCGATGCTGATCGGCGCCGACTGGGTGCAGGCCGCCTCGGGCGAGAGCTTTCCGGTGTACGACCCGGCCACCGGCGGCGAGATCGCTGCGGCGCCGCGCGGGGCGGCCGAGGACGTCGACAGGGCCGTGGCCGCCGCGCGGCGCGCCCTGAAGGGGCCGTGGAAGCGCACCACCCCGCAGGAGCGGGGAAAACTGATCTGGCGCCTGGCTGACATGATCGAGGGCCGCCTCGAGGACTTCGCCCAGATCGACTCGCTGGACAACGGCAAGCCCATCAACGAGGCGCGCTTCTTCGATGTGCCCTTCACCGTCGACATGCTGCGCTACTTCGCGGGCTGGCCGACGAAGATCACGGGCGACACGATCCCGGTCTCGTTCCCCGCCACGCTCGGGAATTCCTACCACGCCTACACGCTCCGCGAGCCGATCGGCGTCGTCGCCGCCATCGCCCCGTGGAATCTGCCGCTGCTGGCCGTGGTCAAGAAGCTCGCCCCCGCCCTGGCCGCCGGGTGCACGATCGTGATCAAGCCGGCCGAGCAGACGCCGCTGTCGATCGCGCTGCTCGGAGAGCTGGCGCTCGAGGCCGGAATCCCCGAGGGCGTCGTCAACTACGTAACCGGGTACGGCGAGGAGGCCGGCGAAGCCCTGGTCCGCCACCCGGGCGTCGACAAGATCAGCTTCACCGGATCATCCGAGGTGGGCAAGCTGATAGTCCAGAACGCCGCTCCCACGCTCAAGCGCGTATCGCTGGAACTCGGTGGGAAGGCACCGAACATCATCTTTGCCGACGCCGACCTGGCAGAAGCGATCCCGGCCGCCTGCATTGCCGGATTCGTCTGCCAGGGAGAGAGCTGCATCGCCGGCGCCCGCCTGTACGTTCAGCGCGCGCTCTACGAGGACGTCGTCGCCGGTATCTCGGACTACGCCAAGTCGGTGAAGATGGGCCCCGGGCTGGACAGCGAGACGCAGATGGGCCCCCTGGTCTCTCAGGAGCATTTCGACCGCGTCTCCCGGTACATCCGCCTCGGGCGTGAGGAGGGCGTCAAGATCGTGACCGGCGGAGCCCGGTGGGGCAACGACGGCTACTTCATCAAGCCCACCGTCATGGTCGACGCCGCCAGCGACATGCGCGTCGCGCGGGAGGAGATATTCGGCCCGGTGATAACCGTGATCCCGTTCGACACCGACGAGGAGGTGCTGGAGGCGGCCAACGACACCCGATTCGGACTGGGGGCGGGCGTGTGGACGCAGAACGTGACGCGAGCGCACCGGGTGGCCGCGGCACTGGAGTCCGGGCAGGTGTGGGTCAACTGCTATCAGGCCTGCGACTCGGCTCTGCCGTTCGGCGGCTACAAGGAGTCTGGCTGGGGCCGCGAGACCTGCCGGGAGACGATGGACGAGTACCTCGAGCTCAAGACCGTTGTGGTCAACCTCGGGCCCACCACCTGACCGGGGGAAATGCCGTGAGAAACCCGTTCTACGAGTACTCGCCGATCGTTCACCGGCCGCCGTTCGAGCTTCCCGGCGGCTCCCGCCTAGCCCTCTGGTTCGGCGTGGCAATCGAGCACTACCCGTGGGGAAAGCCGGGCCTGTCCCTCGTGCCGTACACGGCCGACCTGGTGCCGGATCCGATGAACTACGGGTGGCGGGACTACGGGCCGCGGGTGGGCGCATTCCGGCTCATGGACATCCTGGACCGGGCCGGCGTCCCGGTGACGGGCATCGTCAACAGCGACGCCTGCACCGAGTACCCCGGCCTCATCGAGGAGGCACTAAAGCGCGGCTGGACGAGCTGGGTCGCGCACGGCGACAACAACTCCACCTGGCAGGTCGGCCTCGAGCGTGACGCGGAAGTCGAGCTCGTCAAGAAGGTCACCAGCACGATCGAGGCCGCCGTCGGGCACCCGCCGGCGGGCTGGATCGGGCCGGCGCTGACCGGGACGATGAACACGTTCGACGTGATAGCGGAGGCTGGCTACCGGTACACGATCGACTGGGCCGACGACGACCAGCCGCACTGGGTGAACGTCACCAGCGGGTCGCTGGCTTCGGTTCCCTACCAGCGGGAGCTCAACGACGTCGTCGCGTTCATGCTCCATCACGAGACCGGGGCGGAGTTCGCGCAGTCGATCCTCGACGCCGTGGATCAGATGCTCGCTGACCCGGGTGACCACGGGCGCGTGCTGGGAGTCGGGTTCCACCCGTTCCTGGTGGGCCAGCCCTGGCGCGCGATCCACTTGGCTCGCGCCCTCGAGCAGCTGCGCGACCGCGACGGAGTGTGGCTGACCACAAGCGATGCGGTGGCGGACTTGTTCTATGAGTCCAGCGCCGCCGCGACGGACGCAGAAGGCGCATCGCCGCAATAACCGCACGCGATGGTGGCCTCTGGTTCGGCCGATGGCGAGCGAGAGGGAAGCGGTGGACGGTTTCGACTACATCGTCGTCGGCGGGGGCAGCGCGGGCTGCGTCGTCGCGGCCAGGCTCGCGCAGG
>DATMKQ010000009.1:0-2915 GCA_035571275.1 Trebonia sp.
CACGGTCCTGACCCGGGCGGCCAGCTCCTCCAGCCCGAACGGCTTGGTCATGTAGTCGTCGCCGCCGATGGTGAGCCCGGTGACCTTGTCGTCCTGGGTGTCCTTGGCGGTCAGGAAGATCACCGGGACCCGGTTCCCGTCTCGTCGCAGCCTGCGGACGATCTCGAACCCGTCGATGTCGGGCAGCAGGACGTCGAGGATGAGCAGGTCAAAGGTGCGGTTGCGGGCCAGCCGGAGCGCGTCCGTCCCGTTCTCGACGGCGGTCACCTCGAACCCGAGGAAGCGCAGCGAGGCGGCGACGGCCTCCCGGAGGAAGAGCTCGTCGTCCACCACCAGCAGGGTCCCGTCGTCGGGTGTCACCGGGATCGCGGCGCAAAAACCCTCGCCTTCACGCCGGGAAGGAAACGCCGTCTCACCTCCTCGGAAATGTCAGTGATCGTCGATAGTGTGTTCGCATGTCCCGATACCGGCTGCTGCCCACACCGACTCAAGAAGCGGTGCTGCGGAGCCACTGCGCCCACGCTCGGTACATATGGAACCTCGCCGTCGAGCAGCATCGACACTGGCGACCGGGTCGCAAGGGTGCGCCTGGCTAGCTCGAGCAGTGCCGACAACTCACCGAAGCCAGGGCCGCGCATGGCTGGCTGGCCGCCGGCTCCCAGACCGTGCAGCAGCAGGCCCTTCGGGACTTCTCTCAGGCGATGGCCGCGTTCTTCGACCGGCACAACCCAGCCGGCCGGCCGTCGTGGCGCAAGGCCGGCCGAAACGAGGGATTCCGCATCGTAGGACGACGCGGGCATAAGTGGGACGTCCGCCGCGTGTCCCGCCGCGTCGGCGAAGTGCGCGTGCCGAAGGCTGGATGGGTGCGGTTCCGCTGGTCCCGCCCGGTGCCACCGGGCGTGAAATCCTACCGGGTAACAATGGACCGGGCCGGCCGCTGGCACGTCGCCTTCGCGGCAATCCCGAAGCCCCTGACCGCTCCCGGCAACGGGCAGATCGTGGGCGTCGACAGGGGCGTGGCCGTCAGCGCGGCCTTGTCGACAGGTGAACTGCTGCGCGTGCCCCACCCGGGTACACACGAGCACAAGCGAGTGTTGCGCCTGCAGCGGCGGCTCGCCCGTGCTAAACGCGGCTCGAATCGCCGCAGAAGGGTACGACTTACTCTCGCAAGACTGAAGGCACGGCAGGCTGACAGGCGTAAGGACTGGGCCGAGAAGATCAGCACCGACCTGGCACGGCGGTTCGATCTGATCAGGGTGGAGGACCTGGATGTTAAGAGCATGACCCGGTCGGCTAGGGGAACGCCCCAGGAACCCGGCCGGAACGTACGGCAGAAAGCCGGGCTGAACCGGAGCATTCGTGCCTCGGGCTGGGGAGGTCTGGTGCGCCGCATGTACGACAAGGCGCCCGGCCGAGTGGAGAAGATTAGACCCGCGTTCACCTCGCAGCGTTGCAGCGTGTGTGGGCACGTGGCGGCGGAGAGCCGCAAGAGCCAAGCCCTCTTCGCCTGCGTCGCCTGCAATTTCACCCTCAACGCTGACGTGAACGCGGCCAGGAACATCGCGGCGGGGCACGCCGTGACTGCGCGGGGAGGCGACGGGGTTACCCGGCCGAGGAACCGCGAACCTCAACTATTGCTCCCGCCGGTGTAGTAGTTGAAATCCCCCAAGCGGGGAGGATGCCAACACGTTATCGGAGCATATGGCGGTGAACGTTGTGTGCGAGAAGTCTTCAAGTTTCGTGTGAACGCCGCTTTGCGGGCCGCGGCTCCGGGTTAACACGAAACTCACATATGGATCGCGCGGCTTCCTGAGAACCGCCGTAGAAGGTAAGGCCCAGCCCTGGGTTGAGGCGTGTTCCGGCGTCTGTTCCAGCCCTCTCGGGTCGCCCGGGTGCAGGCGAAATTACGGAGGACTCTCGTGACGCAACTTGGCTCGATGGCCACGCAAAGCGGCCCCGACGACAGCGGCCGCCGACAGGCGATGCGCGGATCGCGGCTGGCCCGGCGGCGCCGCGTGCTGATCGGGGTGGGGATCGCGGCTGCCCTGCTGGCTGTTGGCGGGCTGATCGGTGCTTCGTTCGTGAAGTCACCACAGCAGCTGGCCGCGGACACCGCGGCCCCGCCTCCAGCGGTGACCACGGCCCTGGTCGTGTCCCAGATCCTGACCGCGTCGGTGGAGATGCGCGGCACGGTGTACCCGGCGACCCAGTACGACGTGTACGCGACCGCGCCGTCGAGTTCGTCGGGCGGTGCGTCCGCGGGCGGCGGCGCGTCCTCGGGCGGCGGCGGGTCCGCGGTGTACATCTCCAAGCTGGACGTCGCGGCGGGCGACACGATCATCAGTGGCAAGCAGCTGGCCGAGATCGACGGCCAGCCGATGTTCGCGCTGACCGGCCCGGTTCCCGCCTGGCGAGACCTGGCGCCAGGCGAGACCGGGCCGGACGTCACCGAGCTGCAGCAGGCCCTGGGCTCGCTCGGGTACTACGACGAGGGCGACATGCCCGGGTACTACGGCGCGGCGACCGAGTACGCGGTGACCTTGTACTACGAACACCTCGGCTACACCCCGCCGTCATCGGGCGGCGTGCCCGCCGCGGACGTGGTGTTCCTGCCGGCGCTGCCCGCCACGGTCGTGGCGGTGAACGGCGGCACCGGCGAGCAGCCCGGCCAGCCGTTCCTCGAGCTGGCGGCGCGCGGGTCGCTGGCGCTGACCGGTCAGCTGCCCCCGGCGTACGCCGGCCAGGTGAAGGCCGGGCTGGAAGTGACGATCTACGACGAGGTGACCGGTATCCACGCGACGGGAACCGTGGCGGACCTGGGCACGGCAACCACCGTCACGCCGACGGGAGCGGTGGTGGATATCGGGGGCGGCTCGGGTTCGGCGGGCTCGTCAGGGTCCGCCGACTCCGGGTCC
>DATMKQ010000010.1:0-3230 GCA_035571275.1 Trebonia sp.
CATCGGGACCAGGCCCATGTCGGAGGCACCCTGCACGTTGTTCTGCCCGCGCAGCGGGTGCAGGCCCGCACCGGGCTTGCCGACGTTCCCTGTGATCGCGCACATCGCGATCAGGCAGCGCGCGTTGTCGGTACCCGTGGTGTGCTGGGAGATCCCCATCCCCCAGAAGATGACGCCGGACTTGGCCTCGCCCCAGTGCCGGGCCACGCGCCGGATCAGATCGGCGGGCACCCCGCAGATCTGCTCGGCGCGCTCCGGCGGGTAGTCCGCGACGGTCTTCGCCAGCGCCTCGTAGTTGGATGTGCGGCTGGCGATGAAGCCGGCGTCGATCAGGCCGAGCCGGATTACCTCGTGCATGACGCCGTTGTAGAAGGCGACGTCGGTGCCGGGCTTGAGCTGGCAGTAGATGTCGGCGTGGTCGGCCATCTTGTCGGCCCGCGGGTCGATGTAGATGACCGTGGTGCCCTTGCGCCTGGCCTGCTTGAAGAAGCTGGAAGCGACCGGGTGGTTGGCGGTGGAGTTGCTGCCGGTGACGATCGCCACCTCGGCGTTGATCACGTCGCCGTACGTGGTGGAAACGGCGCCAGAGCCGATCCCCTCGAACAGCGCGGCCACGCTCGACGCGTGGCACAGCCGGGTGCAGTGGTCCACGTTGTTGGTGTGGAACCCGGTCCTGATCAGCTTCTGGAAGAGGTACGCCTCTTCGTTGGAGCATTTGGCCGAGCCGAACCCGGCGATCGCACCAGGGCCGCCCGCGGCGTGGATCTCACTCAGCCGGCTGGCGACGAGGTCCAGCGCCTCTTCCCACGTGGCCTCCCGGAAGTGCGGCAGCACCTCGCCGTAGTCGACGAGCCCGCCCGGCTTGCGGCCGCGCTTGCCCTTGCGCTTGGCCCCCGGTCCGGCCCCCGGCGCCTGACCGTGGTCGTTATCCTCGCCGCCGCTGGCCATGTCCCCGCGCACGTCTGTGGACAGGGCGCCCTTGGGATAGGACTCCTCACGGCGGATCAGCGGCACCGTCAGGCGCTGCGGCGAGGCGGCGTAGTCCCACCCGTACCGGCCCTTCACGCACAGCCGCGCGTGCGAGCCCGGCTGCTCCCGGCCGTCGGCGTAGGCGATCGCGCCGCGGTCGCGGTCCACGTAGTAGGTCAGCGCGCAACCGACGCCGCAGTAGGGGCACACCGTGTCCACCGCGTCGAGTTCGCTGCGCGGCCGGATAGGGATGTCGTGGATCGGCTTGTTGGTCAGCGCGCCGGTCGGGCAGGAGGCGACGCACTCCCCGCAGGAGACGCAGGACGAGGCGCCCATGGGGTCGCTGAGGTCGAACGCGATGTGCGTGCTGAAGCCCTTGCCGCTGCGCCCGATCACGTCGTTGCCCTGGATGTCGTCGCAGGCCCTGGTGCACCGGTCGCACAGGATGCACGCGTCGTGGTCGACCGCGATGACCGGGTTGGACAGGTCGACGCCGCGCCCGGATCCGCATGGCAGCCCGTCCGCACGGGCAACCCCGTACCTGTCCGCGAGCGCGAGCAGTTCGTTGTCGCCCGTCGTGGTCTGCTTGGGGTCGCGCTCGCGCGGCGGCTGGTCGGACATCAGCAGCCTGGTCAGCATCGCTCGGCTGCGCTCGACGTCCGGGGTGTCCGTCTTGACCTGCATGCCGTTCTCACAGGCCCGCACACAGGAGGCGGCGAACACTGGCGCCCCCACGTCGACCACGCACATCCGGCATACACCGACAGGGTCGAAACGCTCGTCATGGCACAGCACGGGGATGTCGATGCCCGCGGCCTTGGCGGCCTGCCAGATCGTCGACCCCTCGGGAGCAGTGACGTCACGACCGTCGATCGTGAGCGTTACCGTCCCCGTGCTCTCCGGGGCAGTGATGGCCATAGTCGCAGTATCCGTCCATCGTGGAATCTAAGCCAACCGCAGATCGTCAACAATCCACGGATCTGGGCTTGCCTCAGGGTCGAACCCGCACAACTTATTGTGTCCCCCAACGCGAGGCGTGCTGCGGATAGCTGGCCGGGCGGCGTCAACGCCCCTTCCGCGATCACCGCTTCCCGCCGGTCTCACCATCCGAGACGCATGACGTGACATGGGGCAAAAGCGCGCCCCCCATACCGGGCAAATCGGACGCACAGCGGTGCGTATTTTGCCCTAAGCCAGGCCGTAGTTAATTCATTGCGGTGCGTTACCGGTTCTTGGTCCGGTATGCGGGGTTTGTCCGGAGACCGGGGACCGGGCCCTCGGCTCAGCCAGGTGCAGGCCGTCGACCGTTGCCGGGTCTGGGTGGCCGTCGGCGTCTAGGCCGCGCATTGCGTAGTAGGAGTCGATCATCGTGCGCAGGCGGGCCGCGGTCAGCGTCGCTATCCGGCCTGAGGGGAGGGTCAGCGGCTCGGTGAGCAGGCGCTCGGGGAGCCAGTCGTCAGACGGCTGCCAGCCCTCGCGGATGTTGTACACCCGCTTGGCCATGACAATCCTGCGGGCGGTCGCGCTCAGTTCCGCGGCGCAGACGTCCCAGCCGGTGACGGCGGAAAGCAGCGAGGCCCATTCGCCGAACGGGTCGGTGAAGACGCCGCGCAGGAACTTGCACAAGATGAGCGAGTCCATCACCGCGGCACGGTCTTCCGTCTCGATCGCCGCCGCGACGTGCGCGTCGCCGCCGTCCAGCCGGTCCAGGTCGCCGGACAGGTCCGCCTCGTACGCTCCGGACCGGTTGTGGTCCGCGCCCCTGGCGTTCACCGCCAGCCCGAGTGCCATCGAATGCAGCGTGCGAGGCTCGTATCCGGGCATCTCCAAGCCTTTGACGTGCAAGGCGAACGACTGGGAGGCACCACCTATCGTTCCGGATGCCGCCTTTGATCCATCCGCCAGCAGCGAGCCGAGCGGTGTGCTGCGGCCACCGATCTCGTCAAGGGCGCGCAACAGCGCCGCGGAGTCACCGAATCGCAGCCAGGGCGCGTCGATCAGGCCGCGCTGCGCGCATTCCATCGCCCAGGCGATGGTGCCGCCCGCCGAGATCGTGTCGATCCCCAGGTCATCGCAGCGTGCGCTGGCGGCGAGCACCGCCTCCGGGTCGCTGACCCCGCACATCGGGCCGAGGGCGAACACGTTCTCGTACTCGACGCGGACCTTCTGCCCCCGGCCGACCCGGTAGATGTGCTCGCAGCCGATCGTGCAGGACGCGCAGCTGCTGCGGGCGACCTTCCGCATGCCCGCCACCTCTGATT
>DATMKQ010000011.1:0-8749 GCA_035571275.1 Trebonia sp.
GTTCTCGCTCGGGTCGCCGGAGACCGCGATGGTGCTCACGGCGAACCTGGTCAGGCGAACCGGCGTCCGGGCGATCTCGCTGGACTACCGGCTCGCCCCCGAGCATCCGTTTCCTGCCGCGATCGACGACGGCGTCGCCGCGTTCCGCACCCTGCTGGACAGCGGCATCGACCCGGCATCGATCGTGTTCGCGGGCGATTCAGCCGGCGGCGGGCTCACCGTGACGACGTGCCTCGCCGCCCGGGACGCGGGGCTGCCGATGCCGGCGGCGATCGCGGCGTTCTCGCCGGGACTCGATCACACGCGTTCCGGCGCGACGATAACCACGAAGGAAGGCATCGACCCGTTCTTCACCGGGGAGGGCCTGGGCCGCAACGGCGAGATGTATCTCGGCGGTCAGGACCCTAACCAGCCGCTGCTCGCTCCCGCTGTCCTCGCGGACCTGACCGGCTTCCCGCCGATCCTGCTCCAGGCCGGCACGAACGAACTGCTCCTCGACGACTCCGTGCGGCTGGCCGACCGCGCGCGGGAGGCGGAGGTCGACGTGATCCTCGACGTCACGGCCGGGGTGCCGCACGTGTTCCAGGCCTTCACCGGGACGCTCGACGAGGCCGGCCAGGCACTCGACCGGGCGGCCCTGTTCGTTACCCAGCATCTGCGTGCGCACTGACACCGTCAACTGCCGGCGAAAAACACGGAGTACAGGACCAAACCGATGGTGGTGACGGCAAAGATGCCGTGGATGACGATGACCGGACGCGGGAAGTGCCGTTCCGGTGGAACGGCGACCACGGTATTCGGCGACGAGCCGGGCGCGGCGTAGGCGCGATACACACCGATCCAGCGCGCTGCCATGATCAGGCCCAGGATCGCGACGATGCTCAGGTCAACGAGGGTGATCTCGGCCAGCCGGTCGACATCCGTCACGATATAGAAACCCCATACCGCCAGGCCGCCGATCCCCAAGAGGGCGTGGGAGGAGATCACCGGCACGGGCAATCGAGTCGCCGCGATGGACTGAAAGTCGCGGTCGTACTCCATGAGCCAGATGACAAGGAGGATGAGGCCAGCGACAACAGTGGCCATCCAGGCAAACAAGGAGACAGTGCTCATCGATCGAATCCCCTGACACTCGGTGGTCATCTGTATCTACGGCCACACCTGGAAAATGGATTGATGTCAGGACAGGGGAGGGACTGTGCCAATAGGTGGCCGTCGCCGTCGCCGTCCCCTCGCCGGTAACGTGCCCCGGCTAACCCGGGACTGCTAAGGTCTTTGCACCACGCCACAGTCGCGTGTCCCCCCAGGCTGCGGTTATTCGCAGGACGACGACGTTGGAGTCAGCACAATGCACCGACTGATCCGCCGGTTCGTGAGCGCCGGGACCGTGGCGGTGCTCGTCATGGCGTGGCTGGACGGCGCGCTCGCGCTCGGGCTGGCGACGCACGCGGGAGCGACGGCGACAGTCGCGCTGATGGCCCTGGGACTGCTGGTCGGCGGGGTGCTGCTGCTGATCCGGCACAGCCTGGACCTGGCCGCCCGGATCGGCAATCTGGGCACGGAGTCGCAGCGCACGCTCGGCACCGTGCGACGGATCGAATCACGCCTCGGGACGGAGCTCAAGCAGACGTTCCGCCAGGTCGAGGCGATTTCGAATCTCAACGCCATACTCCCGACCAGCGACGTGCTGCCCGCCACCCGGGGCTGGGCCGCGTCGCCCGACCTGCTCCTTGTCCTCGTCGACCAGGTGATCACGCACCGGCCGTCGCTCATCGTGGAATGCGGCAGCGGCGCGTCCACGCTGTGGCTCGCCCTGGCGCTGCGGCGGTTCGGGATTGACGGGCGCATCGTCGCCCTCGACCACGATCCGGTTTTCGCTGGCCAGACCCGCGACTTCCTGGTCAGGCACGGTGTCAGCGATCTCGCCGAGGTGCGGGACGCCCCATTGGAGGACTTCAGCCTCGCCGACGGCACCTACAGCTGGTACGCGAGGCGAGCGTGGGAGGATCTGGCGGGGATCGATCTCCTCTTCGTGGACGGGCCCCCCGCGGCGACGGGGTCCAAGGCCCGCTACCCGGCGCTGCCGTTGCTGCGGGAGGCGCTGAACCCGGCGACCACCGTCGTCTTGGACGATCTCGTGGTACCGGACATGCGGGAAACGCTGCGGCTCTGGCTCGACGCGTACCCCGAATTCGGCTCCGAGATCCTGCCGCTGGAGAAAGAGGCCGCCCTGCTCCGCAAGGGCTAGCCGACGTCTCCCAGCTATCGGGAATGATTTTCATTATCAGATCGTTGTGCCTGCCATGAGTCACAGCACACTTCGCCCCGTCATCAAGCTCAGGTCGACCGCTGGGACTGGCTACACGTACGTGACCAGGAAGAGTCGCAGAAACGATCCGGACCGCCTCGTCATCCGCAAGTACGACCCGGTAGCCGGCCGCCACGTCGAGTTCCGAGAGGAGCGGTAACCGTGAAGCAGGCAATCCACCCGAACTATCATCCGGTCGTCTTCCGCGACCGGGCGGCGAACTTCGCCTTCCTCACCAGGTCGACGGCGACCAGCGCGCGCACCATCAGCTGGGATGACGGCAATACCTATCCCGTCATCGACGTCGAGATCTCGTCGGCGAGCCACCCGTTCTACACCGGGCAGACGCGCGTCCTCGACACGGCCGGGCGGGTCGAGCAGTTCCATCGCCGGTACGGCAACCAGGCCAAGGGGGCCTGACCACCTTCGCCGGCCTGCTCCATGCCGCCGCCCTACTGAGCATGGGAGAGCGCATGGGCGATCCGCCCGTCGAGTACGTGTGGCATCACGGTGCCGTCCCGGCAGGTCTGCCGGTTACCCAGGTGTACGGCTGGCTGATCTGCCCGGTCACCGGCCGCGTGCTGATTCAGGAGCAGGATGACGGCACCTTCTCCCTTCCCGGCGGAACCCCGGAGTCCTTCGACGCGGATCGTGACGCCACACTCGCCCGCGAAGCGTTCGAAGAGAACCAGGTCCGCATCTCCCCGACGACCGCCTACCTCGGCTACCAGGAAGTCCGCCAGCCAGGACTTCCGGTCATCGCCCAGGTCCGGATGGCCGGGATCATCACGGAGTTCGCGCCCCGCGCCCCCGACCCCGACAACGGCCGCGTGAACCGCCGCTACATGACGTCGCTGGCGGCCGCCCCCGCCGTTCTGGGCTGGGGCCAGCCCGCCGAAGCTCAGGCCCGCGGCGCCGCCGAAGCAGGACGACGGTGGGGACTGCCCGTCGACCACCCGGCCGCCGACGGCTACGAGGACTAAGCCGACCGGGTCCGGGCTCCGGTCCTGGTAGGGCACCGGCTTCGGATCGAGCAGCTCGAGCAGCCTGTCTTTGAGCGCGTAAGCGAAGAAGTGGTTGCCGCGCGGGTTGTAATGGCCGTCTCCGTCCACCATGTACCGGGCCAGGTACCCGTGATATGAGCCGCCGACGTGGTCGTACTCCCGCTCGTGAACGGCGTTCATGTCGAAGAAAGGAACGCCGCTGACGGACAGGTGATTGAGGATCTCCTGGTCGCGTCGCATGCCGTCCCATGCGACAACTGAGCCGCGGAAATGATCTGTTCGTGCCGTGTAGTTCAGGACGGTGAGGAGTGTCTTGCCGGCGCTTCGCGCGAACGCGCGAGCCTGCTCGAGGATGAAGATCGTCGCGCGCTGGCCGTAGCGGTTGAGCAGCATCGCCGCCTGCCGCCGTGAGTCCGCGTCGGTACCCCAGTCGAAGGGGAAGTCCAGCACCTCGGCGAGTCGCTCGATCTTCGGGCGGTCAAGCTCGTCGATGTTCCCGGGCTGCCCGTAGTCGGGGTCGCCCGCGTAAACCGCCAGCTGCATCGCGAGATCATCGCGCAGGTGCTCCAGCATCCACTGCGGGTCGCACATCGCGTATAGCGAATCGGGCGTGGACAGCGGGTTCTCCAGCTCGACGAACGAGCCGGTCTCCAGGTCGATCTCGACGTGCGCCCAGGGGTTGCCGTTGAAGAGACGCTGATCGAAATCGGCTGGCGTGGCGCCGGGGTAGAGCACGCCCCACCGGCAGCGCTTGACGCTCCGCGACGGATCGTCGCCCCACACATAGAAGATCGTGTACTCCGCGCCATCGGACGTCCGTTCCACCCGCAGCATCCGGCGATAAGCCTGGTACACGCCGTAGCCGCCGACGCCAAAGTTCCCGATTGGCTCAGCCAGATGGCCGGCGAGGTACTCCTGCCACGTCTCGCCATCGCTGACCTGGGTGCACTCGGTGAAGCTGTTGCCGTAGGCGTTGATCCGCGGCTTCCGGCCGGCATAGAGAAAGCGCGAGCGCGCGCCATCCGGCCGGAACGTCTCGATGGTCCGGCTGCCGTCCACTCCCCACCGCACGAGAGAGTTATGCAGCACATAGCCGAGCTCTGGATCGAACGAGGCCCAGTGCGGGCGCTCGATAAAAGTGTCGATAACATCGCGCGGGACAGTGCTCTGGAGAAGGTACTGCTCCCAGGACCGGGTTTCCCCGGTTGCGGCAGAAGTCGTCATGTCTTCCTCAGCTACGAAGCCGGACCTTAAGAAGTGCGTACCAGTTAGTGTCTCGCCGGCCTGCATGAACGCCGTCCTGGTGGGTCGGCCGACTAGGCGGTCGGCCAGGAGGTGCGTGCAGAACCGCCCGTCCCGCACCCCGATGCCGAAGTCCGCGGACAGCGCCCCCGCGACCGCGACGGCCTCCCAGCCGTCCATGGTGAACGCCACGATCCCGACCCGCGGCTCAGCCCGCTGCCGTACCCGATCAGCCAGGCTGGCCTGTCCGTCGGCATCTGGTTCGCGGTCGGCGTGGTCTACCTCGCGTACCTGGCGGTAAGGCACCCCAGCCGCGTGCGGGCCATGGGGCAGGTGTCCGATTAAGAACGGCCGACCTTGGCCTGCCCGAGATGCTCCGCCAGCCACGGACCGGTGGGCGAGCGCGGGTCGCGCGCGACCTCGGCCGGCGGGCCGGCCGCGATGACGCGCCCGCCCTCCGGGCCGCCGCCCGGGCCCATGTCGATGAGGTGGTCCGCGGCCGCCAGCAGATCCAGGTCATGGTCGATGACGATGACCGTGGCTCCCGCGTACAGCAACCGGTCGAACACCGCCACCAGCGTGGCTACGTCGAGCGGGTGCAGGCCGGTAGAGGGCTCGTCGAAAACGTACAGCGCGCCGCGCTGGCTGCTGCGCAGCCGGGTCGCGATCCGCAGCCGCTGCGATTCGCCGCCGGACAGCGACGGCGTGGGCTCGCCGAGGCGCAGGTAGCCCAGGCCGACCTCGTCGACGGGCCGCAGCGCATTCGCGGCCGGCGCGTCCGCCGCGAACCGCTCCACCGCGTCCGTCACGGTCAGCCCGAGCACGTCGGCGATGGTCAGGCCGTCGACCCGGACGGACAGCGTCGCGTCGTTGAAGCGGGCGCCGTGGCAGGCCGGGCACTGCACGCTGATATCGGGCAGGTACTGGACGTCGATGTCAACGTCGCCGAGGCCGCGGCAGGTCGGGCACTGGCCTTCGCGGGTGTTGAACGAGAAGTGGCCGGGCCGCCAGCGCCCCCGGCGCGCGTCCGGCGAGGCGGCGAAGATCCGCCGGATCTCGTCGAACGCGCCGCAATACGTCGCCGGGGTTGACCGTGCGTTCTGCCCGATCGGCGAGGCGTCGACCTGGACGACCTGCCGGATAGCGCCCAGGTCCAGGTGGCTGACGTGCGGGGGCAGCGCGGCGTCACTCAATTGCGCGCGGGCCGCGGGGACGAGGCTGTCGAGGACGAGCGCCGTCTTGCCGGCGCCGGACGGCCCGGCGACCGCGGTCAGCTGACGCAGCGGGAAGGCGGCCGTCACGTCGTGCAGGTTGTACAGGTCGCTAACGTGCAGCGTGATCTGGCCGCCGGGTGCCGGGCGCCGCGACCGCGCACCGGACACAGCCTGGCGCCCGGCCAGGAACGGCCCGATCACCGACTGGTGGTTCCGCTCCAGCTGCGCGGGGGTTCCCTCGGCGATCACCGTGCCGCCCTGGCGTCCAGCCGCCGGGCCCAGCTCGATGATCCAGTCCGCGGACCGGATGAGCTCGCGCTCGTGTTCCACCACGATCACCGAGTTACCGTTCCCGGCAAGCGCCGTGATGGTCTCACGCAGACCCGTGACGTTGCTGGGATGCAGCCCGACCGACGGCTCGTCCAGCACGTACAGCATGCCGGTGGTGCTGGAGCGGACCGTCGAGGTGAGCTCGATGCGCTGTCGCTCCCCGGTCGACAGCGAGGCGCCGGCCCGGTCCAGGGTCAGGTAGCCGAGCCCGACGGTGAGCAGCGGATCCAGCAGACCGCGGACCTCCTTGAGCAGGCCGGCGGTAAGCCGGGTGAGCTCGGGCGGCAGCCCAGCGGGAAGCCCGGTCAGGAAGCCGGTCAGGTCGTCGAGGGTCAGCGCGCTGATCTCGGCGATGCTGCGGCCGCCGAGCCGCGATGCCAGCGCCTCGGGCCGCAGCCGGGTGCCGTGGCAGACCGAGCAGGTGCGGGTGACGAGGAACCGCTGCACCTGCTGGCGGGTGCGCTCGTTGTTGCTGCGCAGAGACCGCTCGACGGCGGCGATCGCGTTGTCATAGTTCACCGAGAGCTGCACGCTCCGGCCGGTCCGGTCCGAGTGCACGGTGACCTGCTGCTGAACCGGCGGGCCGTGCAGCACGATGTCACGCTCGCTGTCAGTCAGCTCCCGGTACGGGACGTCGAGGCGGACCCCGAGCTCGCCCGCGGCGTACATCGACAGCCGCCGCCCGCCGGAGTTCCACGGCAGGACGGCGCCTTCCTCGATCGTCTTGCCAGGATCGGGGACCAGCGTGCCAGCGTCGACCTCGGACCGCACGCCCAGGCCCTGGCAGGCGGGGCAGGCGCCATAGGAGTTGAACGCGAAGGACTCGGCGCTGGGATGCTCGAACCGCGCGCCGCAGACCGGGCAGGTGATCTCCTCGGCGAGCGTCGCGACCGCCGGGGAGACCATGTGCCCGTTCGGGCACTGGTGCGAGCCCAGCCGCGACATGGTCAGCCGCAGCGCGTTGAGCACCTCCGACATCGTGCCCACCGTGCTGCGCGGCCCCGGAACCGGCGGGCGCTGGCGTAGCGCCAGCGCGGCTGGCAGGTGCTCGATCCGGTCGACGTCCGGCCGCTTGGCCTGCGTCAGCCGCCGCCGGCTGTAGGTGCTCAGGCCGTCGAGGAACCGGTGCATGCCTTCGGCGTACAGCGTGCCGATGGCCAGCGACGTTTTTCCCGACCCGGACACCCCGACGACCGCCACCATCCGCCACAAGGGCACGTCGAGGTCGACATCACGCAGGTTGTTCTGCCGGGCCCCGCGCACGGCGATGACGGCGGGCAGCGCTCCGGGCTCGGACTCATCAGCGGTCACCATATCGACTACCTAAGCAGGCTGGCGCCTTCGTGTCCGGCGACTGCCAGCCGCCGGGCACGAAGGCGCCAGACACGAACGCACTCAGGGATGGACCGGTCCGCTGGGGCCCTTGTCGAGGCGCAGCGACTGCATGATGGCGAACGCCGTCGTCCACGTGTACGCCCCGATGTCAGCCCCTGCCAGCACTCCGGTGTACTTGGCGATGACGGGTGCGGCGGCGCGGTCGGTCACGGTGTCGAGGTGACCCCTGATCCCGGCCCAGACGTTCTCACCGTAGTGCATGTAGTAGGGAACCGGATTGACGCTCGCCAGCGCCTCCCGGGCGCTGGCCTCGATGTCGGCGATGTACTGCTGGTGCAACGCGACGTCCTCGCGGGTGGCGAGCCTGCCCACGTGCCCGGAGATCAGGTGCGACCACGAATACGACATCGCCGTGTCGGGGGCCTGCATGTACCCCTGCACGTCCTCGCTGAGGTTGGTGTTGTAGATGGGCACCCAGCCGGCGTTGACGATGTCGATGAGCATCAGCGTGTCGTGGCCGGGGAAATGGATGTAGATGTTGTCCGGCGTGTGGTTGGAGCCGTGCCAGGCCAGCTCAACGCGCTCGCCGCCGACCTCCAGCGTGTAGGTATCGGCGAAGGTCACGTCCGGCGCGGGCCGGGCCTCGTCGTCGTCCCGCAGCAGCAGCCGCCGGGTCTCCTCGTGCCCGATCCGGACGACATTGTCGAAGAGGAACGCGCCTCCACCGTGGTCGGCATGGTGGTGGGAGTACACCAGGTGCGTCACTTTGTTGCTGACGCCCTCGGCGGCGGCGACCTCGTCGACGGCGCGCCGCAAGTTGCCGCCGATGCTGGGCGGCGCGTCGAACAGCACGACGCCGTCGCGGGTGGCCAGGAACGCTGAATTGTAGACACCGTCGGTGACCCAGAACAGGTTCCGCTCGACCCGCCCGACGTAGTATCCCTGGTCGTTCAGGGCGGGACCGAGCGCCGAGCGCGGGATGGGCGCGTAGTCGGGCAGTTCGGTGCTTTCCGCGCCTGCGGCTGATGTAGTCACGGCATCTTCCTCACTTTTCAGGCACGTCCCCAGCCGGCCGTGCGCTTCGCGTCCCGCCCAGGCTCGCCCGCGGTCAGGTGAGAGGTCATCGCCAGATCATGGTGATTCGGAGAACCGGCGCGGCGGTCCGGCGGCTAGCCGCCGAGGGCTCACGGCCGAGGCTCCTCGAACGCGGCGGAGAACAGGTATCCGGTAGCGAGGCTGCGGTAGGGCCGCCACTTCTCGGCGACCGCGAGAACCTCCTGCTCAGTTGGCAGATGGTCAAGCTGGTAGGCCGCGCG
>DATMKQ010000012.1:0-4236 GCA_035571275.1 Trebonia sp.
CCCGGCACGGGATGGCCGTCACGGCGATCGGCAACACCCTGTACGCCATCGACGGCGCATCCCAGCCCGGACACAACGCATCCACCCCCACCGTACAAACCCTCACCTTTCACAACTAGGGAGATATCCCGTCCGTAGTACCTGAGCAATTCCAGATCTTCAGGAGCCGGGTCGCAGTGCTGACCACTTCCTCGCCAACGACACCGCCGGCGCAGACAAGGGAAGTTCCCTTCGCCACCGCCGAGCTTGAGCTCGGCGGCATGCACTGCGGCGCATGCGCTGCGCGGATCGAGCACGCGCTCGGCCGCGTGCCGGGCGTGGCCAGTGCCTCGGTCAACCTGGCCACGGCCCGGGCGTTCGTTTCCTACAACGGTTCAGCGATTAGCGCCGGCGAGCTCTGCCAGACCGTCGCCGACGTCGGCTATAGCGCCAAGGCGGTCGATGCCGCCGCTGGATCCGCTCGCCGTCAGCACAGCGACCGGTGGGTGCTGCGTGCGATCATCTCCTGGCCGCTGGCGATCGCCGCGTTGCTGGTGTCGCTCCTCCTGCCCCAGACCGCAGGTCCGGGATGGATCGTCCTCGTCCTGGCCGTCGTCGTCGAGTTCGCCGGCGGCTGGCCGTTCCTCCGCAACGCCGCTCGCCTGCTGCGTCATGGCGCCGTGAGCATGGACACCCTGATCGCCTTCGGCACGCTCGCCGCGGTCGCCGTGCAGGCCGTCGAAGTCATTGCCGTCGGGGGCCGCCATATCCACGTCGACAGCGGCGGCGGCGCGTTCGCCGGACGACTGCACTACGCCATGGCGCCGCTCATTGTCGCCGTCGTGGTCAGCGGACGCGCCGCCGAGGCCGGCGCACGCCGCCGCGCCGTAGGCGCCATGCACTCGTTGCTTTCGCTGCGTCCGCCCATGGCCCGGGTGGTCACCGATCCTGACAGCGAGCGCGGTGATCTCGTCGCGCCCGAGAGCGTGCCGGTGGGGGCGCTGGTGCGGGTGCGGCCAAATGAGGCGATCCCGCTCGACGGGAGCGTCGTGAGCGGGTGGTCAGCAGTCGACGAGTCTATGCTTACCGGCGAGCCTTTGCCCGTTGACCGCGGCCCCGGTAGCCAGGTCACGGGCGGCACGCGCAACGGGCGGGAGGTACTCGTCGTGCGCGTCGAGGCCCTGGCCTCGGAGTCGGTGCTCTCACGCCTGCAACGCCTGGTCGAGGAAGCTCAGCGTGACAAGGCACCGCTGCAGCGATTGGCGGATCGGGTGGGCCGGGTGTTCGTCCCCGCCGTACTCCTGCTCGCCCTCGGGACGTTCGCGGTGTGGTGGTTCGCCAGGGGCAATCACGACACAGCGGTGCTGAGTGCCCTGTCAGTACTGCTCGTCGCCTGCCCGTGCGCGATGGGGCTGGCCGCGCCAATGGCGATGATGGTCGGCTGCGGGAGAGCCTCGGCGCTCGGGATCTTCGTCCGCAACCATGACGCGCTCGAACGCCTTTCCAGGGTGGATACTGTCTTCTTCGATAAGACGGGGACACTGACTGAGCGCCGCGCCGTTGTCACCGACGTGATGGCCGCACCCGGCAACAGCCAGGACGAGCTGCTCGCCGCGGCCGCGGCGGTCGAAGCCGAGAGCGACCATCCCATCGCCTTGGCGATCATGGCCGCGATCGGCTCGCCCGTACGCGGGTCAGATGTCCAGGTCCTTCCCGGAGTGGGCGTGGCCGGGGTGGTCGACGGGCAATTGGTGCGGGTGAGCCGTCTAGAGCATCCGCGCCTGCCAGAACCGCTGTCGACGGCCATCGCGGCCCGCTATGCGCGGGGTGAGACAGTCGTGGTCGTCGAGCGCGGGGACGAGGTCCTGGGGGCGATCGCGGTCACCACCCCGCTTCGTCCGGAAGCCAAGCCGAGCATCCGCCGCCTGCACGAGATGGGGATAAGGACGGCGATCCTCAGCGGGGACAGCAAGCCCGCGGTGGTGACGGCCGGTGCCGAGCTCGGCATCGATGACGTCCAGGCCGCCTTGAGTCCGGCCGGCAAGGTCGCCGCGCTTGGTGCCGAGCGCAGCAGGTCGCGCAGCGTCCTCATGGTTGGCGATGGCGTGAACGACGCTCCCGCGCTCGCAGCGGCCTCGATCGGGTGCGCAATCGGCAGCGGGTCAGAAGCGGCGCTGGCGAACAGCGATGTCGCGCTGCTCGGCAGTGATCTGGACGGCGTGCCGGCCGCGATCACTCTGGCGCGAGCGACCTACGCGGTGATGATGCAGAACTTCGGCTGGGCCATCGGCTACAACATCGCTGCGCTACCGCTGGCCGCCGCCGGGCTCATCGACCCTCTCGTGGCCGCCACGGCCATGGGCCTGTCCAGCCTGCTCGTCGTGGCCAACAGCCTTCGTCTCGCCCGCTTCGGACGACCGGGCCTGGCCGAAGGGCAAAGCCCGCGGATGCTCCGCGGGCCCTGGGGCGTCGGCCTGTCGGTGGCGCTCCCGGTGGTGCTATTCGCCGCACTCACGGTCGTCGGCCAGGCCGTCTCGCCCGCCAGGGGCCAGTCCCTGCTTCCGGAGCTCCCAGCCATCTCGACGGTTAGGCTGGCCCTGGGCGGGAGCGCGGAGGTTTACCTCAATCCCGGCGCACCAGGACTCAACGAGCTGCACGTGTTCATCTACCCACCGCACACGCGCACGACCATAGGCGCTGTCGAGGTCACCGCGGCACTCGGTGACCGGCCGCCGCAGCTGCTCCGGCACCTGCGAATCGCGTCGAACCACTATGTGAGCTACGCGCTGCTCACTTCCGGTAAGTGGATCTTCCACGTTTCCGCCCGTGTCGGGGGCCGGATCGAGTCATTTGACGTCAAGCGCACCATCTCATGAGAAGAGCAAGAAAGTTGTATCGCAGCATGGCCAGCCGGAGACGGATGGTGCGGGACGGCGGTGAAGAATGCCGCGTAGAGCACGCCTCGGCCTAGCCGTCCTGGCCGTCGTGCTAGGGATCGCCGGCTGCGGCAGCGTCAAGGCACCGGCCGAATCACCGCAGCCGGCAGGCAACTCACCCTCCGCGATTGCCCGCATGGTATGTACCGAGAAGGCAACCGGGGAGATCGCCGAGGTGGTGGCAGCCAAGGCCTCAGTGACCGCCCCGACCTGGGCTGATCATCTCTATTCCTGCGGCTATCGTTACCGCGAGGGCACCATGGTGCTCTCGGTGAAGGAGCTTTCCAGCTGGACCCAGACGTACGCTTACTTTGACGAGCTGGCCGAGACTCTGCACAAGACAGCTCCGGTCAAAGGGCTCGGCCAAGGTGCTTTCGTGGTAGGCGACGGATCGGTCGTGGTGCGCAAGGACTGGAAGATCCTTTTGGTGGATATTTCCGGGTTGCATGGAATGGTCGGGTCGCCGCCGAGTTCTCGTAACACGGTAGCACTTGATGCGGCGGCGGTGATTCTTGGTTGCTGGAGCGGTGATTGATGCACGGAATCGTCGTACCAAGAGACAACAACGGCGTCGTCGCCAGGGCCGTGCCAATGCGGCTACGTATTGGTCCCACGCATTGCGCCGTGTAGCTGGCCTGCGCGCAGCCGCGCGTGTAGCCGCCCAATGGTGCAGTAGGTGGCTCATGACCTTGTCGCCCGTGACGAGCACATATGAGGAGGTTCTGCACGCTCACCCCGATGATCGCCGAGGGCACTGCAGCCGTACCGAACGGGAATGTGCGCTTGATCCAGGTCCAGGGGCCGATTACATACTGTGTGATAGCGTCGCGCGGGCGAGCGCCCGGAGGAACCCGGGCGGGGACGCGCCGCTGGCGAAGAGGGCTCGCTGGCGGTCGGCCCCGGTCCCCTCGTGGTCGAGCCGGCGCAGCAGCCCGGTGATCGTCTGCGCGTCGCCGTGGTCGCTGAGCGCGGGGTAGACGTGATCGATGAGGCGGGTCCGCAGGCTGCGCGGATCGGCGGCCTGCCCCGTGAACGGGTCGATTGCTGGCCCGGCGAGCCCGTGCCGGGCCGCGGCGGAAAGGGCCGCGTTGACCCACGAGGCGGGCGGCGCTGGCAGCGGCGTGCCCTGAAGGGCCTCGGCCAGGGCGGTCGCGACCAGGGCGCGGGTCAGCCCGGCTAGCAGCACCGCGGTGCCGGCGTCGAGGCAGACGTCGGCGACCCGGACCTCCACCGTGGGGTAGCGCGGGGACAGCCGCGCCGGGAAGTAGATGCCCTGCTCATCGAGCGCCGCGCCCCGCCCGATGAGGCGGCGGACCGCCGC
>DATMKQ010000013.1:0-5053 GCA_035571275.1 Trebonia sp.
CGGGAAGGAGCCGCTGATGTCTGCGGTCGAGCTCGCGGGACTGCGGAAGTCCTACGCAGACGTGACCGTCCTGGACGATTTCAGCCTGCGCGCCAACCAGGGCGAGCTGGTGACTCTGCTCGGGCCGAGCGGCTGCGGGAAAACGACCACGCTACGGTGCATCGCCGGGCTCGAGCGCTCCGAGCGGGGCGAGATCCGCATCGGCGAGCGCCTCGTCGCCTGCCCCGAGCGCGGGGTGTTCCTGCCGCCGAACCGCCGAGACATCGGGATGGTCTTCCAGAGCTACGCCCTGTGGCCGCACATGACGGTGTTCGCTAACGTCGCCTACCCGCTGCGGGTACGGCGGCGTGACCGCCGGGAGCGGAACCGGAGAGTCATGGAGATCCTCGACATGGTTGGCATGGACCGCTACGCCGACCGGTCGGTCACCCAGCTGTCCGGGGGCCAGCAGCAGCGGGTGGCGCTGGCGCGCGCGATGGTCGCCCGGCCCGCCGTGCTCCTGTTCGATGAGCCGCTGTCCAACCTCGACGCCAAGCTGCGTCGCTCGATGCGCAGGGAGATCCGCGACGCGCACGACAGATCCGGTGCGACGTCGATCTACGTCACCCACGACCAGGAGGAGGCCATCACTCTGTCCGACCGGGTCGTAGTTATCCGGGCCGGGACCATCCAGCAGGTCGGGACGCCGAAGGAGATCTACACCGCGCCCGCCACCCGCTTCGTCGCCGATTTCATCGGCTTCGAAAACCTGCTGACTGCCACGGTCACCGAGGCACGCGACGGCTCGACCGCCGTAAAGCTCAAGTCGGGAGCCGGCCCGGTGTGGACGTCCAAGGGCATCACTCGCGCGCCCGGCACCGAGGTCGTGCTGGCAGCCCGGGCCGACGAGCTCGAGATCGGCTCGCTCGGCTCGCCCGGCGCGCCCTGCGATGCACCGGCCGCCGCGATTCCCGGCGTGATCCGCTCCCGCAGCTACGCGGGCGGGCGCGTCGAGTACCTCGTTGAGGTGGACGGCGCGCCGGTCGTGGTACGCGCACCCGACGCGGGGGCCGCCAGCAGCCTTCTGGACGTCGGCAGCGACGCATGGGTGGGCTTCCCCGCCGATGCGGCCGTTCTCGTTGACGACGACAACGCAGAACCGGCACCCCAGGCCGCCGAGCCGGCCGTCGAGTCTGTCCCGGTCCAAGGGTCTACATGAGCGCGAGCGCTCCTGCCGCCGCTGGCAAGGACAGGCAGCAGGATGATCTCGCCACCCGGCGGGCGATTATGGCCCTCCCGATACGCGCCGGCGACTCAATCGTCGACGTCATTCATGACGCTCGCTTTGATGCTGAAAGGTAGCAAGAACGTGAAGCCGAGACAGATAGTTACCGCCGGTTCGGCGCTAGCCGTGATGGCCGGGCTTGTCGCAGGGTGCAGCAGCTCACCCACGTCATCGACGCCCCCGAGCTCGACGCCCTCGAGCTCGACGCCCTCGAGCTCGACAAGCTCGTCCACGTCGAGCCTCCAGACCCAGCTGGGCGGAGCCGCCAACTACAGCGCCATGGAGACGCTCTACAACAACGCGGTCGCCGCCGGACAGAAGAGCGTTGTGATCTACGGCCCGACCGCCGGGACCGACACGGCGCTGTACACCGCGTTCAAGAA
Source organism: Trebonia sp. (assembly GCA_035571275.1). Taxonomy (GTDB): domain Bacteria; phylum Actinomycetota; class Actinomycetes; order Streptosporangiales; family Streptosporangiaceae; genus Trebonia. The sequence continues at coordinate 1,648 of DATMKQ010000013.1, forward strand.
GTCGTTCCCTGACATCACGGTGACCGGAGTCCCGGTCGTGGGGCCGCCGATGAGCGTCAAGCTCAGCGCCGAGATGTCGAGCGGCAAGCACGTCGATGACATCGCATATACCGGCAGCACGGACATGCTGGCCTACATTAAGAGCGGCTGGTTCACGCCGTTCAAGCCGTCAACACTGCCGCCAGCGTCGCAGCTGGCCGCCGAGAGCTACGGCCCGGGCAACAACTTCTTCGGCTTCACCGTGGGACTATCCGGCATGGTGTACAACACCAACTCGGTCCAGGCCAGCCAGATCCCGACCACGTGGACCGGCCTCCTAGACCCGCAGTGGAAGAACAAGCTGGTCATGTACGACCCGACGGCTATCGGCGAGATGGACGACATCTTCGCTCACCTCGCCCTGGTGCCCGGCGACTCGGGGATGATGACCGGCCTGAAGGCGCAGAACCCGCAGCTGTCCCCGTCCAGCGACATCACCGGCCCGCTGACCGCCGTCGCTGGTGGCGCCAAGAGCCTCGGGATCGGCGTGCCTTATGCGTTCTACCTGATGGCCAAGGCCGGCGGCGCCCCGGTCCAGTTCTACCTGCTCAACGCCGACAACTACACGGTGACCCTGTACGGGGGCATCGTGAAGGGCGCTCCTGACCCGCTGGCGGCGCAGTTGTATGAGGACTGGATGTACACCCCGCAGGCGGCGGCGGCCATCGCCTCGGAAGGAGAGTACTCGACGGTGCTCGCGGACGGGGGCCCGGCCGGCGCGCCGGCGCTGTCCGCCATCAAGGCGTTCCCTTACATACCGCTGAGCGGGATCCCCGCCGCCGACGGCAACGCCATCACCCAGGCCACGAAAATCTACGGCTGACAGTCCGCCAGCCGCGCACCACCGTTCGGTCCCCCGTTGATGGGCCAGGAAATCGAACACGTCCGCTGCGGTGACCGTTACCGGATTCTTCCCGGTCACCGCGAAGAGTGCCTTCAGATACTCGCTCACCGAGCTGGGTGTGACCCAGGCCGCTGGGCTCGCCGGACGGCCGCCCGGCGAGCCCAGCCCCGCCGCCATCTACGCTTCCCCGCTGGGGTGCCGCGCAGGCTGCCGAGATCATCACCGTCCGCACCGGCAGCAACCCGGCAATGCGGATAAGAACGTGATGCGGTAGTGGGCAGGGTCGGGGCGGCGGGTTAGGGTCCAGTAGTCGATGGTGGGGAGGGGCCAGTTCTGCGAGACGCGGCCGGAGGCGCTCTTGTACCAGTTGTCGACGCCCTCGACGCCCCAGGCCATCCTCGCGTTGGCCTTGTCGATGACCGCCTGGTAGGCGTCGAGCGCCTCCGGGCGCAGGTCCATGGCCTGGCCGTCGCCGGCGAGCAGCAGGCGCAGGCACTCAAGGACGTAGTGCGCGGCGCACTCGCTGAACATCACGATGCTGCCGTTGACGACGAGGTTCGTGTTCGGGCCGTACAGACAGAACAGGTTCGGGAAGTTCGGCACCGTGATGCCCAGGTACGCGGTCGGGTCCTTGCCCCACTGCTCGTGCAAGTCCGCTCCCCCGCGCCCGGTCACCTCGATCCCGTCGAGGAAGCGCCAGGCGCGGAAGCCGGTGCAGTAGACGATCACGTCGAGCTGGCGCTCCGCCCCGTCGGCGGTGACGATGCCTGACGGGGTGATCCGCTCGATCCGCTCCCCGACGACCGTCACGTTCGGCTGCCGCAGCGCCCGCGCCCAGACGCCGTTGTCCCGAAGCATGCGCTTGGCGTACGGCGGGTAGCCGGGGATCATCACGCGCTGCAGGTCTGGCCTGCCCTCGTACTCGGTCATCAGGTGCCTGGTCAGCGTCGCCCGCAGCGCCTGGTTCTTCGCCGATACCGCGCCGGGGGCACCCGCGCCGGATGCGATCCACGCCCGATCGACGGCGGCGAAGTCCCGCCGGCCCTCGACGGACGTCCAGTACTGGTAGAAGCGGAACCAGCGATGGTAGTAGGGCACCGCCTTGAACAGCCAGGCCAGGCCAGAGGCCAGGCCCGCGTGGTAATTCGGGGTGGGCACGGTCCACGGCGGATTGCGCAGGAACAGCGTCATCTCACCGACGGTGCCGGCGATCGACGGCACGACCTGATAGGCGCTCGCGCCGCTGCCGATCACGCCGACGCGCTTGCCCGCCAGGTCGGTGCCGTGGTCCCACCGGGCGCTGTGGAAGCTGGGCCCGCCGAAGCTGTCCGCCCCTTCGATGTCGGGGTAGCTGGGCGTGTTCAGCTGGCCGACCGCGCTGATCACGGCGCTGAACCGCAGGGTCTCGACGGTACCGCCGGACGAGCCGCCGGAGCCGCGGGAATCGCCGCCCGCGTCCGGGCCGCCCGGCTCCACGGTCACCAGCCACTCGCCGGCTGCCTCGTCGAACCGCAAGCCACGCACGCAAGTGCCGAACCTGATGTGCGAGCGGACCCCGAGCCGCGCGCTCGCCTGCTGAAAGTACGAGCGGATCTCGGAGCCGAGCGAGTACTGATGCGGCCAGTCGTCGCGCTGGAGGAAGGAGTAGCTGTAGCAGAAGTTGCTCGTGTCAAGGCGCACGCCCGGGTAGGAATTCTCCAGCCAGACACCGCCGACGTCGGGGTTGCGCTCGAAGACCGTGAAGTCGATGCCCGCCTGGAGCAGCCGGTAGGCCACCGCGAGCCCGGACATGCCGGCCCCGATGACGGCGACGCGGAACTCCCGCTCCGGCGCGAGCGAGGCCTTCGTCCAGCCGGGGGCGTCGGTGTCGGATGGCAGCCCCAGTTCGAAGGCGAGCATGGGCAGGTGGCCGTCGTCCACGTCGCCGGTCATGAACGTCAGCAGCGCGCGCTGCTCCGCGAGGCCGGCCGGCGGCGCGGCGGGAACACAGCCGCCGTCGCGGAAGGCGATCAGCGCGTCAAGCGCCCGCTGCCTGGCGTGCGCCTGCTGCTCGGCGGTCATCCCGCCCTGCGGTGCCACGGTTACCGCCGGGCCAGATGACACCGGACGCAGGTCCTCGCCGACAAGTGACATGTCCCCGGTCAGGTAGGCGAGCGCAGGCATCAGCGAGGGCAGCTCGGCACCAAGCAGCGCCTCCGCGAGCTCGGCGTCGCCAGCCGCCGACAGGTCTGCCGCGGCAGGCGGCCCAGCATCCGGGGGCCCAGCATCCGACGGCCCCGCAGCACGCGGCACAGCGTCGGGCGACACCACGCGGGCCGTGCTACCTAGCCTGCGCGAGAGCCTGCGCGGAGTCAAAGTTCGCCGCGAGCAGCTCGCCCGCGGTCTCCATGTGCCGCATCATCGCCGCCCGCGCCGCCTCGGCGTCGTGTTCCGAGATCGCCTTGAGGATGGCCGCGTGGTCTTGCGCGGACGCCTTGGACCAGCCGGGGATGGTCGCGAAGAACCGGCGCGGTGCGAACTTCG
>DATMKQ010000014.1:0-3093 GCA_035571275.1 Trebonia sp.
GTGATCACCGCGTGCTTCAACAACATCGCGGCAGCGGTCACCTTCCAGCGCGAGGACGGCATACTCAAGCGGGCGCACGGCACCCCGCTGCCAAGCGCGTCCTTCATCGGCGGCAGGATCCTGCACGCGATACTGGTGGCGATCCTGCTCGTGGCGATCACCGCCGTGTTCGGCCGCCTCGTGTACAGCGCCGACATTCCCACCGGGCTGAGCCTGCTGCGGTTCGTCGTCGCGCTGCTGGTCGGCGCGGCCGCGTTCTGCGCCCTCGGGCTCGCGGCGACCGCGGTCATCCCGAACGCCGACGCGGCGGCCCCGATCATCAACGCCATCATCCTCCCGCTCGAGTTCCTGTCCGGCATCTTCATCCCGTTCGGCAACAACACCCCGGCCTGGATCTTGTGGGTGGCCAAGGTCTTCCCCGTCAGGCACTTCGTGCTGAGCATGGAGGCCGGCTTCCTCGGTACCGCGTTCAACTGGACGGACGTGCTCGTCGTCGCGGTCTGGGGCATCGCCGGCATGCTGCTCGCCATCAGGTTCTTCACCTGGGAACCCCGCCAGGGCTGAGCGAAAGTGGTGACCTTCGGCCCCTAGCGGCCGGGTTGCCTGCTGAGTTAGCTGAACAGTGACGGGAGGGACCCGTTGAGACGCGGAGTAACGGGCGGAGCTGCGAACCGGCCCGCGCACCGCGCAATCGGAATCCGCGAGAAGCGGAGTACGAGCCCCTCCCGTCCACGGGTCTTTAGTCCCGGTTCGTGCGGGCTTTAGGCGGTGGGCGGCAAGGCCCCGGAGCGGTGGACTTAGGTCAGGAGCGATGCCGAGGAAGGGCGATTGCGATGAACGCCACCGTTAAGGACGTGATGACGACGCACGTGGTCGCCGTCCGGGAGAACGCGTCATTCAAGGACATGGCGGCCAGGCTGCGGGAACAGCGGGTAAGCGCGTTCCCCGTGCTTGACGAGGACAACAAGGTCGTCGGCGTGGTGTCCGAGGCCGACCTGCTGGCCAAGGAGGCGCTGGACAGCGCGGCGCCGCACCGGGTCAGCGGCATCCGGCGCCACAGGGAGCAGGCCAAGGCGGCCGGCACCATCGCGGCGGACCTGATGACAAAGCCGGCGGTGACCGTTGGTGCTCGCCAGTTCGTCGCGCAGGCAGCCCGGCTGATGTACGAGCGCAAGGTCAAGCGGCTCCCGGTCGTCGACGACGACGGCCGCCTGATCGGGATCGTCTCCCGCGCCGATGTCCTCAGCGTGTACAGCCGACCCGACCAGGACATCAGCCACGAGATCACCGAGGGCATCATCCTCGACACCCTGCTCCGCAACCCGGCCAAGTTCACCGTCACGGTCAAGGACGGCATCGTGACCGTGGAGGGCATGCCGGAAACGGTCGCCGCCGGCCACGACTTGATCGAGGAGATCCGGCACGTGGAGGGCGTCGTCGCGGTACGCGACCGGCTGAGTTACCCGCCGGACGAGCGGTCGATCCCCGGCCCCGGCCCGCTGTTCTAGGAGCACGGCATGAACCTCGCATCGGCGTACCCGAACTCGGACATATCCGTCGGCGCGACGACCTGGCGGAGGATGAGCACGAGGATGAGCACAAGGAAACGGTCCTGAGAGTCTGAGGAGAGACCGATGAGCCAGCCTGTAGCGGACACCGCGGGGGTGTACGCCCTGCTCGCCGACGGATCGACGGTCCAGATCAGGCCCGCGCGGCCCGGCGACTTCGCGGACATCAAGGCAATGCACGAGGCGATGTCACCGGGCAATGCCTATCTGCGTTTCTTCAGCATCAGCCGCGCGGCGGCCGAGCGCGAAGCCCGCCGCGTTACCCGCGAGCCAGGACCTGACCATGCGGCCCTGCTCGCGCTGTACGACGCCGAGGTCGTCGGTGTCGCCAGCTACGAGGTCCTGCGGAACAGCGGCGGGAAGACCGCCGAGGTCGCGTTCGCTGTGTCGGACACTATGCACCACCGCGGCATCGCGACGCTGCTGCTCGAACACCTGGTGTCGCTCGCGCGGGCGCGGCGGATCGAGTTGCTCACCGCGGAGACGCTCAGCGAGAACGTCAGCATGCTGCGGGTGTTCTCCGACGCCGGGCTGCCCGCCCACAGCAGCCGCGCCGACGGCGTGGTCACGATAACGATCCCGCTGCCGCCTGACGACACCGGCAAGCAGCTGGAGGAATACCTGGACACCGTGGCGGTCCGCGAGCGGTCCGCCGACGTGGCAAGCCTCCGGCCGGTGTTCGCACCGCGATGCGTCGCGGTGATCGGGGCGAGCCGCCGGCAGGGCACGGTCGGCCGTTCTGTCCTCGACAACATCAGGACCGGCGGCTACCAGGGCAGCCTGTACGCGGTCAACCCGAACGCCACGCACGGGATCGGCGGCGTCCCGTGCTTCCCCGATGTGGCCAGCCTGCCAGAAACGCCCGACCTCGCGCTGATCGCGGTGCCGCCGCACGCGGTCACCGACGTGGCGGCGGCCTGCGGCGCCCGCGGCGTCCGCGGGCTCGTGGTGTTCACCGCGGGCATCGACACCGCGGGGAGCGCCGACCTGCTCGCCGTCTGCCGCAGGCACGGCATGCGGCTGATCGGCCCGAACTGCTTCGGCATCGCGGCGCCGGGCATCGGGCTCGACGCGACGTTCGCCGCGGCGCACCCGGCGGCGGGCGCCGCCGGCCTGGTCATGCAGTCCGGCGGGCTCGGCTTCGCGATGGTCGGCCACCTGTCCAGGCTCGGCATCGGGATCTCCTCATTCGCGTCGGTCGGCAACAAGCTCGACGTGTCGAGCAACGACATGCTGATGTGGTGGGAGCAGGACGAGCAGACGAAGCTCGCCGTGCTGTACATCGAGTCGTTCGGCAACCCGCGCAAGTTCGTGCGCACCGCGCGCCGGGTCGGCGTCCGGATGCCGGTGCTCACCGTGCACGCCGGGCGCAGCGAGGCGGGCCAGCAGGCGGCCGCATCGCACACCGCCGCCATCGCCACGCCGCTGGTCAGCCGCGAGGCGCTGTTCGAGCAGGCCGGGATCATCGCAACCCCGGGCTTCGGCGAGCTCGTCGAGGTCACCGCGCTGCTGGCGTCCCAGCCAC
>DATMKQ010000015.1:0-3326 GCA_035571275.1 Trebonia sp.
GGGCTGGCCCGCTTCCTGTGCCAGCAGAAGCGGCAAGAACTCCGCCGGTCGCGGCAGGCTGCCCGAGTGCGTGGTCAGGATCCGGTCTGCTGTCGGCTGCATAGCACGCCCCTTCCGCTCGCGCGGCACTCCGACGCCCCGGGCACCGGGCAACCCTCGGCGGCCTCGGCGGCCCCGGCGTTGCGGCCGCGTAACCCAGTTCAGGCTCTTAACGTACGCCCCGCGAGGAACGACGCCGCCTGGGGGCTCCCGACCGGAGCGCGAGGAAAGACGCTATCGATAGCACACACCGGTCTGTGCACTGGATGAGCCAGCCTGATCGGGCGGCGTCTGCAGGCTCTGCCGGTACACGTGGGTCCACTGCGGTTGCCCGAGAAGGCTAAACGCCTTGCTGGCCGCTCGCGGCGTCCACGTTCATCGCCATGTTTCCACAACCATTGTTAGCACAGCGACAGCATGAGAGGCGGATCCAGATCGTCTGACCTTCCGCTTCTGAGCTGGGAGCGACGTCGACGCCGTCGGGCTGGTTGGCCGTGCGATGCATGGAGCATTCATGATTGGCTAATCGCGGTCAGGTAGCAACGCGACTTGCCAGTCGTCCCGGTATACCACCATTGACTTAGATGGATTCTTGCGCCGGATGACACGGAAGGCGCGGCCACTGGCTCGAGCCCCGGCCGCCACGCGCAGGCCATAGGCACGCCATCCGCGCTCGGTGAACCAGAAGCGCACTCGGGGGTTCGACAGCATAGGCATCGGCAGGTCGCCCCATGCCTCATCGGCGACTCCGGCGTTGAACGCACCCATCAGCCGACCTGGGCCTAGCGAGATCTCCATGGCGCCGGACTCCCCCGACCAGACCCACTCGCTGGACTCTCCGACCACTCGGTAGATCAACTAATCACTCCCGCCGTGGTCTACTGAGCGATCGTCAGCCGCCGATCCCGTCCGTACGGACGCCGCGCTCGCGCAGCCGCTCGATCTAGAGTAGGACTCACCTCGGCACTACGTCTTGGTGGCACATAGACCGGAGCGACCTCTTTGTCCTGAAGCCAAGTAGCGGGGGTGTCTGGTAGCACCGCAGCACACCTGACCTGCGGCGGACCATCCATGTGTTCAGTGGCGTCCACCGCTGTCGCTAGCGATTGTCGCACTTCGTCCCACCATCCTTTGGAGTCTGTCCGGCGGGGTTAAACTGCTCCGCGCGTGTCCCCAAGATGTCCCAACCGCCGTCAGCGGCCAACAGTCGGCGTTACCAGCAACCCGTGAACACAAGCGCGAGCTTTGGAGGTGATGAGAGCAGAGGATCTCGGCGCGGGTGTCGGCCCCAGACGGTGGTATAGACCAAGTCCTGTTCCTAGCTCGCCGGGGCACCGATCTTGTCGGTCCAACCCATGGACACGTAAGCGATGGTGTCGGTGGTAGTCGCAGTGATGGTCGACCCGGCGCGGATTGGGTAGGTACTGTTGCTGAGAGTTGGGTTGTGAATCTTGTTGGCGTCCGGACGCAACGGGTTGTAGGTCACGTCAAGGATCTGGGCGGTGGCCGGGTCGATTATCAGGTTGTCCTCAGTGCCTGCGTTGACGTCCACGCCGGTCCGGCCCAGCGGGTCAGTGACATCCTGAGCGACTGTGACGCCCGGCAGTGATGCCAGCAGCTGGTAGTAGGCCGCCTTGACGGCGGGCTTGACCGGGCCAGGAAGCAGCTTCTGGCCCCATTCGAATACGTAAGCGACGTACCCCAAGGTCTCGCCAAGGCCGACCGACCGCTGCTCCGCACTCAGGCCGCTGAATTTCCTGTGCAGCAGCGCGCCTAGTCCGGCCGCCGACGTCGGCAAGTTCCGGGCATCGGTCATGCTGAGCGCGTATATGTCTGACTGGGCGTCCGCGCCGAAGTTGTAGTTATTGGTGACTGGCCCATGGTCGCCGTACGTCCCGGCAGGTCCAAACAGCTTCGGTGAACCGTCGGCCTGCCATTTCGCCTTGTCGGCCGACGTGGCGAAGTTGAACTGCAGATCCTCGCTGACGATCGTCCGAGTCCGGGTGGCACCGGTCCAGGTCTCCTGCGTGCTCGCGTAGTACGGCTTGTAATCGCCCGTCTTGTTCTGTGACCAGGTTTCCGTGAAATCTCGCTCCTTGACGTACCAGTAGGAGCCCGTGGTCACCGGGGACTGCGCCGCAACATTGGCGCTGCCCAGCAAAAACGCGTGCGCGTCGAGCGGCGCGGCGGTTGCCGGGGGACGAGTGGCCGACGACGCCGCAGGCACCGACGGTGCCGCCGACGACGGCAAGGTCGAGGGGACGGCAGGCGATGGTCCCGTGGTCGTTATGACCAGCGCCACTGCCGCCGCGGCGGTCAGGCCAGCCCCCGCGACGCCCAGGAGGCCACGGTGACCGCGCCATGGCCCCATTGGGCGACTGCGGCCACCTGGCCAGGCCCTGGAACGGGTGCCCCCCGCGCCGGCGGCATCGGCCGCTAGCCGGGCGAGATCGTCGCTCCGGTGCCTCATATACCCGTCTTGCGCTAGCCGCTCCAGGTCGGTCGGCCTGAGATCGGCCATCACCTTCATGGGATCCTCGGTATGGGTCATGTTTGCTCCTTAATGACCGAATGTGCTGTGCCGGGGTGGCTTGCCGGAACGCGGCCCTCCGAGGGGTTGTCAATGAACCGGAGCGCGTTGGTGAGCCTTTTGCGGGCGCGATGCAACCGGACCGTGAACGCGTGCGGTGTGCAGCCGACGACGGCTGCGGCATCCGCAACCGACAGGTCGTGCCAGGTCACCAGGGTCAGCGCCTCTACATCGCTGCCGGAGAGCGTCGCCAGCGCCTCCAGCGCCGCGGCGCGCGTGACCACATGCTCACCCGCGTCCCACGCCTTCAGGTCATCGTCCGTGGTGAACGCCCGTATGCGGTCGGCGATCTGGCGCTGCCTACTGGCCAAGCCGAACTCCTGCAACAGCAGGTTGCGCGCCACCACGAGCAGCCACGGTAGCGACGGCTGAGGAACCTCAGCCCGACGCCGCCATGCGATCAGGAATGTCTCGCTGGCCACGTCCTCGGCGGATCCAGGATCAGCATGCTGCAGCGCGTAGCGCAGAACTCTTCGGTAATACTGGTCATATAGGCCGGTGAACCGCTCGTGCGCATCGTTCAAAGGGCCTCCTTCCGTATGCACCGTCACTCTGTAATCCACCGTGAAGCGCCAGAATCACCGTGAAGACCTAGCCGCTTCAGCAAGCCGCCCCGCAACATGGTCAAGGTCAGCGGCTACGTGCTCATCGATAACCCGTAGCCAGCCATGCTCGTACAGCACCCACCAGGAATCCA
>DATMKQ010000016.1:0-14827 GCA_035571275.1 Trebonia sp.
CCCGGCTACGGCACCCCCGGCTACAGCACCCCCGGCTACGGCACCCCCGGCTACAGCGGCCCGGGCTACGGCGGCCCGAACGCACAGCAGCCCGGATTCGGCGGTCCTGATTACCGCGACCCAGCCGCTGGATACCGTGACCCCGGACACGCCAGCCCCGGCTACGGCCCGGGCGGCGGATACCAGCCGCAGGCGCCGGGCAACCCGCAGACCGCCTATCAAGGCAACGCCTACCGGCCCGATGGGTACTTCGCCGCCGGCGCTCCCGCTGGCGGCCCTCCCGCTGGCGGCCCTCCCGTTGGCGGCTACGACGGCAGCGGCTACCAGCCTGACCGCGACGGATTCCGGCCCGATCGCTATCCGCAGCCCGGCGGGCTGACGGGCCACCAGCAGCCGGGGGGCTATCCCGGCCAGCAGCCGGGCGGCTTCGGCTACCCGGGGCAGGGACCCGGCGGGTATCAGAACGCCCAGCCGCCGGGCTTCGGCGGCCAGGTTCCGCCAGGGGCCCCCGCGGCGGCACCGCCCGTTCCCGGGCACGGCGCCGGTTACCAGGGCCAGCCCGGGCAGCCTCCCTTCCCGAACAGTTACCCAGGCAGCGGGCACCCGGGCGGCACCTTCCCGCCAGCGCAGCCTGGCGCGGTTCCGCCGCCTCAGGGGGGCCAGTTCCCGCCGCAGCAGCCGGGCGCGTTCGGCGGCGCGCCGCCGAGCTTCTTCGCCCCGGCACAGCCAGGCTTCCAGCAGGCCCCGCCGACGCAACCCGGTCTCCAGCAGAGTCAGCCCCCTGCTTTCCAGCAGGGCCAGCCCCTTGCATTCCAGCCGCCGCAGCCCCCGGGGTTCCAGCAGCCCCAGCCGGGCGGCTTCGCGCCAGGCCAGCAGCTGGGGAGCTTCGCGGCGGCCCCGCCGGGGAACGCGCCGACGGCCCTGCCGGGGAGCTTCCCCGGCCAGATGCCCGGCGGGTATCCGAACCAGCCGCCCGCCGGGTTCCCGGGCCAACAGCTCGAGCCGGTGTCCCGGTTCAGGTCCGGGGGGTTCGGCCAGCCGCAGCCCGCCCTTCCCGCCGTGGCAGCGACCATCGCCGACGGAACCGCCGTCAAGAAGAACGGGAAACCGGGCGACAAAACCAAGACTCGCAGGCTGATCGGCGGCTCGGTCGTGGTCGTCGCCGTCCTGGCGGTCGGCGGCGTCATCGCGGGGCCCAAACTGTTCGAAGGCTCAACCGACCCGGGGTGCAAGGCGTACACCAGCACCGCGCTCAGCGCGTACAACCAGGCGATCGGGGATCTCAACGCCCGGGCCAGCCAGGCCAAGCTGACCAGTGACATGTCGCCTGCGATCAACGACCTGACCGCCGCGGCGGGCCAGGCCAAGAGCACCTCGGTCAAATCCGCACTGGACGGGCTGCTCGCGGAACTGAAGACGGTGAGCACCGACGTGGACCGGGGTTCGGTACCGCCCGGCACGGTCCAAGCGCTCAACAGCGCCGCCAGCTCCGCCGACCACGCCTGCTGACCCCGGAGCGGCACGCCGCGGGCGCATTTCGCCGCCCGCAACGGGTCCCCTGGGGGATATCCTGGTCCGTTTTATCCGTCAATATCCGGATTTAACACTATAAAGAGGGCGCCTCCCGCTGCCGTTATGGCGAAGACTATTTTTAACGCGAAGACCTTTGGGAGCCAGGGCATGCAGATCTTTACGTGATCATGGAAGTCGAGCGTCGGGCATACCCGAGGGGGGTATCAGTGTTGTGATAACAGCAAGATAAGGCTGGGCATGGAGCGGGGCCGGGGGGCGGAGCGGGCCGGGGGCGGAGCGGGCTAGGGGCGGAGCGGGGATGGGGATGGGGGTTACCGGGTGGCAGGCGGCACGGTTCGTTCGGGATAATTCTTTTCTGGGAACCGGACGGAAGGGGCACGGCTGTGAGCGACCTGGAAGTGATCACCTACCGGCCGGGGCCGGGAGAGTATGCCTGGACGTTCGGCGGGGCAGCGCCGGTGCGGACCATCAAGGCGCCCGTCGTGCTTGAGGTGTATACGGAGGACTGCTTCGCCGGACGTGTGCACAGTGAGGAAGACCTGGTGTCGCGGCTGAACATCACCGGACTCAACCCGCAGACCGGGCCGTTCTACATCGAGGGCGCCGAGCCCGGCGACACGGTGGCCGTGCATTTCGTCAGCATCGAGCCGGCCAGGGACTGGGGGGCGTCGACGACCGTACCGCTGTTCGGCGCGCTGACAGGGACGCACCTGACCGCGCTGCTGAACGAGCCGCTCGAGGAGCTCATGTGGATCTGGCAGTTCGACCGGGCGGCCAGGACCTGCCGGTTCTCCGCGCGCAAGAGCGACTTCACCGCGGACCTGCCGATCGAGCCGATGCACGGCACCGTCGGCGTCGCCCCCGCGGGCGGTGAGGTGCGTAGCGCGCTGGTGCCCGAGGCGTTCGGCGGGAACATGGACACACCCGAGATGCGCGCGGGAACGACGTGCTATCTGGGGGTCAACGTGCCAGGCGCGCTGCTGTCCCTCGGCGACGGCCACGCCAGGCAGGGCGAGGGCGAGACCTGCGGAGTCGCGGTGGAAACCGCGATGAACACCGTGATCGTCGTGGACCTGGTCAAGGGGAGCGCGCCGACGCCGTGGCCGCGGCTGGAGACCGACACGCACATCATGTCCGCGGGGTCGGCCCGGCCGCTGGAGGACGCGTTCCGCATCGCGCAGCACGACATGGTGACCTGGGTCGCGGAACTGTGCGGGCTCGACCCCCTGGACGCCTACCAGCTCGTTACCCAGGCGGTGCAGTCCCCGCTGGCGAACGTGTGTGACACGAACTACACGTCGGTGGCAAAAATGCCCAAGAGGTACCTGCGCAAGCTCGCTTTCGACGGGATCCACGACCACCTACGCGGCCTCGCCGCGGGCCTGTGAGTCAGCCGGACCGTCTCCGCGAGGCCGCCGGACCTCATACTGTGAAGGGGCGACAGCCCGAACCCCTACCGCCGACGCCGGACGGACGCATGGAACCTGAACCCGCCATACTCGAAAGCCTGCGTAACGCGGTCGCCACCATGCCTGACGACGTGCCGCTGCGACTTCACCTGGCGGAACTGCTGCTGCGGGCCGGCCAGCGCGACGAGGCGGTCAGACACCTCGGCGCCGTCCTTCAGCGCGAACCGGGCAACACACAGGCGCTGACCATGCTCACCGCGCCCGAGCGGGGCGCCAGTCAGCCCCCGTCCGCGCCGGCTGATGCGTCGGCTTCTTCTGAACGGACCGTGCCGACTCCCCCCGCTCCCGCCCCCTCCCCCGTCGTGCCTGACGCCGTGGCCGGGGCTGGTCCCGACGCCGACCCTGCCGCCGACGGCGCCGCGGAGTCGGAGTCCTCGGCTGAGTCGTCGGCTGAGTCCTCGGCTGAGGGCGGGTCGCGGGAGCCGGGCGGGGACGACGTGGCCGCGAACTACGACTGGTCGCAGGCCGAAGCGGAGCTTAGTGACGTGCTGCCCGCGATGTTCGTCGACGACGCCGGGTCGACGTCGGCGGGGATCGAGGAGGCCCGGGCCTACGACGCGGAGCACGCCGGCATCACGCTCGCCGACGTGGCCGGGCTGACCGACGTCAAGGCCAGGCTCGAGGCGGCGTTCCTGGCCCCGATGCGCAACCCCGAGCTGCGCAAGCTGTACGGCAAGTCGTTGCGCGGCGGGCTGCTGCTGTACGGGCCGCCGGGCTGCGGCAAGACCTTCGTCGCCCGCGCGGTCGCCGGTGAGCTCGGCGCGCGGTTCATCACCGTCTCGTTCGCCGATCTGATCGACATGTTCGTGGGCCGGTCTGAGCGAAACATCCACGAGCTCTTCCAGGTCGCCCGCCGCAACGCGCCGTGCGTGCTGTTCCTCGACGAGGTCGACGCGATCGGGCAGAAGCGGTCGCAGCTGCGGAACACGCCGATGCGTTCGGCCGTGAACCAGTTGCTGCTCGAACTCGACGACGTGGCCAGCGACAACACGGGCGTGTTCGTACTCGCGGCGACCAACCACCCGTGGGACGTGGACTCGGCTCTGCGGCGCCCCGGGCGGTTCGACCGGACGATTCTCGTGCTGCCGCCTGACGGGCCGGCCCGGGAAGCGGTGTTCCGCTTCCACCTGCGGGAACGGCCGGTCGGCGGGATCGACCTCGGCAAGCTGTCCAAGATCACCGACGGTTACTCGGGCGCGGACATCGCACACATCTGCGAGACTGCCGCCGAACGCGCGCTGCTCGACTCCGTCCGCCGCGGCGAGCCCAGGCTCATCGGGCAGGCCGACCTGGAGGCGTCCGCCGCGGAGGTGAAGCCGTCCCTCGGCACCTGGTTCGACACCGCGCGGAATGTCGCGCTGTTCGCCAATGAGGGCGGCGCTTACGATGATCTGGTGGCATACCTGCGCAAGCGGCACCTAATCTGAGGCACGTTGACGGACCCCGGCATTGCTGACGGAACTGAAGCGACTTGACAGAGCTTAGGCAGGAGCTAGCGCGCGCCGCGACCATGCTCGACCTCGGACGGTACGAGGAAGCGTCCACGCTGCTCGCCCGCGTGGTCGCCGCCGAGCCCGGCAGCAGCCGCGCGTGGTGCCTGTTCGCCCGCGCGCACCTCGGCGCCGACCGGTACCAGGAGGCGGTCGAGGCGGCCAACCGGGCCGCGGCGATCGAGCCGGCCGAGGAGTGGCCGCACCGGCTCGCCAGCAACGCGCTGATGCACCTCGGCAACCACGCGGAGGCGCTGCGCGCGGCGTCCGAGTCACGCCGGCTGGCCCCGGCGTACTGGCAGACCCACGTCTGCGTCGCGCAGGCGGCGCTGGCCGCGTCGCAGCCGGCCGTCGCCGCCTCCGCCGCGGCGGAGGCCCGCCGCCTCGCGCCGAACGAGCCGGACGTGCACTTCCTGTCCGGCAAGGTGGCGCTGGCGCGGGGCGAGCTCGACGCCGCCCGTTCGCACCAGGAACGCGCCCTGGCCCTCGACCCCGTGCACAGCGGCGCGATGAACGAGCTCGGCCGGATCAGGCTACGGCGGCACGACACGGCGGGTGCGATCAGGCACTTCATCAGCGCCGCCCGCGCCACGCCCGGCGAGCACATTTACAGCAGGAACATCGACGTGGTCATCTTGCGGACCGTGTCCCGGATGATCTACGTCTTCGTGCTGATCGCGCTGATCCTGCTGTGGGTGCCCGCGATCGCGCACGTCGACAAGTTCCCGTTCGCGGTCGGATTCGGCACGCTCGCGGTCGGCACCGTGGCGTGCTTCGCGGTCATGGTGCTGCGGCTGCCGCGAGAGGCGCGGCGGCTGGTTCGCCGCACGCTGCGCACCCGGCGGGTGGCGACCGCGCTCGCCGTCGCCATCGGCGGCGTCACGATCGCGTTCGCCGCGGTCGCGTTCGTGCCGTCACCGGAGCTGCCGCAGACGCTCCCTGTCGCGATCATCATCACGATCGCCGCCCGGATGGCCGCAACCTCGCGGCTCCGTTCGCCTGGTGGCAGAAACCAGCCGGGTTCGCCTGGCGGCAGAAACCAGCCGGGTTCGCCTGGTGGCAGAAACCAGCCGGGCTCCCCTCTCGGCAGAAAGCAGCCGGGGCCGAGCACGCCGAGCACCCGCCGCTGAGTCTTGACGGGCCACGGGCGGCAGGCATCCAATGATGTCTTAGACCTGGGCAGACTTGGTGAGGGGAGCCAGCTCAATGACGAACCTGGCGGCCGCAGCGTCCGATGCTCGCGCCGATCACCCCGATCGCGCGGCCATCAGGCAGGACGACCTGAAACTGACCTACGAGGGGCTGGCGGACGCGGCCGGGCAGATCGCGACGCTGCTGCGCGAGGAGGGCGTCGCGGCCGGCGACCGGGTCGCCGTGATGCTGCCGAACGTGGCCGCGTTCCCCGTCGTCGCCTACGGTGTGCTCGCCGCCGGCGCGGTTCTCGTGCCGATGAACCCGCTGCTCAAGGGGCGCGAGGTGGAGCACTACCTGGGCGACTCCGGTGCCGCGCTCATATTCGCCTGGGAGCCGTCGGCGGGCGAGGCGGCGAAGGGCGCCGCGACGACGGGCGCGCGGGTGATACCGGTCGCGGACGCGGACGCGGCGGCGGTGCGTTCCGGCGTTGAGCCGACACTGGACTGGGCGGACAAGGACGACGGCGACGACGCCGTCATCTTGTACACCTCCGGCACCACGGGCACCCCGAAGGGCGCCCAGCTCACCCACGGCGGGCTGCGGCGCAACGCCGAGATAACCGCCCGCACCCTGATCGGCACCGGCCCCGGCGACGTGGTCATGGGCTGCCTGCCGCTGTTCCACGTGTTCGGCCTGACGTGCGGGCTCAACGCGGCGCTCGGCAGCGGCGCGTGCCTGACGCTGCTGCCGCGGTTCGACGCCGGCCAGGCGCTGGCCATGATCAGCCGGGACCACGTCACGGTGTTCGAGGGCGTGCCCACCATGTACTCGGCGATGCTGCACCACCCTGACCGGGCGAACGCCGACATGTCGTCGCTGCGGGTGTGCGTATCGGGCGGTGCGGCGATGCCGGTGGAGGTGCTGCGGGCGTTCGAAGCGGCGTTCGGCTGCATGATCCTCGAGGGCTACGGGCTGTCGGAGACCTCGCCTGTCGCCTCCTTCAACCACCCGAACCGGGAGCGCAAGCCCGGGTCCATCGGCACGCCGGTCGAGGGCGTGCGGATGCGGTGCGTCGACGCGTCAGGCAGCGACGTGCCAGACGGCGAGGTCGGCGAGATCGCGATCCGCGGGCACAACGTCATGCGGGGCTACTGGAGGCGGCCCGAGGCGACGGCGGAGGCCATTCCCGACGGCTGGTTCCGCACCGGGGACCTGGCGAAGGTGGACTCCGACGGCTACTTCTTCATCGTCGACAGGAAGAAGGAACTGATCATCCGCGGCGGGTACAACGTGTACCCGCGCGAGATCGAGGAGGCGCTGTACGAGCACCCGGCGGTCGCCGAGGTCGCGGTCGTCGGGATCCCCGACGAGTCCCTGGGCGAGGAGGTCGGCGCCGCGGTCGCGCTGAAGGCGGGGCACACCGCCACCCCCGACGAACTGCGGGCGTTCGCCAAGGAACGGGTCGCCGCCTACAAGTACCCGCGGGTGGTCTGGCTGGTCGACGAGCTGCCGAAGGGGCCGACAGGGAAGATCCTGCGCCGTTCCGTCACGGTGCCGCAGCGGTGAACGGAGGGGGTTCGGCATGACGGATAGCGGGACACCCTCGGCCGGGGACGGTTTGGGAGCTGACGACTCGTTCGACGCGGCCGCCTATCTGGACCTGCTGCTGTCCGACGCGGCCCTCGGGGCGTTCCGGCGGTTCGTGCCCGGCGCCTTTCTCGGGCGCGCCGGCCTGCGGCTGGCCCGGCGACCGCGCACGGTGGCTGGCCGGGTGTCGGGGCTGTTGGGCGAGCTTGAGTCGATCGCGGCCGGGCACTCGGCGGTCGCGCCCGACAAACGCGACCGCCGGTTCGCTGATCCGGCCTGGACGCAGAACCCCGTGCTGCGCCGTGTCGTACAGGCGTATCTGGCAGGCGGTGAATTCGCGACCGGGCTGCTTGGCGATGCCCGGCTGGACGGCCCCGATGCCGAGCGGGCGCGGTTCCTTGTCGAGAACGTCGTCGATGCCCTCGCGCCGAGCAACAACCCGCTGATCAGCCCCGTCGCGTGGAAGGCGGCCATCGACACGGGCGGGCTGAGCGCCGTCCGCGGGCTGCGCGCGTTCGGCGGGGACATGGCCTCCGCCCCGCGGGTGCCGTCAATGGTGGAGCCGGACGCGTTCGAGGTCGGCCGGGACCTCGCGGTCACCCCTGGCGCGGTTGTGCGGCGGACCGAGATCTGCGAGCTGATCCAATACGAGCCCTCGACGCCGCTTGTCAACCGGTTCCCTGTCGTCGTCGTCCCGCCGACGATCAACAAGTTCTACATCACCGACCTGGCCCCCGGCCGGTCGATGATCGAGTACCTGGTGAGCCAGGGGCACCAGGTCTTCGCGATCTCCTGGCGCAACCCCGACACCAGGCACAAGGAATGGGGCCTGGACGCGTACGGGCAGGCGGTGGTCTCCGCGCTGGAGACGGCGCGGACGATCTGCGAGGCGGAACAGGCGAGCATCCTGTCGCTGTGCTCGGGAGGCATCATCTCGGCGATGGTCGCCGCGTACCTGGCTGGGACCGTCTCGGTGACCGACTCGGGGGCCGGCGCCGGGGCCGGGTTGGAGTCGCTGGCGTCGCTGTTCTGCGGGGTGACGATCCTGGACCCGGCCGCGACGGGTGGCCCGGCGGCGCTGGTGTCGCAGCGGACCCTGGACCGGGCCGTCGCGGCCTCGCAGGCCCGCGGCTACCTGGACGGACGGGCGCTAGCCGAGGTATTCGCGTGGCTGCGGCCCAACGACCTGATCTGGAACTACTGGGTGAACAACTACCTGCAGGGCAGAACGCCCCAGCCGTTCGACATCCTGTACTGGAACGCCGACACGACCCGGATGACGGCCGCGCTGCACCGTGACTTCATCCGGCTGTTCTCGTCCGGGTCGCTCGCCAAGCCCGGGGCGGCGACGATGCTCGGCACGCCCGTCGACCTGTCGGCGGTGACGGTAGACGTGTACGTCGTGGCCGGAATCTCCGACCACCTGTGTGCGTGGGAGGGCTGCTACTCCAGCGGCCAGATGTTCGGCGGCGACGTGAGGTTCGCGCTGTCGACCAGCGGGCACATCGCGTCTATGGTCAACCCTCCTGGCAACCCGAAGGCACGGTTCCGCGCCGCGCCCGCGTCGGGTTCGGCCGCTGACTGGCTCGCCGCCACGCCGGAATCTCCCGGCAGCTGGTGGACGGACTATTCGCCCTGGCTCGCCGAGCGCAGCGGCGGGACGAAGGACGCCCCGGCCAGGCTCGGCGGGAACGGGTTCACGGCGTCGGACCCGGCGCCCGGCCGGTACGTGCTGGACCGGTAGCGGATGCGGGCTTCCGCAGGACTGCGCGACCGCGACCGCGACCGTGACCGCCGCCGCGCCGCGCCGACCACGCGCAGCATCGTCGTCGACGGGCGGCACCTGCGCGTGGACGTCACTCCCGGCTCGCGGGCGCAACGGTCCGGGCCGGCTGGCCTGGGCGGCCAGCTGCCGCTGCTGCTGATCAACGGCATCGGCGCGAGCCTCGAGCTGCTGCAGCCATTCGTCGACGCGTTGCCGGGGACGTCGGACGTCATCCGCTTCGACCCGCCCGGCGTGGGCGGATCACCGGCGCCGGCGCTGCCGTACCGCATCGGCGGGCTGTGCCGGCTGATCGCGCGGATGCTGTCGACCCTCGGTTACGACCGTGTGGACGTGCTGGGCATCTCGTGGGGCGGCGGCGTCGCACAGCACTTCGCCGCCTTCCAGCCCGGCCGGTGCCGCCGCCTCGTGCTCGTCAGCACCGCGACCGGATCGCTGATGGTGCCGGCCAGGCCCGGCGTACTGGCCCGCATGGTGACCCCGCGCCGCTACCTGGACCCCGGCTACCTGCTCTCGGTGGCGCCGGAGCTGTACGGCGGCTCCGCGCGCGACGACCCCGCCAGGATCGGCGAGTTCATGCACGCCGAGAACCGCGTCGGCGCGTCGAAGGGGTACTTGTACCAGCTCGTCGCGGCGGCGGGCTGGACGAGCCTGCCGTTCCTGCCGCTGATCCGGCAGCCCACCCTGATCATGGCCGGCGACGACGACCCGCTGATTCCGCTGCCGAACGCGCGGGTGCTGCACGCGCTGATCCCGCGATCGCGGCTGCACGTCTACCACGGCGGCCATCTCGGCCTGGTGACCGAGGCGGCCGAGCATGCACCCGTTGTCTCACGCTTCCTTGGAGAACCCACATGAGTGACTTCTACGGGATCGAGCAGTTGCTGACCGACTCCGGCCGCGACGCCGTGCAGCGGACCAGGGACTTCATGACCAAGGAGGTCGAGCCGATCATCAACCGGCTGTGGACGCGCGAGGAGTTCCCCTTCGAGCTGCTGCCAGGCCTCGCCCAGCTTGGCATCGCCGGGGTCGCCTACGAGGGCTACGGGTGCCCGGGCGGCGGCCCGCTGCTCGACGGGGTGCTCGCGATGGAGCTGGCCAGGTCGGACCCGTCGATGTCGACGTTCATGGGCGTGCACAGCGGCCTGGCGATGGGGTCGATCTACCTATGCGGCTCGGAAGAGCAGAAGGAACGGTGGCTGCCGCCGATGGCGCGGCTAGAGAAGATCGGCGCGTTCGGCCTGACCGAGCCGGACGTGGGCTCGGGCGCGGCCGGCGGCCTGACCACAACGTGCCGGCGGGACGGCGAGACGTGGGTGATCGACGGTCAGAAGAAGTGGATCGGGAACGCGACCTTCGCCGACTACATCATCATCTGGGCCCGTGACGTTTCCGACGGCCAGGTCAAGGGCTTCGTTGTGGAGAAGGGGACGCCGGGGCTGTCGACGACCAAGATCAAGGACAAGATCGCGCTGCGCGTCGTGCAGAACGCTTACATCACGCTGGACGGCGTCCGTGTCCCCGAGTCCAGCCGGCTGCAGCGGGCGACCTCCTTCAAGCAGACCGCGGCGGTGCTCAGGCTCACCCGGGCGGGGGTGGCCTGGCAGGCGGTCGGCTGTGCGATGGGCGCCTACGAGCACGCGCTCGCCTACGCGAAGGAACGCGAGCAGTTCGGCAGGCCGATCGCAGGATTCCAGCTCGTGCAGGACCTGCTGGTGCGGATGCTCGGCAACATCACCGCGTCGGCGTGCATGTGCGCCCGGCTGGCCCAGTTGCAGGCCGCGGGCGAGGCCCGAGACGAGCATTCGGCGCTGGCCAAGGCGTTCTGCACGGTCCGGATGCGGGAGAGCGTGGGCTATGCCCGCGAACTTCTGGGCGGCAACGGGATCTTGCTCGAGTACCAGGTCGGCCGGTTCGTCGCCGACGCCGAGGCGATCTACTCCTACGAAGGCACTCGGGAGATCAACACGCTGGTGGTCGGCCGCGCGATCACCGGCCTGAGCGCCTTCGTGTGACGGGTGCGCGGTGCGCGGTCCGCGGTCCGCGGTGCGCGGACCCCCTGGGACTGCGGTGACGTGCGGGGCCGCGCCGGGCCGCCGACTTGTATATATTTGCGGTTTCCGGTGCCCTACCACCGCAAACCGCAAATATATCGAATCGGGCCGCAAGCCTATCCGGCGATCGGACGCGTGCCATGATGGTGCCCGTGAGCTGGACAGCACCCGAAGTAACCAGGCCTCGCGGGCCGTGGACCGGCGGCGAACGCGCCATGCTGGAGATCTTCCTGAACCGGCAGCGGGCGACGTTGCTGTATAAATGCCAGGGCCTGACCGGCGAGCAACTCGCGGAACGCGCCGTGCCCCCTTCTGACCTGTCCCTGCTCGGACTCATCCGGCATATGACCAGGGTGGAGCGCTCCTGGTTCCGGCAGCAGTTCGCCGACGAGCCTGTCGAGGACGCCTACGACCGCGTCGCCGCCTTCGCTGCCGCCGACCCGGCACGCGCGGCGGCCGACTACGCGCGGCTCACGCAGGAGTGGAAGCTCGCCGACGCCGCGGCCGCGAACGCGCCGCTCGACGTGACCTTCACCTATAACGGCGAGACGATGTCGCTGCGCACCCTCTACCTGCACATGATCGAGGAGTACGCCCGCCACCTCGGCCACGCCGACCTGCTGCGCGAGCGCATCGACGGCGCCACCGGCCAGTGACCCGGATCCACGCCCGCCCCGCGACGCCTCCGACTCATTCCCGTCAGGTCCGGGTACGAACCCTGTGTAACGCATGCACAGCACATGGTTAGCAAGCGTCAGGGGGACCAGATGGCAGCCGATTTCAGCGACCTCACGAAGCAGGTCAACGAGCTGCAGGCGCAGATCAAGGCCACGATGGCCACGGGCCGCGACCAGTTGCTCGCCCAGGTGGAGCAGGCACAGAGCAAGGTCGAGCAGCAGGCCAGCCAGATGCAGGCCAAGGCGGCGCAGACCAAGGAAGACGCCGCGACGAACTGGCAGGCCATGCAGGACAAGTGGCAGTCGCACATCGCGCAGCTGCATCAGCGCGCCGCGGATAAGAAAGCCGAGCGCGACGTCCACAAGGCCCAGATGAAGGCCGACGCCGCCGAGATGTACGCGGCGGACGCGATCGCCTTCGCGATCTCCGCCGCGCAAGAGGCCGAGTACGCCGTGCTCGACGCGGCGCTGGCGCGGTCAGACGCGAACGCCCTCGCCGGGGCCGGCTAAGGCCACCCGGCTGCCACGCTGGTTAGGTGGGCGAGCCCGCGGCGGCGCCCGTTTCCTGGTCGGTGTCCCAGCGGGTCAGGGTGCGGTCCCAGTTGAGCGGGACCGTGTAATCGTCACCCTGAGCGAGTTCGCTGTCCCAGTCCTCGACCGGCACCCGCCACATGACCTCGAACTCGATGCCGCTGGGGTCCTTGGCGTACAGCGACTTGGACAGCCGGTGATCGCTCTCCCCCACCAGCGCGCCGGCTTCGAGCAGCTTCTCCCGTGCCTCCACGAGTTCGGCGAGCGTACCGACCTCCCAGGCCAGGTGGTACAGCCCGACCTCGGGCCGGCCGGACGCGTGACCCACGCCTATGTCGAAAAGGCCGAGGTCGTGGTCATTGACCGAGCCTGGGGAGCGCAGGAAGGCGGCGCGCCCAGGGACCTGCATCCGGACCTCGAACCCGAGCGTCTGGGTGTAGAAGTCGACCTCGCGCTCGAGCCCGTTGACGTACAGCACAGCGTGGTTCAGTCGGCGGACTGCCATGAAAGCTCCTGATGTGACCGTGACTCGCTCCGGATAAGCACCGCGCGCAGAACTTTATTTCCGGCGCGGCGCGGCGGTGGAGTATGGACGCCATGAAGATATTCATTTCCTTTGACATGGAGGGCGTCGCCGGGATCGTCGACTGGTCGCAGTGCACCGCGCCTGGCCAGCCGTACGAAGAGGGGCGGGCGCTGCTGCTGGGCGAGGTCAACGCGGCCATCGACGGGGCGCTAGCGGGCGGGGCGACGCAGATCGTGTGCAACGACTCGCACGGGAAGATGAACAACCTCAACCCGGTGGACCTGCACGGCCGCGCCACGTACATCGCCGGACGGCACAAGCCGCTGTACATGATGGAGGGCATGGACGAGAGCGTGGACGCGGTGTTCTTCGTCGGGTACCACGGGTCGATATCCGGGGAGAGCTCGGTGCTCTCGCACACCTACAACCCTTCTGTCGTGTCGAAGGTGGAGCTCAACGGCATCGAGTGCGGGGAAAGCGGCATCAACGCGCTTGTCGCGCTCGGCTGCCAGGCGCCGGTGGCGCTGATCACCGGCGACCAGCAGACCATCACTCAAGGCGACCCGTTCTTCAAGGACGCCGAACGAGTCGTGGTGAAGGATTCGATCACCCGGTTCGCCGCCAGCCAGCTGCACCCGTTCGACGCCCGGGAGAAGATAGCGGCCGCGGCCGAAACGGCGGTACGGCGCGCCGGCGCGTTTGCGCTGCCCGGCATCACGCTTCCCGCCACGCTTGACGTGTACCTGCAAACCGCGGACATGGCGCAGGTGGCCGGCTGGGTCAAGGGTGTAGAGCGAACAGGAACGCGGACCGTACGCGCCGAAGGCGACGACCCGCTCGCGGTGTTCCGCTCATTCGTTGGGGTTACCTACATCACCCGCGTGGCTGAGGGCCGATAGGTGCGGACGCGGTGCGATGGCCGGCCGGGGCGCGGCCGCCCCGGCCGGGCCGGGATTACCTGTCGACCTGGCGGCGGCGGATCCCGCGCAGGCGGCGCCGCTGCGACTTGTCGAGCAGCAGGTACCCGCCGATCGGGATCGCCGCGGCGATCACGAATACCAGCGCAACAGCCCACAGCGGGATCCCTATGATCAGCAGGATCAACGCGACGACGATCCCAGCGATCCCGATCTTCATGCCTGGTGTCATGATGACTCCATCCATCCGGGCTGCCACCCAGCCGCCAACCAGCTTATCTCCGAGGAGGTACGCCGTGCCGATCTCGATGCCCGTCGAGGACGCAGCAAACGAGTTGCTAACACGCAGTGCTCTCGCCCTGCTAATCGCGATGCTACTCGATCAGCAGGTGCCGCTGGAACGAGCGTTCAGCGCTCCCTACGATCTGGTCCGGCGACTTGGGCATGAGCCGACGGCGGAGGAACTCGCGTCCTACAACCCCGACGAGCTCGTGGCTATCTTCTCCGAGCGCCCGGCGCTGCACCGGTTTCCCAAGGCGATGGCCGCCCGGGCGCAGGACCTGGCGCGGCTCATCGTGACCGAGTACGACGGCGACCCGGCCGCGATCTGGTCGACGGCCGACTCGGGCGCGGAGCTGCTGAAGCGGGTGTCCGCGCTGCCAGGATTCGGCGAGCAGAAGGCGAAGATCTTCGTCGCGCTGCTCGGCAAGCAGCTGGGGGTGCGGCCGAGCGGCTGGCGGGAGGCGGCCGGATCATTCGGCGCCGAGGGGACGCACATGTCGGTCGCGGACATCTCCGACGCCGAGACGCTCGGCCGCGTCCGCAGCTACAAGAAGGACCTGAAGGCCGCCGCCAAGGCGAAGTAGCCCAGATGAATGGCCCTTCCAGCTTGCTATAGCTGGAAGGGCCATTCATGCCTGGGAGGTTAGCTGGCCGCTGGAGGGGTGGTGCGCTGGGGGCGCGGGCGCCCAAGGGAGTCATGGCTGCGGAAGAGGCGGCCGCGTTGGGGGTGGGGCCCAAGGGAGTCATGGCTGCGGGAGAGGCGGGTGCGCTGGGGGCGTGGCGCCCAAGGGAGTCATGGCTGCGGGAGAGGCGGCCGCGTTGGGGGTGGGGCCCGAGGGAGGCA
>DATMKQ010000017.1:0-23867 GCA_035571275.1 Trebonia sp.
GACTGCCATGAAATACTGCGTGGGGCATCGCGGCGCCCTATCTCGTGCTGGCCGCCGGGGCCGATCACCACCCCCCACGCGGAATGATCCGGTTCCTGTTCCAGCGCGGTCGCCACCATCGTCCTGGCCCGGTACTGGTTCCCGGAGTGGCCGTTGGCGATCATCTCATAGCTCGATACCCGGTACACGGTCCAGATCCAGCCCAGCTCTGAAGCATCCATCGATCCAGGATAGCAGGCGGGCTATAGCGCGCTATGCCCCGATAGGGTGAAACCCGGCGGGGCGCGGTGGCGGACTATGGGACGATGGTCGACTATGACTCGCCGGTCCCGGCTTACCGGCAGGTCGCCGCGGTGCTCCGCGACCGGATCTCCTCCGGGCAGTACCAGCCCGGGCGGCGGCTGCCGTCAGTCCGGGGACTGGTGCAGGAATTCGGCGTCGCCGAGCTCACCGCCCGCAAGGCGCTGCGCGTCCTGGCCGACGAGGGCCTGGCGCAGGTATCGCCGGGCATGGGCACCTACGTGAGGGAAGCCCCGCCGGCCTAGGCCGTGCCGGCGGGGCTTCCCGCCCGGCCGCGTGTCCCCACAGCAACGGCCGGGCCTTCCCGGGATCCACCGCGGCGCAAGAGGGGGAGCACCGCCCCGGGGGCATTCAGGTTTCAGTTCAGGTCGCGATGATCGATGCAGGACGACCCCGTAACGGGGGGGATTTCAATCGGGTGCTCGCAGTCCAGGTGATCCTGCGCCGCCTCCAGCAGTTTGCCCAGATGGCGGCCCAGCCGCTCGAGCAGCACGGCGAAATACCAGCAGAGGTTGATGACCGTCAGGGTGATGGCCTGCCAGCCGGTCACCGGCCAGTTGATCCTGGGGGCGAGCAGGCCCAGGGTCAGCGAGGCCGCGCATGAGATGCCCGATAGCATCAGCAGCGTGCGGGGACGCGGGATCCGCGGGGCCCGTTTCATATGCTCCTCATCACCACGATGATCACGGCCATCGCGTACAGCCACGTGACCGGGTCGGTGAGCAGGCGGCGGATCATGCGAGCACGTCGGGGCCGGGCAGCGGCTTGCCGGCCCGGACGTAGTCCTCGGCGTCGCCGTAGTCGCCGTTGAAGCACAGGCCGGTCAGCCAGCTGGCGGTCCCGGCCAGCGCCGATATCAGGGCGAGCAGGCATCCCTCGCAGCAGATCTCCATGCCGCCGTCCAGCCAGGGGCCCATCCTGGCCAGGAACTGATGTCCGGTGTAGTAGGCGAACCACTGGTCCGGTGCGGTGACGGCGGAGCCGGTCGTGATGTGCATCGGGTCCAGTTCCATCACCGCGGCGGTGTCGAAGATGATCTCGCGGAGCTGGTGACAGGCGGCCGCCAGGGCGGGCTGCGGCCATGCCGCGGCCGCGGTCAGGTACATCGAGTAGGGGTCCCCGGCGGCCATCGCGGCGCGCTGCCGCAGGCTGTCGGCGAGCAGGCCCCGGGCGCAGGCGGTGTCGGCGGCGGCGGCGCCGGTGATCCGGATCACCGGGCGGCGCCGGCGGCGCGCAGGTAGGCGTGGCCGGGCAGCCACAGCAGCGCCGCGGCGGCGCGGGCCGCGGCCATCAGGGCGGCGCGGCGGGCGCGGCGCCGCCGCGGCGGCCGCGCGTGGACGGGGATGAAGCCGGGCGGGTAATGGCCGCCGGGCGGGTTCAGCCGGTCTCGGTGCATGAGGATTCCCTCCTCTGGTGCTTGCAGGCTTGGGGCGCCCCGGGACCCGCCGGGGTACCGCGGGAACGGGGGGACTGGACCGGCCCCGGGGCGCTGTGCCGACAGTAGCAGCACTGCGGTGGTCTTACGCAAGTCCGGAAAAGATGAGAACGTAACGATGTGGTATACGGTCCGCCCCATGAATGACCGCCCGAAGGGGGGACGGATGCTAGAGCGAGATGCGAAGACAATCCCGCTCTATGTGCAAGTGGCACAGCTGATACGGCAGCGGGTCTACGCGAGAGAATGGCGCTCCGGGGATATGCTGCCCGCTGAATCGGTGCTCAGGGCCGACTACGGTGTCTCATCAGAAACCATCCGGTCGGCGCTGGGCCTGCTGCGCGGGGAAGGCCTGATCATGACCGGACACGGAGTCGGGAGCAGGGTCGCGGCAGTGCCGTCACAGGTACAGGTGACGGGGCAGCCCGGAGACGTGATCATCAGCAGGATGCCGACCGCGGCCGAGCGGGCCGCGCTGTCGATGCCCGAGGGGGTGCCGCTGGTAGTGCTGCAGCACCCCGACGGCCGCGAGGAGGTGTACGACTCGCTGCGGACGCGGGTCATCTTCGCCGCCTGACCGCAGGACCGCAAGTCCGCAAGTCCGGCGCGAACGCGGCGGGCCCGGCCGGTTCCCCGCACCGGCCGGGCCCGCCCCGGGAAAGATAACAGCAAGACGCGGTCAGACTAACGGCATCGGCAGCTGGCTGATCAACTCATGCATCATGACGGTTGTCTGCCGGAGCTTATCGATGGTGATCAGCTCATGATCCTGGCCGGGGAACCTGGCGGCCAGCCATGCCCGGAAGACCGGGAAGGTTTCCGGTTCGGCGGCGAATTCCGCGGCCAGCGAGCTCAGCGCGAAACTTCCCACCCAGATCACGGCCTCTTCGCCGGTCATGAGGGCTTCCCGGTCAGGATCGCGTCGCCGATGCTCATCTCGCGTGCGTGCCGGACGGCCCGGGCGCCTGCGGCGCTGGCGCCGTAGTGGCTGGCCATCAGCGGGGTCCGCCAGCCGTACAGCTTCATCGCGTCGGCCTCCGAACCGCCGCGGTCCATGAACGTGTGCGCGGTCAGGTGCCGGAAATGATGCGGCGGGATCGCTTTCACGCCGGCCTGGCGGCACCGGCGGCCGAGCATCTGCCGGACGCCGTGCCTGGTCATCTTGCCCTTGCGGCCCAGGAACAGCCACGGCAGGCCCGCGCACCGGTGCTGCGCCCGGGCGCGCAGGTACAGGGTCAGTGCCCGGCACGTCGCCGCTCCCAGCGGGATGGTCCGCTCGAGGCCGCCCTTGCCCCAGAACCGCAGCTGGTCATGGCGCAGGTCCAGGCAGTCCGCGGTGAGCTCGGCGAGCTCGGTGGCGCGCGGCGTGCCCGCCTCGGCGAGCAGGCAGACGATGGCCCAGTCCCGCCGCGACTCGAAATCGCGGCCGCGGCCGAGCAGGTCCGCGACCTTGCGGATATCACCGGGATCGGGGATGACCGTCTCGGCCAGGTGCTCGCGGACCGGCTTCAGGACCGACATCGGGTTCGCGTCGGCGTACCCGGCGCGGTGCGCCCACAGGCAGTAGGTCCGGGCCCGCCTGGAATAGCTCGCCAGCGTCGAGTGCGCCCACCCGTCCCGGCCCGCCTCCAGCCACCCGGCCACGTGCACCGCGGTCATCGTCTCCAGCGTGACCCCGTCCGGCAGGTGCCGGGACAGCAGCTGCAGCGCCCGCCGGTACCCGCCGATCGTGTCACCGCTCTTGCCCTCCGCCGCCAGGAACCGCCGGTACGCGTTCCACGCCAGCTCATCGGACGCCCGGCCCTCCCACTCCTCACTCGCCATCGGAGGCTCCTGTGATGGCGTCGACGACGGCCAGCAGCATCTGAAGCCGGGCCGCCAGGACGCCGGCGGCAACGGCGGCGATCTCGCCTGGGTCATCAGGCGTGCCGGTGAGCGCGGTACGGGCCACCCCGCGCAGGTTCTGTGGTCCGTCGAACAGGACCACCGTTTCGCGGGCGCGGTCCACGGTGCCCTGCTGTAGCTGGGTGAGGACTGGCTTATGGGCGATCATTTCGTTCCTCTCTCGGTCATCCGCAGGAGCGGATGTGTGGTCACGATTAAGGAAAGTACGCGCTGTACTACCGCTGTGCAAGTACGGGGCGTGGTGCGCTATAGTAGGGCGGTCCGCTGAAACCGCAGGCCAGGGCCGTGCGGGGCGGGGGTATAGCTCAGTCGGTTAGAGCGCGTCCCTGATAAGGACGAGGCCCGTGGTTCAAGTCCACGTACCCCCACGCGCGACGATGGCGACCCCTGTGCTTACGCACCAGGGGTCGTCGCGCTTATATCGCCCGGGGGGACGACCCCCCGGAACCCCCCGGCTGCGGGCTTCGCCCGCGACGGGTGCGGATCAGCGCCCCGCCCGCGGAAAACGCAAATAAACCTCGTGGGGCGGACGACCTTTGAGCAGGGGCGACTTGCCTGGCGGTAGGCTATCCAGCGGGCGCGAGGCTCATGGCGCCCGGCATAGTCCGCGTTCAAGGTTGGAGGGTCCGGCGCCGTGAAGAAGGTATTCATCCTTGCCCTGCTGGTGCTCGGCGGTTTGGCCGTCTGGCGGAAGGTCCAGGCCCAGCGTGCCGACCTCGACCTGTGGAGCGAGGCGACTACCGCCGACGACTACTGACGCCCGCGACGGGTCGCGTCGGCTCGCAGTTGCCGCCGGAATACCGCGCTGAGTCGGCCACTTACACTCGTTAACATGCCTGAACTGCCGGAAGTGGAATCGCTCGCCGCGTTCCTGCGCAGCCGCGCCAGCGGCCACGTCATAGCGCGCGCCGAGGCGGCGTCGTTCGCCGTCCTGAAGACGTTCGATCCCCCGCTTTCCGCACTCACCGGGCTCACCATCGGGGATATCGCGCGACACGGGAAGTTCCTCGACTTGTCCTGCGGCGACCTGCACTTGGTGATCCACCTGGCACGCGCGGGGTGGCTGCGGTGGCGGGACGAGCTTCCGGACAAGCCCGTGCGACCGGGTAAGAGCCCACTCGCGTTCCGGCTGGCCCTCGACGACGGTTCTGGCTTCGACCTGACCGAAGCAGGAACGCAAAAGCGCTTGGCCGTCTACCTCGTACGCGACGCGGCGCAGGTGCCTGGTGTCGCGACGCTCGGGCCAGAGCCAATGGCGGACAGCTTCACGGTGGAGGCGCTCGCCGACATCCTCAAGGAGCGGCGCATGCAGATCAAGGGCGTGCTGCGCGACCAGCACATTATCGCCGGGATCGGCAATGCCTATTCCGACGAGGTGCTGAACGTCGCCAAGATGTCGCCGTTCAAGCTGGCGTCAAGTTTCACTCCGGAGGAGGTTGCCGCGCTGCACAAGGCGATCGTCACCACGCTGCGAGACGCGGTGGACCGGTCGGCCGGGCTGGCGGCGGCAGACCTCAAGGGCGAGAAGAAGACCGGACTGCGCGTGCACGGCAAGGCCGGGCTCGCCTGCCCGGAATGCGGGGACACCATTCGCGAGGTTTCGTTCGCCGACTCCGCGCTGCAGTACTGTCCCACCTGTCAAACAGGAGGCAAGCCGCTCGCGGACCGCCGCCTCTCCCGGCTGCTCAAGTAAGGCATCGTCGCCGGCAGGCCGGTGGTTCGCCTCGCTACCGCCGTTCGGACACGGAAGTTCTTATTTTCTCGCGTGTCGCAGCCAGTCGACTTTAATGTCGCCACGGGTCACGCTAAGCTACGGAACGTGTTCGATCAGGTGACTAGAGTAACCAAGACTCACGTTTCAGTCCCCACATGGGCGGATAGTCGGTTCCACAGGTCGCGTAGGAAGCGCCCAATGCGGTGACGTATACCAGCACCTCTGGCGGAGGAGCGATGGTCGGCCATGCCCTCGCCCCAGATCACGCCCACAGTAAAACCTCCTCCTCGAGAGACAAGCAACGGCGGTCGGCCCCCAGGCAGGGTCGCCTAGGGGCCGGCCTGCGGGCATGTCCGGTAACCCCCCAGAACCTAGGACGCCCGCGGCGCTACCGTGCGGGGTAGCCCGGGGGGAAATAACCGGGCAACTGTACGTAGCGCGGTGATCACTGTAGCGCTATCGGTAGTGGATGTCCACATGGAGCTACAATCCGATTACGCAGCGAGTAAGGGCAGGTTAGGGGCGGCATGGATCACCCTCAACCGACCGAGATCTACCAGTATGTACAGCTCGCCAGCTGGCTTCGCGGCGAGATCATCGCCGGCCGCATACCGCTCGGTGGCAAGCTCCCAGGCGAGGAGACGCTCAAGCGCAGCTTCGGCGTCGACCGTTCCGTAGTTCGCCGCGCGGTGCAACTGCTGCGCGAGGAAGGAGTCGTCGTGACCCGACATGGAGTGGGTTCGTTCGTCGCGACAGTCCCGCAGCTGATGGTCGCCACCGTCGGCCCAGGCGACCGCGTGTCCGCGCGCATGCCGGACGAAAGCGAGCGTGTCCGGCTCGGCCAGCTCAGCCCCGGCATCCCCGTCCTGGTCATCACCCGCGCCGACGGCGGGGACCCCGAGGTGTACAGCGCCGCCCTGACCGTCGTGCACGTCCAGGATTGACAGTGCCCGTCCTGGCCGCGGTCTGCAGTACCCTTAACGACGCGGGGCTATAGCTCAGCTGGAAGAGCGTCTGGTTTGCATCCAGAAGGCCAGGGGTTCGAGTCCCCTTAGCTCCACCGCTTTTTGAATACGTGTGCCCCCGGATACGGCAGTTCGATACGGCAACGGCCCGCTAGCGCTCGTAGCTGCTTCCGCTCAGCAGCCGCAGCAGCACGGTGCCGACGGGTGAGCCAAGTCCTGTGCACGCGTCCCAGCCTGGCCCGGCCTGGTACGCGCCGTTGTTTCCGCTCGTGATCGAGCGGAAACAAGGTGCCGTCTCCCGGGGAGAGGCGCCCTGGTAGAGGATCGGCTGCAAGTGGCCTAGGCTTCGCCCGGTCGCCTGCGCGAACAGGCATACCAGCGCCGCCCAGAGCGCGGCCGCCATGGCGGTTCCCCCGACGACCCCGGTCTGATTGTCCATGAGGACCAGGTAGCCGGTCGCGGGGTCGGCGTTCGCGGCCACATCGGGGACGCCACGACCCGGCTGGCCGCCCTCCGCGTGCACCGTCAGGACGGCTTCGGCCTGCCAGGACGGCAATGCGAAGACGTCGCTGATACCGCCGCCGGTGCTCCGCCACACGACTTCCGAAACGATCAGCGCCGACGAGACGTCGATCGACAGGCTGGTTCCGGCGCAGGCCAGGGCGTACGGGCTGGACGCGGGGAAGTAGACGTGGCTCTGGGAGTCCCGCTGGCCGCTTTCGCTGCCGCCGTCCCCGGCGGCGGCGCACACCGTGATCCCGAGCGCCGCCGCGTCGGCGAGCACCTGATTGACCGCTACGCGGGCTTGCGGTGTCCACGCGTCCTCCGAGTCACCCCAGCCGATGCTGATCGCGGTGGGGGCCGGACTGGCGTGAATGGCCGTCGACAAGGTGTCGACGAACCCGCGGTCCGTGTTCGGCGAGAAGTACACCAGGTGTTCCGCCGCGGGCGCCAGAGCTCCGGACACCGCGTGACTTACCGGCATGAGCGTCGCGCCGTCAGCGCTCCCGACGACTCTGACCTGCGGTGTGCGGATCCCGAGGCCGGAGAAATACTGATCGGGCGGAAGCACCGCGTACCTGGTACCAAGCTCGATGACAGCGAGACGCTGTCCGGCACCGTCTGTCCCCGTCGGAAACTCATAGCAGCTGGCTACCTGCAGCGGCGTGAGGGGTTCGCCGCTGCGGGAATCATCAGCCTGCGGATAAGAGGGCCCGCTGCCTAGGCGCAAGCAGGGCTCAGCCTGCGGCCGATTGTCGAGCCCGAGCACCGCCGTGACCACGCCGTCCAGCTCCGCGGGGATCATCAGCGGACCCTTACGGTAGCGATGGATCACCGACCCGCTGCCTTCGGGATTATCGGTGGAGACCTGGCGCAAGCTCGTGCCGAACGCGGTGGCGAGATCCAGCAGCGCACCGGAGACAAGCATCCGCCGCGAGCCAAGGTGGACCTCGGTGACCGTCAGCCCGAAGCCGCGC
The DNA here is from genome assembly GCA_035571275.1 of Trebonia sp. Lineage (GTDB taxonomy): Bacteria > Actinomycetota > Actinomycetes > Streptosporangiales > Streptosporangiaceae > Trebonia. The sequence goes on from DATMKQ010000017.1 coordinate 7,798, forward strand.
AGCGAACGCTGCACCAGGTCGACATCATCCGGGCTGGCGCCGTACCGCTGCACCAGCTCCTCGGCAGACAGGCCACCAGACACGGGCGACGGAAGCTCAGTACGGCGACGCAGCACCAGGGTGATGGTCACCTCGGCACTCAGGTCCAGCTCCCCGGCTGGCTGCGCGCTCGCCAGCGGTTGCCGCTCACTGCCCGGCAGCGGCATCAGATTGACGCGCGGCGTATACGGCGAGACCTGGTACACGAGGCCGCGCGGGGTCAGCAGGCTGGCCGGCCCGGAACCGGCGGGGACGCTCACCGCGCCGCCCCTGGGAACGGCGATCGCCGTCCCGCGCGCGGCGGATTCTGACGGCAGCAGCTCGACGATCGCGGGATCGGTGTCTAGCAGCGGAATCAACGCCGCGCCGGGCGTCGCACCGATGTCGCCGATCTCCAGCTGCCCGCCGGTCAGCCGGACCGCCACCCAGACATCGGGGACGTCAGCGGCGAAGTCGGCGAGATCGGCGACGCCGAAGCCCGCGGGCACCACGCCGAGCGGCAGCCCGCTGGTGTCGGTGTGCACGCTGGCGGCCTGCCGCAGCTGCCAGGCCAGCTTCGTATCGCGTACCGACTCCGGCAGCCGCGGCCAGGCGCCGACGAGCCAGTCCGCGATGCCCGTGCGGCCCTCGTCCCGAAGCGCGTGCAGCGCGCCCCGCAGCTCATCGTCGATCACCGCCCGGCACTCGTCACCTCCCCGCGCGGCCAGCCAGGCGACCTTCTCCTCGAGCACAAGCGCGGGAGACGCCCACGCGTGTACCTGCGAGGTGATGTTCCACACTGACCGGATGGGGTCATCCGTTCCGCCGCGGTCGAGGCGGTCAGCCAGCCGCGCCCGCAGTACGGGCAGCACTTCCGGCCTGAGCACGATCGCGTCCGGGCCACGGGAGGCCACTAGACCGTCGTCGAACCACAGGTCCGACTCCGCCGACACGTCTAGGTGCGGAAGGACGGCCAACCGGATCGCCCGGATCAGCTCGGGCTCGATGCGCACAGCGATGCTCAGCGGAACGGCGAGCTGCGCAGCGCGACTGTCCAGCCTAAGGCTGCCCGACGCGGACACATCAGCGAACATCGCGGGTTCACCGCTTCCCCAGCGCCGCAACGGCCCGGCCCGCGGTCGTGCTTCGGTCCCAGAAGACGAGCGGCATCAGCGTGCTCAGCCACCGAGGCCAGCGGTCCGGCGGAACAGGCAGCAGCGCGGCGGCGTCGCATCCCCCGCGCCGGAGCGCGCTAGCGAACGACCGCCACTCGTCCGGAGCGCCCTGGTACGAGTACGTGGCCGGGCCGGCCTGCCCGAAATCGGAAAGCACCAGCACGCGGGTGCCCGGGTCGGGCGGCTCGTACGGGCGCCACGTCCGGCGCGGTCCCGGACCTGCGCCACGCGCTGGGATGTCGGCGAAGTACCTGACGCTGGTCAACTGCTCCCCGACGATGGTCCGCAGCTGCCTGATCACCTGGAGCTGGTCGCCTTCGAACGGCCGCATCGGCAACCCGACGTCCACCAGGACCTCGACACCGAAGCGCAGCGTCGGCCACGCCTCCCGCGGCAGCCGATCTGGCACCCGCCTGCACGCCAGCACCTCCACGATGGCCGGCACGTCCAACGGGCCCTCCGCGGTCTGGACGGCGATCAGCGTCTGCAAGATCGTGGCCCCGCCGCGCGGCGCGAGCAGCGGCTCACGTTCCGGCAGCCTGCCCACGTCGCCGGCGCTGACGCGGGGCAGCGACCGCACTCCCCAGCCCGTCGCCCTGGGCGGCGGGCGCCGGCCGACCGGCGACAGCCGCGGGAGATCGCCTTCGCCTGGGGACCGCGTCGCTGGGGCTGCGCCGCTCGCGTCGACCGGTTCCGCTCCGTCGTCATCGGTGAGCCAGTCTCCGGGTGGCCCGGAGTCCGGGACTGCTGTATCCGGTGCCAGCTCGGCCCGCGCGTCCTCGCGGGCCGGCGCGGCCAACCCGAGCAGCCTGGCGATGACGCGCACGTCGTCGTCTGTCTCCGGCCCGATTTCCGCGAGCGCGCGGGCCAGGTCACCGAGCCAGATCTCACCGGTCACGATCGCTACCCCGGCTGCTGCTGCTTGATCAGGACCAAATCGCGCAGGCGTGCCCAATCGGGACTGCCTACCGTGATGTCCAGGCTCCGGCACGCGCGCAGCGCGTCGAGGAACTCCGCGGTGCTCGGCGGGCGCAGCCCCTGCTGTTTCGCCGATGCACGCACCGTCATCATCTCGGTCACGAGCGTGTCCACCAGCGCCTTGTCCGCGACAGCGATCGCGCCCTCGTATTCCCGCAGGTGAGCCAGGCCGATCTCAGCGAGCTGCTTCTCCTTAGGGTGCTCCAGCCACAGCACTACGCAGCGCCGCAGGAAGGCCTGCGGCAGGGCCCGCTCCTCGTTGGTGGTGATCACGATAATCCGCTTGCCGGACGCGTGGGCGGCCTCGATCCGCGTGCGAGTCTCCGTGACGACGAACTCGTTCGACCCGAGCGGCACGAGCAGGCCGTTGGGCAGGTCGGGGTCGGCCTTGTCGATCTCGTCGATGAGCACGACGGCGTGTTCGGCGGACCGGTGCTCGTTAACTCTCGCGTTCGGCTCGATGGCGGCCCCGGCTCCGGCCCCGGCTCCGGCTCCGGGCCCGGCCGGTGCAACACCCTCAGCCGCCCCGCGGCGCAGCGCCGAGTCGCGGGCAAACGCCCACCACAGCACGCCCGGCTCGACGTAGGCGTAATCGTGAAGCTCGCTGCCGTGGGCGTGCACCTCCGCGTCGGCGAGCCTGCGGACACTGTCGAACGTCCACAGCAGGTCCCTGGCCTGCGTGCGCGATGTGACGACGTGCTCGTAGTAGCGCCAGCCACGCTGCCGGGCGATGTACGCGGCCAGCGAGGACTTGCCCGAGCCCGGGTCACCGCGCAGCAGCAGCGGCCGACCGGTCGCCTCCGCCACCCGAACCGCGAAGTCGATCTCGCGGGACATCACGTAGACGCGGCCGTCGCGGGGGTCCGGCGCCTGCCGCGCCGTTTCACCGGGCTCCGCCGCGACGCTGGGCACTTGCTGTGTCATGCCGCCCCCTGTGCTGGGTAGCCGCTCATCTTGTCGCGCAGTTTCTCGAGAGCGCCGATGATCTGGAGTGCCCGCAGTTCGACTCCCGGCCCGAGCGCCGGTTCCAGTCGCCGCGGTCGGGTCAGCTGCCAGGCGCTCAGATCCGCGTCGGTCGGCAGGTCCGGGCCGGTCAGCAGCACCATGACCAGCCATGGGAAGCGGTTGTGGACCGCGCGTACGCCCTCGGCGACGAGGCCACGCGGGGTGTTCCTGGGATCGATGATGAGGAACAGCGCATCGCTGTCGTCGGGAACCGCCTCGTCAACCGTGTAACCGGAATCCGGCTTCACGTTGAGCAGGCCCGCCACGGCTTTCGCGCAGTCGCGCTCGAATTCCTCAAGGAACGCCTCACCCGCGACTGCCGACACGGTCTCGCACTGGAATCCTGACGGGGAGCAGCAGCTCGCGCGCTCGACGTACTGCATCGCGCTCGCCTGGGAGCGCGCGTTCAGTACCACGGTCCCCGGCCTGCCCACGCTGTAGTCGAGCAGCGCCCTGGCCGCCTCGCTGTCCACCCACGTCGCGCTCACGTTGGCGATGAGTTGCCGCATCGGCCAGGGTGGCGTGAACCTGGCGATCTTCCCGGTCGCGAGCAGCAGGTTCTTGCCGTGCCACTGCGCGAGCAACTGCTGGGCGAGGAACCGGCAGCCGGCCTGCGGATCCCGCACCCGGTCCAGATAGGCCTCCTCGACGAGAAGCTCCCGTGCCGCGTCGACCAGGCTTTCCCTGTTCCCGACCTGGCTTAGGCAGTAGGCCACGACGGTTATCCAGTTCGCCATGGGTGACTTGTCCTCAGGGAAGTCGGCCGCGTCGGGGAAACGGGCGACGACCCTGGCCGCGAGTTCCGCGGGGTCCAGGGCAGGCTCTCCTGGCCGGAACCTGGCGACCTGCAACTCGACGAGGTCCTCAAAGCCGGCGTCCTTGAGATCGGCGGCGCTGAGATCGTCGAGGATCGCGGGCACGATGAACAGCGGATAGCCGAGCGCACGGCGCCACAGCAAGACGTTCACCTCACGCCGCACCCACGGCGACGCAAGCGCGTTCCTGCTCAGCAGGACCACGGCGCCCTGGCATTCGGCGAGCCAGTGGTAGAGCACGGCGCGCCACTCATCGCCAGGCTGCAGTTCGTCGATGTCGACGAATACCTGATGGCCCGCGAGTCCCGTGCGCACGGCGGAAAGCACCTCGCCGCCGAACGAATCGTCATCGCGCGAGCTATGGCTGACGAAGACCTTCACCGTGCCGCCCCAACCCCCGGTGCAAAGCGTGACTGAAGTGTAGGACAACGGCGCGCCCGGTGTCAGTGTCAGACCGGAACTGACACCGTTAGCCCGAACCGACCCTCCGATTCCGTCATACCGTCGACGCTGGTGCCGACCTCCGCAGGGTGTCCGGTCAGGAGGATCCCGCCGTTTCCGGGCCGTTGTCGCGGGCCTCGATGGCCTTGACGGTCTGGTCGAACCTCTTTTCAAGGACGCGCTTCCCGCCGGTGCCCAGCGCGATCGCGAGCACCCGCCCCTTGAGGTTCTTACCCTCCCGCACGATGACTACGTCCACGTCGGTCGTCCCATCGGATCGGCGCGTGAGGCTGTAGGTGTAGCCCGAGTGGCCTCCCCATACGTTGGAGTCGGTCGTCGTGAGGACGACGCGGTTGGGATCAGACCAGTCGTAATGCAGGCGTTCCCAGACGCCGCCGGAGCCTTCTTTAACGTCGGCCTCATCGGAACCCCGTTCGTAAACCGTGAGGTAGTTGTCCGCGCTGTTGCCCCACACCTTCGAGCGGCCTGGCCCGAAGTCAGTGAGCGCCGCGACAAACTGTTCGGGCGTCGAGGTCGTGGTCTCCTTGAAGTGGATGGTCGACATGCATTCCCCCTTGCGGTCCCTCCAGCCGGCAGACGAGTAATCGGAGATACCCGTCCGCGGCGCGGCGAACCGTCTGGTGACCGCGGTCAGTGGAGGATGACGGTGCGGTTGCCGTTCAGCAGTATCCGGTGCTCGGCGTGCCAGGTGACCGCGCGAGCGAGGACCTGAGCCTCGACATCACGGCCGGCCTCGGCGAGCGTTTGCGGTGAGTAGGTGTGGTCGACGCGCATCAGGCCCTGCTCGATGATCGGCCCCTCGTCGAGGTCCGGCGTCACATAGTGCGCCGTCGCCCCGACCAACTTCACGCCCTTGGCGTACGCCTGGTGGTAGGGCCTCGCGCCCTTGAAGCTAGGCAGGAACGAGTGGTGGATGTTGATCATCCGGCCCTCTACGCGCTTGCAGACCTCCGGAGACAGGATCTGCATGTAGCGCGCGAGGACGATCAACTCGGTCTTGGTCTCGTCGATAAGCGACATCAGCGTGGATTCGGCGGTCGGCTTCGTCTCCGGTGTCACCGGGAAGTGATGGAACGGGAGCTGGTAGGACCTGGTGAGATCACCGAAGTCCTCGTGATTGGAGACGACACCGACGAGGTCGACGGGGAGCGACCCGCTCTTCCAGCGGTACAGCAGATCGTTGAGGCAGTGCCCGAGCCTGGAGACCATCAGCAGCGTCCGGATCCGCTCCGACTTGTCGTGCAGCCGCCAGGACATGTGGAACGACTCGGCCACCCAGGAGAAATCGCGCTCGAGCTCGCCTGTGCCGCGCCCGGGCGGCGGGACAGCGAAGTGGACCCGCATGAAGAACCGGGCGTCGTCCGGGGTCCCGTATTGCTGGCTAGCGATGATGTTCGCCGAATGCTGCACCAGGAAGCTGGACACCGCGTACACAATGCCGGGCTTGTCCGGACAGGACAGCGTCAGGATGAACTCGAGACCTGTGCGTTCCTCGTCGGCCATGACTCCCACCATTCGCGACAGCCAACCCGGCGTCAAGGGCTCCGGGGCCGCTTTTCCCCGGTATGTAACCCGCACCCAATGTATCCGTGCCAAGGCTGTGCACGACCCTCATCATCACCATCGATAGGTCGATGACCACCTCGTTAACCTGATAACGAGCCCCCCGCTTCCTTTGGAGCTGACCACAAAGGTCAGCGACTGTCCCGGGCCGATCGCGCCCAAGTCCAGGTCGACGATGTCGACGTCTTTGCATACTCTACGACGGAACATACCCGGTATATCGGTTCATATCTCCCCGGCAAAATGGTCACACGGTATGCAGAGTCAACACCAGAGGGTGATGTGACCGGTGGGATGATGCGCGACGGGGTGCGGGCCCTTGAGGACGCCCAGGCGCAGCTGGGCGGGATAATCGGTTCCGTGCGACTTCACCGGGTGCGGGTTGTGCGGCGGCTGCCGCATCCGGAGCGGGGATTTACCCAGGGGCTGATCGCCGCGGACGGCACGGTGTGGGAGTCGACCGGGCTGTCCGGTCAGTCCGCGCTGCGGCGGTACCAGCTTGGGGCCGAGCGCTCCGAGGCGCTGGTCGCGCTGCCTGATGACCTTTTCGGCGAGGGCATCTGCCGGGTGGGTGACGCCATCTGGCAGCTCACCTGGAAGGAGCGGGTGGCGCTGCGCTGGGACGCCGGCACGCTCAGCCTGAGCGAGCGGGTCAGCTACAACCGCGAAGGCTGGGGAATGTGCGTGGCCGGGGACGATGTGGTGACAAGCAACGGCACGAGCGAGCTAGTCCGCAGGGACCCGGCCACTCTCGCGCAACGCGCGATCGTGCACGTCCGGTGCGGGGGCAGCCGGGTCCGCTGGCTGAACGACCTCGCCTGGGCCGACGGTCTCGTGTGGGCGAACGTGGCGGGCACCGCCTGCCTGGCGGGGATCGACCTCGGGACAGGCGAGGTGACCGACATAGTGGACGCTCGCGCGGCCGCCGAACGGCACTGGGCCGACCCGCAGGCGATCATGAACGGGATCGCCGCGCTCGATGCCCCTGGCGAGTTCCTGCTTACCGGGAAGGGGTGGCGATCGATCCGGCACGTTCGGCTGGTCCCGGACCGGGACCGGGGTCATCGGCGACGGTTGCTGGCCGGGCCGGCTGGCTAGCGTGGCGGGGCCGCCGGAACACCGGGCGCAACGGCACGTCCGCGTAGCCGCCATCGGCGAGCCCGGCGCGGCGTTCGAATAGGTTCCACGCGCCGACGTCGCCGCTCAGGATCCAGGACGCCCCCGCCGCGGCGAAGTACAGCGGCAGCATGAGCACCCCCCCGCACCAGGCGTACTGGGTGCTATGCCGCGCCTCGTGCCGGAACAGCGCGCTGTCCGTCGGTAGCGAGTCCCTGCGGGTCACGATCACGCTGCCTATCGTGAACGCCGGGACGGGCGGAACTGGCAGCCGGTAGCCGGTGCCGGTCAGCAGCCCATCTGGAGCCCAGGCCAGCCGGACCCGGCCGGCCAGTCCGACACCAAGGCCGGCCAGCGTGGATCCGTTGGCCAGGTTGACCGCGAACCGCACCCGGTGCCGCGGCCGCACCGCTAGTCTTGCCCGTCCGACGAACCGCCCGACGAACCGCCCGACGAACCGTCCGGCGGGCCGTAGAGCGGCGGATCGTACGCCGTCGGCCCTACGTGCGGGATGTCGCCGTTGGGTGATCCGCCGGCCTGGGCACCGTACCCGTCCGCGAGGGCCACGCCGGATGCGAAGACCGGCTCGGGCACTGGCATCGGCAGCTCGGGATTACTGTGGTTGCGGTGCGCGAGCGCCGCCGACTGGTGGTATTCGCGCAGCCTTTCGATGAACGCGTCGTCACCGTACGGCGTGCCGTCCACAAGCGGACCACGCTGACACTCCAGGACCGCGGTCACGTCATCACCGCTGAGCGTCTTGTGGGTCTCCAGCGCGTGCGCGAGCGCGAGCACATGCCGCTCGTTGTCGCGCAAGATCCCCTCCGCCTGGACCAGCAGGACGGACAGGTTGTCCTCGATCCGGTCCGCGAGCCTGCCGAGCATCGAGTCGCCGCCACCGCGCGGACCGCCCGGCGTTGCCGCGGCCCGGTTGCCGCCGCCCGGCGTGCCCGCCTCGAGACGGCGCGCCGCGGCGGACGAGGACACCGTCTTCCCCATGCCCCAGTACCCCTCCATGTAGGAGGCGACGGTGGTCGCGGAGTCCAGGTCGCCGGAGACGCCGGACGAGCTGTCGTTGTCAAAGAACATCCGCTCCCCGGCGAGAGACGCTAGCGACACGAGGATGTCCGACTCGTACTCGCTGCGCCACTGGGTGAAGAGGTCCTCCGGCTTGATGGACGACACCATGCCGAGGTAATTGCTGCCCTTCTCGATGGTCGCGATGTCGATCGTCAGGTGCTGCCGCGTCTTGTAGGCGACAACCGCGTGGCACGCCTCGTGGACAGCCACGGCGTGCCGCTCCCGCTCGATGTATTCGACGTCCTCGGGCGGCCCAAGCTCCTTAAGCTGCTTGGCCCTGATCACGTCCTGCCAGGTGATGACGTCGCGGCCGTCTCGGATCGCGATGATCAGCGCCTCATTGACCATGTCCTTGATCGTCGCACCTGTGGCGTACGGGGTGATGGTGGCGAGCTTGTCGACCTGCTCGTCGGTCAGGTCGTTCGAAACCTTGGCCAGGTAGCCCTGGTAGGTGCGGACCCGGCCCGCCTTAGTCGGGTAGCCGACCCGGTAGATGCGGTCGATGCGACCTGGTCGCAGCAGCGCCTCGTCCAGCGTCGACGGCATGTTGGTGGCCATCATCACGAGGATGCGGTAGTGGGGTGGTGGCTTCGGCCGCATGCCGAGCATGCGCCGGACGACCCGGTTGATGAACCCGCGCGGCTTCTTCAACCCGGACAGCTCGGTTAGCAGTGCCTGCAGCGTGCCCATGCCACCGCCGCCCCCGCCGCCAGCCAGGCCCGCGCCGATGATCTGCCGGTCGCGTTTGGTGCCCGGCGCGTCAAACACCGCCGACAACTCCGAGCGCATCGCGTCCCGGGTCAGCATCGTCTGCATGTCTGGTGACAGGTAGGAGAAACCGTGGCAGCCGGCCGTGGCGAACGGCGCCGCGCGGTTTCCGCCTCCGGGTGCGCCCTGGGTGGCCATGCCGCGGTTGCCGAGTGAGTCGGCCTCGTCGAAGAAGACGATCACGCCGCCATAGCGCAGCGAGAGCTTGCGGAGCTTGCGGAACAGCCCTTTCACCTTAAGGACGCCGATGCCGAAGAACATGTTGATGAACGCGCCCGGGTCGACGAACACATAGGGCTTGCCGGTCTCGCCCGCGACCGCCTCGGCCATCAGCGTCTTCCCTGTGCCGGGCGGCCCCCAGAGCAGGAGGCCGCCGGGGACGTAGCCGCCGTGGTCCTCTACAAGCTCCGGGTTCTCCAGGAAGATGATGTTCTCCTTGACCCGCTCGAGCACGTGGTCCTGGCCCCAGACGTCGGAAAACCTCGTCTTGATGTCGTCAGGGAAGTAGACGTCCACGCCTCCCCGGGACAGGAACCAGAAGAGCAGCGCGAACTGGGCGACCGTAAAGAACAAGAGGAAGGCGTACTGGATGATGGTCGGCAGCGCGTGCCACACGTTTTCAGGCACTCTCAGCAGCGCGAGGACCGGCGAGAGGTGCGTGATCTTGCCGGCGAGGATCGCGATGACGGCGATCAGGACAACCCAGCGGATCAGGCGGCCGATGCGGAACTGGGTCCAGGCCGAAAGTTTGCTGTTCGTGAACCGGTGGGAGGCACCCCAGACCCTTTTCACCCAGAACTGGTTGTACGCCGCCGAGTGCTCGCTGATCAAGAAGTGAATTTGGTGCAGGGCCTCGAGGCCGGCGAGGACGAAGACCCACCACCCCTCGCTGACTTCGATCCGCATGGCGTCGACGAACCCGACAAGCGGGTCGTCCGCCATCACCGACCAGACCAGGATCAGCCAGATAGCGGCCAGCAGTACGAGCCACTTGATGCGGTCCCAGAGAGGAACCCGCTTGCGGGTCAGGATGTCATCTTCTCTCGGCCGCCCACCCGCAAAGATGAGTCCTCGCCCCGCCTGCTGCGCCTTCTTCATGTCGGACTCCCGACGGTAAATGACGACATGATGGTGTTAATGTCGTTTTGATTCTGCGAGTAACAGGCGTTAGTGCAGTGCACCATGAGGAAGTACACGATTGTCTGATCGGCGTTGGTCAGCACGTCTTCGTCGAAGGTGTCCACGGCCCCGCCGGGGAACGTGTACTGGAATGTCTCCCGAACTCCGTGCACGCCCTGGCTGCCGGTGATCGTCTGGTCGCGTATCTGCTTGAAGTCGGTGAGCGGGAAGCCGCTCTGCGCGTCTTGTTGCCGTGAGGTCGATGTCACCGGCAGCATGAAATCGCGCAGCACGTTGTATGAAAGTTCATTGCTCACCGTGGAGGAAACCTCACCGACCTCGGCGAACAGGAACGGCTGGGACACGCTGCCGTCAAGGAAATGGTTAGCCGACGGTGCGGACCCGGCGTCGAAGGCTGTGGACCAGACCCCCGCGCCCGAAGCACCCACCGCCTGCAGGGCCGTCTTGAGATCCTGCTGTGAGATCTGGTGCCAGCCGTAGGGCACCTTGTAATACGTCCCCTGCGAGGAGTCTGCGACGTAGGTGTACTGCGGGGCGCCGCAGGCGGTCAGCCCTGTCATGCTGAGAACAGCCGCGAAGAGGAGAGACAACCCCCCGACGAGGCCTCTTGATGAGCGGAAGGCCCGGTTCGTCAATGGGTGACCTCCACCATTTGTCGCCTGGAACAAGTATGCCGCTTCATCTCGATTTGGTATAGGCGGTCATGCCACTGAACGGACCCGCGTGACTGTCATGGCCGCCATGACTGTCACAACGCCGGCCACAGCGAAGAGGGCCGGGTAGCTGTTCAGTAGTCCGAGTACTACCCCGGCGAGCAGCGGAGCCACCACCAGGGGCGCGCTATATCCGATGTTGATCAGGCCCATGTCTTTGCCGCGGTCTTGCGCCGCCGGCAGCACTTGAGTCAGCAGCGCCGGTGCCGCGGCCCAGTAGGTTCCGAACCCGGCGCCGAGCAGCGGCGCCGCTATCAATGCCATCCCCCATGTCGGCGACGCGGACAGGATGAACGCGGCCGAGGCCATGAGCACCACCGAGCCAAGGATGAACGGCTTGCGCTTGCCCGACCGGTCCGACATCGTGCCGCAGACCGCGCCGGCGATCAGCAGCGCGACCGCGTACAGGGCCATGAGCGTGAGCAGCCCGGTCTGCGGGTCGTGGTAGTGCACGCGGTTGTTGAGGAAGTACAGCAGGTACAAGGTGCCCAGGTCGTTACCGAGGTTCACCAGGAAATGCGTCCCCCAGGCCCAGCCGAAGTCGGGGTGCTGCCGAGGCGAAACCCACAGCCGCCGCAGCGCGGTCCGCACGGGTACCCGGGGCTTGAACTCCGCGGGCAGCGGCTCGTCGGGCGTGCGCGCCGCGAACAGCGCCGCACCCGCGACGACGATCACCGCGCATGTGACGTAACCGGCCGACATCCTTGTCACGATCACGGTCACGATCAGCGCGCCCAGCACCGTGCCGAGCATCTGGCTGATCCCGATCAGGCCGCCGAGCGTGCCACGCTGCGTCGCGGGCACCCGGTCGGGTAGCGCGGCGGTCAGCGTGGCGAGCATGCCGCCAAGGCCAAGCTCCGCGATGAACCACCCGATCGCCATCACCCAGATCGCCGGTGCCGCCGCGACGATAAGAATGCCGACGGCGGCCGTCAGCGCGCACGCCACCGTCCACGGATGACGCCGGCCGCGCACGTGGGTGGTCCGGTCCGACAGCGTCCCGACGACCGGGTTCGCGACCAGCGACGCGATCGCGCCCACGCCCATCACGACCGACAGCAGCACCGCGTCCGCTCCGGTTGGCACGCTGCCGCTCTTGCTCACGTGATCGTGCAGCGACTGCACCTGTTCGGGCAGCAGCACCTGCAGTGGCGCGTAGACGCCCAGCCACAAGCCGATATTGGCCAGGAAGAGATACGTTATCCAGCTTGGCGCGACCCGCCGCGTTGGTTCCGCGAGGGCGGCTGGCAGCGCGGTTTCTGTTCCCGCCGCGATCGTTTCATCCAAAGCACTGTCCTTCGCCTCTATAGGTGGGAACGCTCTCCGCGTCCGCCCGGTTCGGATCGATCAAGTGGTAAGTAGTGAAGCGCTCGGCGAGTTCGCCCGCCTTCGCGTGCCGCATCCATACCCGGTCACCGGGGCGCAGCCGGCCGGCGGCCGCACCACGCATCGGCGTCTGGACCTCGCCCGCGCCTTCTGTGCCGGTCAGGCGCAGGCCCGCGGGACGGAACGGCGAGGGCAGCCGGTCGCGGGTCCCGGTACCCGACGCGACGTAGCCGCCACTGAACAGGGTGGCGATCCCGGGGGCGGGCTGGCGCACCACGGGCAGCGCGTAAAGCAGGGCAGGCTTGGGCCTGAACCTGCGGTAGGAGTCGAACATCGTGGGTCCGATCAGGCCCGACCCGGCCGCGACCTCGGTGACCGACTTGTCCGCCGATGTCGACTCGAGCGACCCGGTGCCGCCTCCGTTGACGAAGTCAAGGGCGGTGAGCGCGCGGATCCTGCGTACTGTCTCCGCGCGCCGCTCGCGCAATTCTCCCGCCGAACGCGCCTGGATCACCCGGAGCAGTGCCGCCCGGACCGGGTGACCGGGCGGGGAGTCGCCGAGTCCGGCGATCTGACCCTCGTAGCCCATGACGCCGACGAGCGCGAATCCGGGCCGGGCGAGGATGGTCTCGGCGAACCGTGCCGCCTCCTGCGGAGTGTGCAGCGGGGACCGTCTGGTCCCGATGTGCGGCTGCGGCCCGCGGGCCAACGGCCGCCACGACACGTCGAGGTCCAGGCAGGCCCGGATCCGCGGGTGGCCGTCGCCCAGCGTCGCGTCGATGAAATCGAGGTGAGCGGAGGAGTCCACGGTCACCGTGACGTGCCGACTGGCGACGGGGTCCGCCGCCAGCGCGCGCAGCGCCGCGCGGTCCACGGTCGGATAGGCCACGAGGAGGTCCTCGCTCGTCCCCGACGCGTGCAGCCACAGCGCCTCGGCGAGCGAATAACACATGACCCCCTGGTACCCAGGCCGGGCCAGCACGCGTTCTATCAGGTACCTGCAGCGCAGCGACTTGCTCGCCACGCGGATGGGCAACCCGCCGGCCCGGCGCACCAGGTCCGCCGAATTGCTGTCAAAGGCCTCGAGGTCGACCACGGCGAACGGCGGATCCAGCTGGGCGGTCGCCCGCTCACAGCGATCCAGACCCGTGCCGGGTCTGGCGAGAGTGCCTGACATGCTGGGAACGATAACCGCTCCGCGGAGCTTCTGGAACACACTGACCTGGTTTGCCGGTAGTGATGTAATGAGGCCGGTGGGGAGAACACTGAGCTAATGACCTGGCAGAACTGGGCAGGCACGGCGTCCGCCGATCCCGCGCGGCGATACTGGCCGCGGACCGCGGAAGCCATCGCCGACGCGATCAGGGAAGCGGTTTCTGCTGGCCTTCCCGTGCGGGCCCTGGGCAGCGGGCACTCCTTCACCCCGGCCGCGGCCACCTCGGGCGCCGCCCTCGACCTTTCCCGCTGGGCCGGCGTGATATCGGCTGACGCTGAATCTGGGTTGGTCACGGTGCGGTCGGGCACCACGCTGCGATCGCTCAACGCCGCCCTCGACCTGCTCGGCCTGGCACTGCCGAACCTCGGTGACATCGACGAGCAGACGATCGCAGGCGCGATCTCGACCGGCACGCACGGCACCGGGGCCCGGCTCGGCGGCCTCGCCACGCAGGTCGTGGCCCTGGACCTAGTGCTCGCGGACGGCATGGTGGTGTCGTGCTCGGCGGAGCAACGGCCTGACCTGTTCGCGGCCGCGCGGGTCAGCCTCGGCGCCCTCGGCGTCATCTCCACCGTGACGCTGCGCTGCGTTCCCGCGTTCGCCCTGGCCGCCGACGAGCGCCCGATGCCGCTCGAAGAGGTCACGGCCCGGTTCGCCGAGTTCGCGGCCGGCAACGATCACTTCGAGTTCTTCTGGTTCCCCTACGGGAAGAGGGCCCTGGTCAAGCGGAACAACAGGCTCGCCGCGGAAGCCAAGCAGGTGCCTCCTCCACTGCCGGAGTGGCGCAGGTTCTGGGAGTACGAGGTCATGGAGAACGGGGCGTTCGGCGCGCTGTGCCGGACCGGGCGAGCGCTCCCCGGCCTGATCAAACCGCTCAACCGGCTCGCCGCCGCGACCTTGTCCAAGCGCTCTTACTCCGCCCCTTCGCATCGGGTGTTCGTGACGCCGCGCCGGGTCAGGTTCGTGGAATCGGAGTACGAGGTGCCCCGCGACGCTGTGCTTGACGTCCTCGCCGAACTGCGCGGGTCCGTGCCGCGGCTCGCCGACCCGGTGATGTTCCCCGTGGAGGTCCGGGTTTCGGCCGCGGACGACATCTGGCTGTCCACGGCCTACGGCCGGGAGAGCGCCTACGTGGCGATTCACCAGTACGCCGGACTTCCGTACGAGCAGTACTTCCGCCTGTTCGAGTCGATCAACGCCGCCGTCGGCGGCCGCCCGCACTGGGGCAAGATGCACACCCTCGACGCCGAGCACCTCGGTGTCCTGTACCCGCGCTTCCCCGATTTCCTGCGGCTCCGCGATGAACTAGACCCGGACCGAATCTTCGTCAACCCCTACCTGGAACGGGTTCTGGGCCCCTGAGAGGTCCCTGAGGCGTCAGGGTGAGTACTTCAGGATCACGCCGAAGTAGCCCTTGGCGCCGAACGAAGATCCGGTCGCCCAGACCGAGCGCGTGCCGGGGATCTGAGTCAGGATCTCGGGTGAGTGGATGTCCACGCCCGGCGGCGTGATCTGCAGCCAGTGGCCGCGGGACAGATGGTAGAAGTACCAGAACCCGCCCGGGTTGATGTCGATGCCGTCCGCCCACAGGCCGCCGTCCCCGTCCGGGATCAGCGAGCCGACGATGTCCGCCGGGCTCGGCGCCGTCAGCCAGGACGTGCCGTTCCAGCGCATCATCGCGGTGCTAGGCAGTTGCGTGTTCTGGGACCTGATCGTCCGGAACAGCCAGGCCTCCCGCGGGCCGACCGCCGTGATGTTCGTGTACGAAACGGACTCGCCGACCCGCAGCGGCAGCAGCGGCAGGCGCACGGTCGTCCACTTCCGCCCGTTCCAGCGCATGACGTAGCCGATGCTCGGGCCGAGTGCCCAGATGTCGTCGGGCGCGGCGACGCTCACCTCAACCGGTGTCTCCGGCAGGCTTACCCGCGCCCATTCGCGGCCGTCGTAGTGGGCGGCGTAGCCACCGGCCCCGAGGCTGAAGACCCAGACGTTCTTGGCCCCGAACACAGCGCTAGTAACGCTGAGCGTGCCGGACGACCGCCTGAGCACCCAGGACGGAATCGGCTGGAGCAACCAGCTGCTACCGGTCCAGCGCAGCGCCTCCGTGGTCCGGTAGCTGGCGAACAGCCAGATGTCGCGCGACGAGGACGCGCTGATCGAGACCGCCGTCTTGACGTAGCCGTCCAGCCTGGCGGGTACCGGGACGGAGCGCCAGGCGCCGCCCGTCCAGTGCTCGACGACGCTGAGCCTGGACCCGGACCAGGCTGACCAGGCGTCCGTCGCCGAGACCGCGGCGAGGACGCCGGAGGGCGCGTTGACTGGGTCGGGGCCGAAGGTCTTGACTACCCGCCAGCCTGGCGTGGCCGCCGCCGCGCTCGCGGCGTGGTGCACCCCGCCAGGCGCAGCCGAGGTGGCCGCGGTCGCGCAGGCGGCTGTGGTCAGCAGGGCCACGGTCGCGGCCAACGTAAGTCCACCGCCGCTACGCCAGACAGCGCGCATGGTCAGCTCCCGGGTATCCACAGACCCCGTACGCGGGATCGTCTCGCACCTTGGACGCGCTCTAGTCGTGACAGGTTGCACTGACCGGAAAATAACATCCTCAAATGGGCGTGCGGCAGCGGACCCGGGCCTGGTTCGGTGATCGGGCCTGGTCAGGCGGCGTGGGTTATGCGGCCCTGGTTATGGTGACGTCGAG
>DATMKQ010000018.1:0-21830 GCA_035571275.1 Trebonia sp.
GCGCAGGAAGCCGCGCAGCCAGACGATGCCTTCCGGGTCCATCCCGTTGAACGGCTCGTCGAACATCAGCGCCGGCGGGTCGCCGAGCAGCGCCGCCGCCACGCCCAGCCGCTGCCGCATACCCAGCGAGTAACCGCCCGCCCGGCGGCGAGCTACCGACGAAAGCCCGGTGAGCTCGAGCACCTCGTCGGCGCGCCGGGTCGGCAGTTCCTGAGACAGCGCCAGCCACCGCAGGTGGTCGCGCGCGGTCCGGC
Organism: Trebonia sp.; assembly: GCA_035571275.1. Lineage (GTDB taxonomy): Bacteria > Actinomycetota > Actinomycetes > Streptosporangiales > Streptosporangiaceae > Trebonia. Next base: position 255 of record DATMKQ010000018.1, read on the forward strand.
TGGGCTGCAGGGCGCTAGCGTCGAGCAGCGACCCGAGGTGTGTGAGGGGATGCTCGAAGGAGGGGTACGGCTTGCCGTGCACGAGCGCGATCCCGGAATCGGCACGGTCCAGGCCGAGGATGACGCGCATCGTGGTGGATTTGCCCGCACCGTTCGGCCCGGCGAAACCGGTGACGAGGCCGGGGGCGGCGGTGAACGTCATCCCGTCGAGCGCCACCGTCGGCCCGAAGCGTTTGCGCAGTCCGCTGACTTCGATCATGCGGCCTTTTTACGGGGGCGCCGGTGTCGGCACGGTGTCGGAAACTGACACCTGGTTGACACCGTCGCTTGTGGCATCGTGGGAGCCATGCGAGTGCTGGTCGCCGAGGATTTCGAGATTCTCGCCAGGGCCATCGCGACCGGGCTGCGGCGTGAGGGCATGGCGGTCGACGTGGCGCTGAACGGGGCGGACGCGCTTGAGTCGCTGTCGGTGACCCGGTACGACGTGGTGGTCCTCGACAGGGACCTGCCGGGCACCCACGGCGATGAGGTATGCCGCCGGATTGTGTCGGAAGGGTCCGGCAGCCGCGTGCTCATGCTGACCGCCGCGAGCACGGTGGCCGACCGGGTGGACGGGCTTGGCCTGGGAGCCGACGACTACCTCCCCAAGCCCTTCGACTTCGCGGAGCTAGTCGCCCGGATACGAGCACTCGCGCGCCGTTCGGTAGCAATGGTGCCGCCAGTACTGGAAAGCGGAGAGCTCACCGTCGACCCTGGGCGAAGGGTAGCGTTCCGATCCGGTCGGCGGCTCGAGCTCAGCCCGAAGGAGTTCGGCGTGCTCGAGTGCCTGCTGGCGGCCGACGGCCGGATCGTGTCCGCGGAGGAGTTGCTCGAACGCGTCTGGGACTCCGAGGCCGACCCGTTCACCACGGCGGTGAAGACCACGATCAGGCGGCTGCGGCTCAAGCTCGGCGACCCGCCGCTCGTCCACACCGTCCGCGAGGGCGGCTACCGGGTCGGCGAAGCGTGAGCGTGCGGCTGCGGTTCGCGCTGCTGTACGCGGGTGCGTTCCTCATCTCCGGCCTGGTAGTGCTGTCGATCGCCTTTCTCGCCGTGAGCTCGACCAAGGAGGCGGGCTCGTCGGGTCCGCCGGTGGTCAAGCACCCGCTCACGCAGACCGTCGAGCCTTCCCTGCCCCTTATCCTCACGATCCTGCTGGTGCTCGCGCTGCTGTCGGTCGGGTTCGGGTGGCTGCTCGCGACGCGGCTGCTGCGGCCCGTGCGGCTGATGACCGCGACCGCGCGCGACATCTCCGCCAGCAACCTGAGCAGGCGGCTGCGGCTCGGCCCCCGCGACGACGAGTTCACCAGGCTCGGCGAGACGCTGAACGACTTGTTGGAGAGGCTGGAGGCGTCGTTCCAGGCGCAGCGGCACTTCGTGGCCAACGCGTCGCATGAGCTGCGCACCCCGCTGACCGCCGAGCGGACCCTGCTGCAGGTCGCACTCGCGGATCCGCTTGTCTCGCAGGCGTCGCTGCGGGAGGCCTGCGAGCAGGTGCTGTCGCTTGGCATCGCGACCGAACGGCTCATCGACGCGCTGCTCACCCTGGCCACAGGAGAACGCGGCATCGAACGCCAGGAGCCGCTCGACCTCGCCGAACTCGCCCGCCGCGTCGTCCGGACCCGCGGCGAGCTCGCCGCACGGTGCCAGGTGCGCCTCGACGCGAGGCTCGGTTCAGCGCGAGTGGCCGGCGACCCGAGGCTGGCCGAGAGCTTGATCGCCAACCTGGCCGACAACGCCGTCCGGTACAACGTGCCCGGCGGCAGCGCCGAGGTGACGACCGCGACCCGCGACGGCCGCGCGGTCCTGTCCGTGCGCAACACCGGTGCCGTCGTGCCGGCGTCGGAGGTCAACCGCCTGTTCCAGCCGTTCCAGCGGCTCGGCGCCGACCGCGTGCTTGCGGAAGGTCACGGGCTCGGCCTGGCGATCGTCCGGGCCATCGCCGACGCGCACGGCGCCTCGGTCACCGCCCGCGCTCGCGAAGGCGGCGGGCTCGACATCGCCGTCGCTTTCCCTGAGATCCCGCCGTAGCTGAAGGCCCGCGCCGCGACTCTGTTCATTTATCCCGAACGGTTCCCGGCTGACTCTGGCACCGGCAGGCTCAGCCTGTTGACAGGTGAGATGATGAGCGGGGCCGAAACTCACAGACGGGTCAGTACAGTTACCGGGGTCTTGCCGCCCCGGCGGCGTCTCGCCGCGGCCGGGGCACTCGGAGCCGCTGCGTTTTGTTATGCGACAAGCGAGAACCTGCCCGTCGGCCTGCTCCCGGTCATGTCCGCGAGCCTGCGCTCCTCGCTGTCGGCTACTGGCCTGCTGGTGACGGTCTACGCGGCGGTGGTTGTTGTGACGTCGGCGCCGCTGACGTACCTGACCCGCAATTATCCCCGTCGCTTCTTGCTGACCGGCTTGCTGGGAGTCTTCGTCGCCGGGACCCTGGCCGCCGCGGCTGCTCCAGGCTACGGGTGGCTCGTCGCCGCGCGGGTGGTGACGGCCCTGTCCCACGCGGTGTTCTGGTCGATAGTGGCGGTAGCGGCAGCGGGCCTGTTCCCGGCCGGCGAACGCGGCCGGGCCGTCGCCATAGTGGCATCGGGCGGCACGCTCGCCCTCCTCCTCGGAGTGCCCGCGGGCACGTGGATAGGCCAGCATGCTGGCTGGCGCATGTCCTTCGTCGCCGTGTCCGGCCTCGGCCTGGCGGTAGCCGCCGCGGTGGTCGTGCTGATCCCCGCCCGCAGGCCGTCAGACAATCACGCCGCGGCGGGCACTCACCCCGATGCGCTTGGCTACGGATTGCTAGTGACCACAACGTTCCTGGCTGTCGCCGGTACGTTCTGCGCCTACACCTACGTCAGCGCGTTCCTGACCAAAGTCAGCGGACTTCCCGCGGGAGACGTTCCACCGGTGCTGTTCCTCGGAGGTCTAGCCTCGCTGACCGGAGTGGGCTGCTCCGGCCTTATCTTGAGCCGGCATCCCCGGGTGGCGCAGGTCGCCTCGACCGGAATCCTGGCCGCCGCACTGCTCGGGCTCTATGTCCTGGGAACCGCGGGCCCCGTGGCGGCGGTCTTGCAGGCGGCCGAGAGCTTCGGCGTGGCCGGCGTCTTGGTCTCGATGCAAGCGCGTGTCCTCGTCGTCGCGCCGCGCGGCTCCGACATCGCGTCAGCCGGGTTCTCCTCGGCGTACAACCTCGGCGCCGCCGCTGGCCCGGTCGTCGGCGGGCTTGTGCTGTCTGGGCCAGGCCTGCGCAGCACGGCCCTGGCTGGATGGCTGCTCGCCAGCATGGCGCTGGCGGTGGTCCTCAGCGAACCCCTCGTCGGCGCGGCCATCCGCCGCCTCAGGAACGGACAATGACGGCAGCGAAGGCCGCTAGACCGCGCGTCACGGCCGTGTTCGATCTTGTGGATTTTGTGCGAATACTGAAACTTTCGAGGCCTTTCGACTACGGTGCGGTTCCGACCTTGGGATGTGTCCGCGGTGCGCGGGGGTGGCCTTGACCGGGGGTCGGCGGGCTTGTTCCGTTGGAACATGTTCAAACAAGGATCCCGCGCGCTCGGCCGACGCCAGTTCCTGGCCGGGGCAGGCGGCCTGGCGGCCGCTTCCTTTGCCTTGGCCGTCGGCGAGTCGACTTTAGCTCCGCCCGCCAGGGCGGCCACCGCGTTCGGGTACACCAGCAGCGGCGGGTATTTCACCGTGAGCACCGGCGCCGGGCTCACCTTCAAGATCAACCAGTCCGACGGCGACATGACGTCGCTGAACTACAACGGCGTGGAACTCCAGGATCAGAGTTCCTTCTCGCAGGTCGAGTCGGGCCTAGGCAGCGGCGCGACCGTGACCGCCTACCAGAGCGGCAACTACGTCGTGGTCACCGAGTCGGTGACCGACTGGTATGGCAGCGGCACGCTGTACCACTACCTCGTGGCCGTCAACGGCCAGAACAACATCTACATGGCCACGTACGTGAACTCCGCCGGCGGCGGTGAACTGCGGTGGATCTCCCGGCTGAACTCCAGCGTGATCACCACGGTCCTCACGCCCGCCGAGGTCAACGGCGGCACGGCGATCGAGTCCACGGACATTTACCTGCTCGACGGGCAGACCCGGTCGAAGTATTACTCCAACCGCCAGGCGATGGACCTGACGGTGCGCGGCGTCACCGGCAGCGGTATCGGCGTGTACATGGCGTACGGCAATAGGGAAAGCAGCGCCGGCGGCCCGTTCTTCCGCGACATCGAGCAGCAGGGCACGACCGATAACCAGCTCTACAACTACATGTTCTCCGAACACAACCAGACCGAAGCGCAGCGGCTCAACGTCCTGTACGGCCCCTACGCGCTGATGCTCTCCGGCACCACTGCGCCGGCGGCTCCCGACATGAGCTTCATGGATGACCTCGGCCTCATGGGCAACGTGCCGGCGTCGGCCCGCGGGTTTGTCGCGGGCGGCGCGTACGGTGCGACGAGCGGCACCACCGTGACCGTTGGCTGGGCGAACTCGACCGCGCAGTACTGGGCGTCCGCCCAGTCCAACGGCGACTACTACAGCCCCGCCATGAAGCCGGGCACCTACACGATGACCATGTACCAAGATGAGCTGGCCGTCGCGTCGCAGTCGGTGACGGTGACCGCGGGCACCACGCTCACCGGGCAGAACCTCAACTCTGGCTGGTTCACGCCCGCCAGCCCGGTGTTCCGCATCGGGACCTGGACCGGGGCGCCGACCGGATTCCTCAACTGGTCGAACCTGACGTGGATGCACCCGTCGGACGCGCGCATGGCGAGCTGGGGCCCGGTCACCTACACCGTCGGCAGCAGTTCCGACAGCGAGTTCCCCGCCTACCAGTTCAAGGACGTGAACAACCCGACGACGGTGCACTTCACCCTTCCGGAGATCACCGCCCGGACGGTACGGATCGGCATCACCGCCGCCTACGCCGGCGGCCGGCCGCAGATAACGGTCAACAACTGGACCTCCGCCGCCCCGTCACCGACGTCCCAGCCGAATTCTCGCAGCCTCACCATCGGCACCTACCGGGGCAACAACACGCTGCTCACGTACGCCGTGCCGGCCAGCGCCTTCGTCGCCGGCACCAACACGATGACGATCACGGCGATCAGCGGATCCGCCGCCCTGAGCGACTACCTGAGCCCGGCGTACAGCTACGACTGCGTCGAAATGTACTGAAGAACGGAAGTTCATCATGAGGACACCGGCAATCCTCGCGCTGGCCGTCGCGGCGGGCGCGCTCATCCCCGCGTTTGTCACCGCACCGGCCCGCGCATCTGTAACGCTGGCCACGGGCGACAGCCGTTCGGTCAGCCAGCCGTCCATCCCCGCGACCTGCACCACGCTGAGCGCTCAGCTCGCGACCAGCAACGAGCAGTTCAGCAGCGCGGACGAAACGACCCCGCCTGATAGCGCGAGGATCCAGTCCGCCCTCAACAGTTGCGGCGGAACCGGTAAGGCGGTGGTGCTGGCGCCGAGCGGCAGCGACAACGCGTTCCTGGCCGGCCCGCTGTCGCTGCCGGCCAGCGTCGACCTGGTCATCGAGGCGGGCGCCACGCTCTACGCGTCGAGAAACCCGGCGAACTACCAGGTCTCTGGCCAGGCGACCTGCGGAACGGTCGCCTCAAGCGATAACGGATGCAAGCCGTTCATCAACGTGACCGGGTCCAACGCCGGGATCATGGGAACACAAAACGGCAGTGGCTCGCAGGGCGAGATCGACGGCCGCGGGGACCAGGACATCCTGGGTACCAGCGGCACCTGGTGGGCCCTCGCGAACACCGCGAACAGCGACGGCAAGAAGCAGAACAACCCGCGGCTGATCGAGTCAGACGGCAACAACAACCTGACGTTGTACGACATCGACCTGGTGAACGCGCCGTTCTTCCACGTGTACTTCCAAAGCGGCAACGGCCTCACCGTCTGGGGCGTCCGGATCAAGACCCCGGCGACGGCGCGGAACACCGACGGCGTCGACCCGGACAGCGCTACGAACGTGACCGTCAACGACTCGTTTATCGAGGACGGCGACGACGGCATCGCGATCAAGACGAACTCCGCCGCCGCCTCGAACATGACCATAGAGAACAGCCACTTCTACGGCACGCACGGCATCTCCATCGGCAGCCAGACGCAGTACGGCGTCACCAACATCCTGGTCCAGAACGACACCGTGAGCGGGACCGACAGCTCGGGCAACGTGAGCACCGACAACAACGGCATCAGGATCAAGACCAGCTCGAGCGAGGGCGGCAAGGTCTCGGACGTGAGCTACCTGAACATCTGCGACACCGGCGTCAAGCACAACTTCGAGTTCAACCCGTTCTACTCCAGCGGCAACGGTTCGACGACGCCGGACTTCACTGACATCGTGGTCGACGGGTTCAAGTCGGTTAGTTCGGCATCCAGCGCGCAGTCGGTGCTGGAAGGCTACGACTCCGCCAACCCGCTCGGCCTCACGCTGGAGAACGTCAGCCTCGACGCCACCAGCTCGTCCGCCGAGTACGCGAACATCAGCACCTACAACACGAACTTCACGCCGTCGGGCACGGACGTGACAGTAACCCCGATCTCAGGCAGCGGAAGCGTCCCCTCCTGCACCTTCCCCAGCTACCCGGGCCTGTGAGGAATGTCCCATCCAGCTCGTTATACGGTTGGCGCGTGCCAGCGACACCCGAACCCTCCCCTGGCCGGGCGGCGATGCTGCTCATCGTCACCGATGACCGCAAGCTGCTGCTGCATCACCGCGATGACAAGCCGGGCATCCCCCATCCGGGGTGCTGGTCTGGGTTCGGTGGCGCGGTGGAAGACGGCGAGTCGGTCGAGGATGCCGTGCGCCGCGAGGTGTTCGAGGAGACCGGGCTGAAGATCGCGGAGCCGGTCTTCCTCACCGAGGAAGTCGACGCCGAGGGCGACGGCCGGCTGGTCTCGCTGTTCTACGTCGTTGGCGGCATCGCGCCCGGCGACATCGACCTGCGCGAAGGCGCCGGTGTCGGCGTGCATGCGATCGGCGACCTGGACCGGCTGCCGGTCGCGCCGTTCGTGCTCCGCGCCGTCCGTTCGCACCTTCTGCCCATGCTGGATGGGTCATTCCGGTTGCGCGCCGCGGCCGCCGACGACATCGACGCACTGATAGGGCTGTGGCTGGAGGCGGCCGAGAATCTCTTTCGGCCGACAGACACGCGGGAGGCGGCGGCGTCCTTGCTCGACCGGGACCCGGAAGCGGTGATCGTGGCCGATCACGAGGGCGAATTGATCGGCTCGGTCATCGCCGGCTGGGACGGCTGGCGCTGCCACCTGTACCGGCTCGCGGTCCGCCCGCACTGGCGGCGCCAGGGTGTCGCGTCCGCGCTGCTGGAAGCAGCGGAGAACCGGTTCAGGGCGCTGGGAGGCGGTCGCGCCGACGCGATGGTGCTCGACAGCAACGATCTGGGCCGCGATTTCTGGGCGGGCAGCGGTTACCAGAGGCAGGACGACTGGCGGCGCTGGGTGAAGCCGCTCGATCGGACCTAGTGCTGAGTCATAAGGGGCCGCATCGCGACGCGGGCGGCGTCAGGCGGAGCGTCAGGCGGAGCGTCAGGCGGACGGGAACGCGCCCGGCCTGACTTAGCGCACCCCGTGACGAGACCATTTCGGATATATGCGTATATATATACCCAGCAAAATGGTCACACGGTATGCGAAGTCAAAACCAGAGGATGGTGTGACTGCCGGGATCACGCGAGGGTGCGGGCCTACTAGGGAGCGCGGGCCGTGTTCGCGGCGCCTAGGACCGCGAGCAAGGCGGGGTGACTCGCTAGGGACCAGCCGGCCCAGTCCCAGGCGAAGACCTGCTCCCCCTGCCATCGCGACCGCTGCCACTGGCCGATCATGATTCTCAGTTCGCTGGGCGTGGGAGCGTTCCATTTTCCCTGGCCGAAGGCCTGCACGAGGCCCCAGTACCTGGCCACGTGGGCGGCGTCGAGGTCGGCGATGTACCTGGGGATCTTCGACCAGTCGCACGGATGGCCCGTTAGACAGGGGTACGCGGCCGCGCCCAGCACATCGGTCGCCCGGGCGAAGGTCGCGAAGTCGCCTGGTTCGGCTACCACCTCATAGGTGAACGTGCCCGGCGCGAGCAGGTGCATTAGCCGGTCGCGGGCCTCGATCTGCGCCACCACGTCGGGGCAGTGCCCGCCGTTCGCGGGCAGCGCGTCGTCGGCCTCATCGTCGATGTAATACCCGGCTACCTTCGGGTCCCTGGCGAGCGCCAACACCTCCCGACGTATTCGCGCGTCCGTGGTCACGAACACGCAACCGGCGCGGGAGTAACCGCCGAGCCATACCAGCGCTCGCTCCCCCGGGGGCAGCGCGTCGATCAGCGAGCGGTACGGGCCGAGGTCGACCAGGTTGAAGCCGTACTGGCGGGCCTGGGTCCCGCTGGACAAGTCGGTGAGGTAACGGTAGGGCAACTGGGCCGGTGCGCGCGGCGGCGGGGCGGACGGGGGCGTGGGCGGGGCGGTGCAGCAGGCAACGGCGAGCATCGTGGTGCACACGAGGACAAGCCGGGCGTTCACGCCAGCTCCCGCAGCACCCGGAACGGCTCGGCCGCCAGGCGGTCGACGTCGCTGCCCCAGTGCGCGGCGCGTTCCCGCAGCGCCCGGGGGGACCTCGGATGCGGGTAATCGCGCAGCTCGGTCTCGTAGCACTCCATGGCCGCGATCTTGATGTCGATCGTGTCGGTGATGTCGACGAACAGGTTGGGCTGCAGCGACGTCCCCGCTAGCGGCCACGCCCACTCCGTCGACGACGGCGTCTCGAAGACCGCGAACTTGCTCAGCCGCCTGCGATAGGGCCGGCAGGCGACCCAGGCGCACTTGGCGACGACACGGTGGTCGTCGTTGACGTCCTGCGGGAAGTGCGTATAGACGATCTTTGGATGGATGTCGTCGAGGATCGCCTCGAGCCGCTGGGTCAGCTCGATGAGCGGGATCGTGTCCAGCCGCTGATCCGGCAGTGCCAGAAACCGGAGAGAGGCGAAGCCGATGACCTCGGCGGCCCGTCGCGCGTGTTTCTGGAGCGTCTCGTTCATGGTTGCCGAATACCGGCTCCCCGCGCCGTCGGCGACGATGATGGCGTGCACGTCGTCGCCGCCGCGCGCGTGCAGGGCGACGGTCCCGCCTGCTCCGAGCAGCTCATCGTCGGGGTGCGCGCCGATGACGGCGATCTGCTGGCCCGCCATGCCGGTTCACCCCGGTCCGCGTCCGAGCGCCCACCGGGCGATGGCGCGCGGAACCGGATTGAACTGATGGCCGGCCCGCAGGCCGGCGCGACGGGCCCAGCCGGCCGCCGGCTCGGGCCGCTCGCCGTCGTCCGACATGGCGGTGACGAGCAGGCTGCCGTCCGCGGTGCTTACCCGGATGCCTTCCGCCTCGTAACCGAGGATCTGCCCTGGCTCGGCGCTGGGCCTGCCCGGCGGCCAGGGCGGGATGGCCGACGCCCACAGCATGACCTTCCGGTCGCGAAGGAGCGTGAAGGCGCCGGGATACGGCTGGGTGAGGGCCCGGATCCAGTCATGGACGGCGCGTGCCTGCCGGTCCCAGTCGGTGATCCCCATCTCCGGCGTCCGCTTGGGCAGCAAGGCCTGCGCGTCAGCGCCGGTGTCCTGTGGCCGCCGCGGTGCGGTGCCGTCGAGCAGGGCCGGCAGGTGCGTCCTGAGCATGTCGGCGCCCGCGACGCCGACCTTCGCGTAGACGGTCGCGCACGTATCGGCGGGTCCTATCCGCACCCGACGCTGGTCGATGATGTCGCCGGCATCGGCGTCGGCGCTCAGGTACATCATCGTGTTACCTGTCGTCTTCTCGCCGCGCAAGATGGCCCAGTTCACCGGCGCCCGGCCGCGGTTGCGCGGCAGCATCGAGGCGTGGAACCCGACACAGCCGCGCGGCGGCACGGCGAGCAGCTGTGGTGAAAGCAAGCGGGTCCACCCGGTTACCACGATCAGGTCCGGCTGTAGCGCCCTGATGTGTGACTCTTCGGCGTTGACGTTCGCGCACCGCAGCAGCCGGACCCCGAACCGTGCGGCGAGCGGCTCCAGGTCAACGAAGCCGGCCGTGGTGGCGGCCCGCTCGACCGGCAACGTGATCACCTCGGCGACGTCGCCGGCGCTCAGCAGCGCGCTGAGCGCCGGCACTGCCTCGTGCACGGCCCCGATGAAGACGACGCGGCCGGTGAACTGCCCCATCGGGCGAGTTTAAGCAGGTCCTTGGGGTTAGAGGGTCCGGCAAATGACGTAGGAAAAAGGCTCGCGATTAGCCGCGATTGGCCGAGGCAAGCGGCGAGCGGCCGACCGTACCGTGAGGCTTTACCGCGAACGTGGGGGGAAGCGTGGAAGCCAGCGAGGCGATCAGGCGTATCTTCTGGCGGCATCGGTGGCTGCTGCTCATCCTGGTGATCGTGCCAGCTGCGGCCGTGGCGGTGAAACAGCTTGCCCATCCGGTGACGTACACGGCGACGGCCAGCGTGCAGGGCCAGGGGACCACGCCCGACACGACCACCCAGGTGTCGGCCATCCAGAGCCGGGTGACCGCGGTGGCGACCAATCCCGCCGTCGTGCAGCAGGCGATAACCGCCGCGGGTGTCGACAGGAACGCGACCGACGTGGCGCGGCATGAGATCTCGGTGACGCCGCTTGGCACCTCGGCCGTGATGGCTCTGACGATCACCGATCCTGGGAGAGAAGTAGCACTCCGGCTCACCGCAGAGCTCGGCACTATCGTCGTCAGCCAGCTCAACCAGCTCGGGATCACGGACAACCCCGAGCTTTCCGCGCTGAACAAGTCCGTCGTCCAGCTCACCGCCAGGCGCGACGAGCTGGTGACCAAGCTTGACGCCGCGACGTCCTCCGGCGTGGCGTCGACGAGCGTGCAGGCGCAGTCCCTGCTGGCGGAGCTCAGCGCGACCGAACAGCAGCTGGCCACGACCGAGGCCACCAGCCAGCAGGTGCTCACCAGCCTGTCCGCCAACACGGGGGCGTCGCTCGTCAGCTCCCCGTCGTCCGCGACGCAGGCGTCCCGGCACGTGCTGGCGTACGGAGCGCTCGCCGCGGTGCTCGGCCTGGTCATCGGCCTGCTCTTCGCCTCGCTGCGCGAGGTCGCCCGGCCCACCGTCGCGGAGCCGGCGGCGGGCGCGAGGGAACTTGGCGCGATCCCGCTGGGCGACGCCGAGCTGCGCGGCGACCAGGTGAACGGGATCGATGACGAGCTCGCGGGCCGTTTGACGGTGGCCGCGCGGCGGGTCGGGGCCGGCACCGTCGTGTTGACCGGACCCGTCTCCGGCACGCGGCTGGACGCGCTAGCCCGTCGGCTGAACACCGAACTGAGCTCGGCCCCCCTCGCCCCTGCTCGCCCGCGCGCCGACGGAGATTGGCTCGCCGCGCCACTGCTCGCTTCGGCCGGACCCCCTGGTGACGGCCCGGCCGTGCTGCTCGAGAGCGGGCCGCCGACGGTGGTGACCCTGCGGGACATCAGGCTGGGCGATGGGCGGGTAGACGCGGCGCTCGTGGTCGCGCTGCCCAGGTTCGCCCCGCATAGCTCGCTGGACCAGGCCGCGGATCTGTCGCTGGCCACGGACTGGCCCGTGCTCGGCGTCATCGGCTTGCGGCAAAGTCGGTGGCACCGATGAGGCGGGCGCGCTGGCGGGACCAGGGCAGCGGTCTGGCCACGCTGATCGTGGGCGCCGGATCCGCCGCCCGCACGCTCATGCGAGACCTGCGAGACTGCCCCGACTACGGCCTGCGCCCCGTCGGGCTTCTCGACGACGACCCGGGAATCAGGTCGGTGTACGGGGTTCCCGTGCTCGGCGCGCTGGCCGACATGCGGCAGGTCGTCCGCGAGCGGCAGATAGCGGTGGTCGTGATCGCCATCCCGTCGCTGCCCCCGGCGAGCTTGAGCCGGCTCATCCGCGCCGCCGCCGACACCGGCGCCTCCGTGAGCTACCTTCCTTCGTTCCTCGCGGCGATGGAACGCGCGGCAAGGGCCGTCGATATGCGCGGCGTGAGCTACCGGGAGCTCCTGGGCCGGACCGAGCGCCGGGTGCTGGAACCAGCGGTCCAGGCGGTCTTGTCCGGCGCGCGGGTCCTTGTCACGGGAGCCGGCGGTTCGATCGGCCAGGAACTGTGCCGGCAGATCAGGAGCCACGACCCCGCGTCGCTGCACATGCTCGACCACGACGAGTCGAACATGCACACCCTGCAGCTCGCGCTCTACGGCAGGGCGCTGCTCGACAGCTCCGAGATCATCATCGCGGACATCAGGGATGAGACGCGGATCAAGCAGGTGTTCGCCGCGATCAAGCCCGACGTCGTCTTCCACGCCGCGGCGCACAAGCACCTGCCGCTGCTGGAGCGGTACCCCTGCGAAGGCGTGAAGTCCAATGTCCTCGGGACCCGCAACGTCGTGCGGACGGCGCTGGCGTCGGGAACGGCGCGGCTGGTGCTGATCTCCACCGACAAGGCGGCGGAACCGCACTCGATCCTCGGCGCGACCAAGCGCGTGGCCGAGATGATCGTCCAGGCGAACGCCTGCGGCTACACGCGCGCCTGCTCGGTTCGCTTCGGCAATGTCCTCGGCAGCCGGGGCTCGCTGCTCGCGGTGGTGGCCGAGCAGATGGAGCGCGGTGAGCCGGTGACCATCACCGACCCCGACGTGACGCGCTTCTTCATGACCGTCGAGGAGGCGGTCGGGCTGGTGCTGTCCGCCGCGCCGATGGCGGAGTTCGGGGAGACCTTCGTCCTCGACATGGGCGAACCGGTGCGGATCGTGGACCTCGTTCGCCGGTACGCGGAGCATCTGCGGGTCCCTGACGTCCAGATTCACTTCACCGGACTGCGCCCGGGGGAAAAGCTGCACGAACAGCTGTTCAGCGCCGACGAAGAATGCCTGCCGACCATTAGTCCCGCCATCTGGGCCACTCGCCCGCACCGGCTCCCCGACGACTTCGCCGCCAGCCTCGACAAGCTGCGCGCGGCCGCCGCCGACGGAGACGACATGATGGTCCGGGCCCTGCTCGCGGGCATCGTGCCGGGCTACCACCCCGCTCGGTACGAGCGGGAGAAAGGCCTGGCCGCCGCGAGCCCGTACCCGGATGAGTTCTGACGGTGGCTGGTGTCATGCGGGCGGAGCTGCATACCGCGGGCGAACGGGTGGAGTTGAGATGCGCCGTCCCGTGGATCGCCCGCGTCCTGGCCGAAGGCGCCGCCGGACAGCTTTTCACCGAGGATCCCCTGCCCCCGCCGGACGTGCGGGTGACGGTCGAGTCAAGCTCCGCGGCCTTCGACGTCACGGGCTGGCGGGTGCTGACGAGAGGCGCCTGGCACCGATCGGGGCAGGTGATCATGCGGGACGCCTGCTCTTCCGGGCTCGACCTGCTCGTAACCAGTGCCGATCCGACGCTGGACATCGTCGCCCGATGGCGGCCGCCGGCCGCGGGGCGGGCAGCCGCGGCCCTGCTCCGGGCCCGTGCCCGGCTGCTGACACGCGCCGTGCTCATGCAGTATCCGGCGCTGTGGCGCGGCCAACAGCGCGGCCGCGCCCCGTTGCACGCGTCGGTGTTCGGCACTGGGGGGAAGACGGTCCTGCTGGCGGGGCCGGGCGGCGTGGGCAAGTCGACGCTGGTGCACGCGGAACTCGCGCACGGCGCGATGGCGACCTGCGACAACCTGTGCGTGAGCGACGGGCGGTTCGCCTGGGGCTTGGTGGAGCCGCTGCGGGTGCCCGCCGCTCGCGTCGGCCACGCGGGACGGCGTGCGCCGCACGGCCGCAGGGAGGTCGCCTGGCCGGCCCGCGCGGACCGGCTGGCGCCGGATCAGCTCATCGTCTTGGTCCGCGGCGATACCGGCACCCCGGCCGTGAGCGTTTGCGATCCCGCGGAGGCGGCGCGGTACCTGACCGCGGGGACCTACATGGCCGGTGAGTTGCGCCGGTACTGGGCTTTCGCCGCCACGCTGGCGCTTGGCACCGGCACGGGCGCGAGCCATCCAGCGGTAACGGAAACGGCGGCGGCGCTCAGCGCGCGGCTGCCGTGCGTGCAGGTCGTTGGAGGGGAACAGACATGGCCAGACGGGTCCAGGTGGCTCAGGTCATCACCAGGTTCATGGCCGGCGCGGGCAGCGTGGCGCTGCGCGGCGCGCTCACGCTCGACGCGGACCGCTATGAGACCGTCTTCGTGACCGGCGAGGGCGACCGGCTCATGCGGCAGGCGCGCGACGCGGGATTCGAGGTCGTGCTGATGCCCCGGCTGCGCAGCGACATCGCACCGTTGGATGACCGCAAGGCCCTGATTGACCTGCGAGAATGCCTGCGGGGCTTCGACGTGGTGCATACCCACAGCTCGAAGGCCGGAGTGCTCGGCCGCGTCGCCGCGCACCGCGAGCAGGTCGGCCGGATCGTGCACACCTTTCACGGCTTTCCTTTTCACCGGTTCCAGTCGTGGCCGCGGCGCACGGCATATATCCGGATAGAGCAGCTAGTCGGCCGGTTCACCGACGTCTTCCTCGCCGTCGGCCCCGCCGTGGCGGCCGAGGCGGTTAGCAGAGGGATCGCGCCGCCGGAGCGGATCCGGACCATCGGCATCGGCGCCGACACCGCGGTCCCGCCGCCGGGGGCGCCCGACCGCGCGGAGGCGCGCAGGCTGCTCGGCGTGCCGCCGGGAACGCGCGTCGTCGGCACGGTCGGGCGGCTGGCCTTCCAGAAGGCGCCCGACGATTTCGTCATGGCGCTGGCCGCGGTCGGCCGCGCCGACGTCTTCGGCGTCTGGATCGGCGACGGCGAACTCCGCGCGCGGACCGAGCGGCTCGCGGCACGGCACGGACTGCACGATCGCCTGTTGTTCACGGGCGACCGCGGCGACGTCGCGGCACTGCTTCCAGGCCTTGACGTGTTCGCGATGGCCAGCCGGTACGAAGGACTGCCGTGCGCGGTCGTGGAGGCGATGACGGCGGGGCTGCCGGTCGTCGCGACGGCGGTCAACGCGGTGCCGAACGTGGTCATCGCCGGAGAGACCGGCCTGCTCGTGCCGCCGGGCAGGCCAGAACTGCTCGGCCGGGCGATCGGTTACCTGCTGGACAACCCCGCCGTCGCCGCGCGGCTGGCCGCGGCGGCCCGCGGGCGCCTCGGCGAGGACCTGACACAAGCCGCGCTCGGCGCGGTGCTGGCGCAGAGCTACCAAGAGGCGGCGCCATGACGGTTATGACGGACATCCCGTTCTGCCGCACCGAGATCACGCCCGAGGCGCAGGAAGCCGCGGTCCGGGTGCTGGCGAGCGGCTGGGTGACGATGGGCAGGCAGACGTTCGCGTTCGAGGAGGAACTCGGCGCCTGGATAGGCGCGCCGCACGTCGTCTGCGTCAGCTCATGCACCGCGGCCATCGAGATGGCGCTGGCCGGCCTTGGCCTGCCAGCGGGCGCGCCGGTGCTGACGCCGACGCTCACGTTCTGCGGAGCCGTGCAGGCCATACTGCACGCCGGTTTGCGCCCCGTCCTCGTCGACACCGACGAGCGGACGCTGACGGTGTCCGCCGACGGCGTGGCGAAGGCGGCCAGGCACGGCGCCGCCGCCATGGTGATCCAGCACATGGCGGGCTATCCGGTGGACGGCGCCGCGCTCGCCGCCGCGGCCGCGATCCCAGTCGGGAACGTGGTGGAGGACGCGGCGCACGGCCTCGGGACAACGGTCCGCGGCCGAAGTGTCGGCAGCTTCTCACGCGGCGCGTGCTTCAGCTTCTACGCCACGAAAAACCTCCCCGTGGGTGAAGGCGGGGCGATCGCCACCACCGACGGCGACCTCGCCGCGCGCTGGCGGCGGATGCGGCTGCACGGGATGACCGGTGACGCGTGGACGCGGTATCACCGGCAGGGCGGCTGGCGGTACACCGTGCTCGACCGCGGGCTGAAGGCCAACTTCACCGACGTGCAGGCGGCGATCGCCCGGGCCCAGCTGCGGCACCTGGAGCGGTGGCAGCAACGCCGCGCGGAGCTCGCCGCACGCTACGACGCGCTGCTCGCGGACATCACCGGCCTGGAATTGCCGCCCCGGCCGTCGGCCGACCGGCACGCATGGCATCTCTATGTCGTTCGAGTGCGCCACCGGCCGTTCGGGATAACTCGAGATGATGCGGTGCGAAAGCTGGCAGACGCCGGAATTGGCACGTCAGTGCATTTCATCCCGGTGCACCACATGCCCTATTTCCGTCAGGTGCTGGGTTTGACCGCGTGCGCCGACCTGCCCGCGGCGGACCGGGTGTTCCCTGGGCTGCTGTCCCTTCCGCTGCACCCGCGGCTGTCGGATTCGGACGTGCAGACGGTGTGCGAGGCGCTCGCCCGGATGAGGAGGTGACATGCGGATCTTTACGAGGGACTACACGGTTTTCGATAGCCCCGCCGCCCCGGCCGACGCGACGCTCATCGGGCGCGTGGTGGAGGGAACCGCCGGTGCTGGGCTGGCCGCGCCGCCCGTGGTGCTGCCGGATTTCTGCCACAAGTCGAAGTCGGAGATGCCGTCGAGCATCGCGGTCGCGACCGCAGGAGAAATCCGCCCGGCGCTCACCGACGCCGCCCTCAACTGCGGGATGGCACTGCTGACGCTCGACGTCCCGCGACCGCCCGAATCCGCCGTGACGGACTTCTATCGCCAGGTCATCCGGCGCTTCCCCAGCCCGCCGAGCTGGCGCACGGAACTGCGCTTCGCCGAAGTGCTGCGTGCCGCGACCGAAGGCGCCGACTTCGCCGCCGACCGCTACGGCCTGAGCGAGGGTGAGCTCGACCGTATCGAGGAACGCGGCCGGCTGGAGATCGACGAGTACGGCGGCGCTGTTCGGGCGAGGAAAGAGCTGCCGTGGCTGGTCGTCCAGCTGAGCCGGCTGCGCTTTGGCGGTATCGGTCCGAGCACCCACTTCCTCGAGCTTCAGGAGGTGGAGGAGGTAATCGACCCCGCGGCGGCCGGACGGCTAGGCCTGCAGGCCGGACAGGTGACAATCCAGTTTCATAACGGCGGTGGCGTATTGACTGGTCAGCTAGGCGAGCTGTACGCGCGGCGCAAGAGCGCTTCGCGGATGCTTCGCGCGCAGATGTCCGTGCAGAAGCCGCTCTCGCATCTGGTCACGCTCCGGCCGGGGATCGAGCGCCGGCTGGCCGCGTACTTTACGCGCGGCTGCCCCGCGATTCCCGTTGATACAGACGACGGGCGGCGGGCGCTGCTCGCGACGCGCCTCGCGATGAACTACGGCTTCGCCTACCGGATGGCGACGTACGCGGCGCTGCGGGAGATAGCGAGGTCGGCCTTCGGCGGCACCGCGCGCCTGGTGGTGGACTCACCGCATAACTCCATTTACGAGGAGCTGGTCGGCGAACAGCGGGCCTTCGTGCACCGGCACAACGCCTGCCGGGCCTACCCGGCGGCGATGATGGCCGATCACCCCGCCTTCGCCGCGACCGGGCAGCCGCTGCTGCTGCCGGGGACCAACCGGACTTCGTCCTACCTGTGCGTGCCCGCCGACAGCGCGCACCGGAGCCTGTATACCGCCTGCCACGGCTCGGGGAGCATCGTCTCCGCCTTCGAGCGGTCGGGGCGGTCGGGTCCCGATCCGCTCGACCGGACCACGGCGCGGTACGGCTATGACGGAAGCGCCCCCGCGCACGTGCCGCACTGCGACGACCAGGGCGTTAACGAGGCGCTCGGGATCCTCACCGGGCACGGGCTGGTCCGGCCGGTGGCCAGGATGCGCCCGTTCGCGGTGCTGACATGACCGGTGCTGACATGACCGGTGCTGAGATTCGCGGGCTGCTTCCGCCCGGACACTACATCGTGGTCCCGTCGCGCCGGAGCCCGCTGATCGTCGCCAGCCGGGATCGCGCGGTGCTGCGCTACCTCGCGGCCAGCGTGCTGTCGGTGCCGCCGGGCACCGGTCACGTGCTCGGGCTGCCGCTGACCATCGCGCTGCGCGCGTTCCGGCCCGGTGGCCTGTGCGGAGAACGATGCAGACGCTGACGCGACCCTCTCTCGCGTCGTTTATCGGCGAGGTCGGCGGCGTCGGTGTCCGGGCCGCCTGCCTGGCCCTGTCCCGGGATCCGAACGCGAAGCTGACCATCCTGCTCTTCCCGCCAGGCGCCGAGCGGCCCGCTTTCGTGGTGAAGGTTCCCACTTCTGATGTCGCCGCGCGCAGCGTGGAACGGGAGGCGGCGCGGCTGACCGACCTGGCTGGCCTCGCCGGCCTCGCCGGCCACGCCGGCCGTTGCCTCGGGGCGGCGAGCGAGACGGTGCCGCGGGTCGTCGCGCACCTGGAACACCTCGGCCGGCCCGTCTTGGTCACCACCGCGCTGCCCGGCAGGTCCATGCTCGCCGACTATCACTCCTGGCGGCACACCGCGCGCCGGCGATCGGTGGCCGCCGACTTCGCCGCCGCTGGCGCGTGGCTGTCCGCGTTCCACCGGTCGACGATGAACGGCACCTGCCGCACCGTGGATGAGGTCGCGGAGACGATCAGCGTCCGGTTCCGCGGACGCGCTGGCGTGGCGGAAGACGCCGCTTGTGCCGACGGCCTGCGCCGGCGGCTGGCCGGCTTTCCCGTGCCCGCTTGCGTCGTTCACGGCGACTTCTGGCCGGGCAACCTGCTGGTCCGCGACGGCGCGGTGAGCGGGGTCATCGACTGGGAGCTGGCCTCGCTGGACGGCCCGGCCAGCAAGGATCTCGCGCGTTTCGTCATCGCCTACTCCCTGTATCTGGACAGGCACACGAGACCCGGGCGCCGGGTGCCCGGGCATCCGGGGCTGCGGGCGGGCCCGTGGGGCTCGGGTGTCGAGTACGTGATGAACGGGACCGGCTGGTATCCCGCCCTCGCCCGCGCCTTCCTGCGCGCGGGGCTGGAACGGCTGGGGATGCCCGGCTGCTGCTGGCGCGACGTGCTGCTGGCCGAGCTGGCCGCGATCGCCGCCGAGGCCGATCACGCCGAATTCGCCTGGAACCACTTGCTGCTGCTGCGGCGCCTGCGGGATCGCCGATGATGGCGCCGCGCACCGGACCACCACGGGGCAGCGCCGAGCGCGCCGCCGTGGTCACGCTGGTCACCGCCATCGTCTTCCAGCCGATCCTGCACCCGACCGGGCCGGGCAACAGCTCGCCTGTCGACATCCTGACCGTGGCGTCGATCGTCGCCGCGCTGGTCTGGCTCGCGGGAACGCACCGCAAGCTGCGCGCGCCTTACTTCTTCCCCGTCGCGCTGTACGTGGCCGCGGGAGCGGCGTCAGGGCTGGTCTCGTCGCTGCCGGCCACGGCGCTCGTCACGCTCGTGATCGACGCGCTGCTGTTCACGTGGTGCGTGGCGGTGGTCAACGTGCTGTCGGCGCCCCGCGCCATGCGGTACGCCGTCACCGCCTGGAGCTGGTCCGGCATCGCCTGGGCGGCCGTCTTCATCGTCGCCTGGCTCGGTCACGTTACGGCCCTCGAGGGCCTGACCGCCACCGAGGGCAACCGGCTGATGTTCACGTTCGGTGACCCGAACTACGCCTCCTGGTACTGGGGAGCGACGATCCTGGTGGTCTACGCGTCACGCCGTCCGGCCAAGAGGTGGATGCGGGTCGCCGGTTACGTCATGCTGGCGTGGGCGCTGATCCTGACCGAGTCCAACGGCGGTCTGCTCGCGCTGTGCGCTGGCATCACCGTCCTATTGCTCATCCGCGGCTACCGGCGCCATGGCTGGGCCGGGGTGGTGGCGACGGGCCTGACCGTCGTGCTCGCCGTCACCGCGTTCTTCACCGTCCTTCCGCTGGGTGAGCTCAGGCAGCGGGCGGCGAACAGCGACCAGGCCCTGCTGGTCAACTCGATCGGGCGCAGCGCGCAGAGCAGCACCGAGCGCGGCCAGCTGCTGCGGGAGTCGATTCAGTTGTACGAACGGTCAGACGGCGTGCTCGGCACCGGTCCCGCCAGCACCAAGCCGCTGACCACGGAACTGCTGTATCCCTACGCCAACGAGGCGCATGACGACTACCTCGCCGCGTTGAGCGAGCGGGGCGCCGTCGGCCTGTTCGCGTTCCTGCTGCTCGCCGCCTCCGCGGCGGCCAGGGCCTCGCCGGTGATCCGGCGGCCGCTGTCGGCGCCGATGGCGGCCGCGGTGCCAAGACCGGCCGGGATCGTGGCCGCGCTGATCACGGTGAGCCTTAACTCGTTCTACGAGGAGGTCCAGCATTTCCGCCCGCTGTGGCTGCTGCTGGCGATCGTGGCGGTCCTCGGCCGGGACGCGATCCTGGCGCGTCCGCGGGCGCGGGTCCTGCGCCGCTCGCTGGCCGTTTCGGCACCGAGGCTGCTGTCGCGGAACGCGATGACCAACCTGGGCGCGCAGACCGGAGCCCTCGCGGCGGTCTCGCTGGCCAGCCTGCTTGTAGCCAGGACCGGTGGTCCCACCGTCGTCGGGGAGTACACGCTGATCCGCGTGCTGCCGTGGTTGTTCGGTGTCATCTTCTCCTGCGGGCTGCCGACGGCCGCCGCGTTCTTCCTCGCCGGCGAACGCGGCAAGGACCCGCGGGTACGGCCCACCGTGACCCTGATGTCCGTGGCGGGCGCGGGACTCGGCTCACTAGCATGGCTCGCCTGCGCCGTCCCCTTCCATCATCTGTTCTTCCGGCAGCTGCCCCTTTCGCTCGTGCTCGTCATGACCGTCCTCGTCACCACCCAGCTCTGGACGGTGACGGCGAAGGCCTGCTGCCAGGGAAGCGGGGACATCCCCGGCGCGAACCTCGTCATCGTCGCGGAAGAGCTCTGGTTCGTCTTCGTCTATCCGTTCGTGCTGCTCACCTTGGGGTATAAGGGCGCGACGTCCGTCCTCGTCGCGCTCATCGCGGCGGGCGCGCTTTCTTCTCTCACCGGGCTACTGCGCCTGCGCCAGCGCGGGTACTTCACCGGCTGGGGGAAGCCCTCGCCGGAGCTGGCGAAGAAGGTGCTGGCGTTCGGCGGGCGCGGGCAGCTCGGCAACATGCTCTGGCTGATGAACCTGCGGTTCGATTTCATCCTGCTCGGTGCGCTCGCCGGACCCGCGGTACTCGGGATCTACGCGGTCGCCTCCAAGGTCGCTGAGCTCATGCGGCTGGCGCCCACCGCCATCAACTACGTTCTGTACTCGCGCTTCGCGCACCTGCCCGCCGCGCGAGCCACGGCCGAGGCACGGCACCTGCTGCCTCGGGGGCTCGCGCTGACCCTCGCGCTGACGCCGCTCGTCGCGGCGGCCGCGTACATCGGGCTGCCGATTGTCTACGGCGAAGCGTTCCACGCCGCCGTGCTCCCCGCCGAGATCATCATCATCGGCCTGTCGGTCGAGGGCGCCGCGGCCGTCTCCTCCGCCTACCTGGTCGGGCGCGGCCGCCCCGGCATGAACTCCATCGGGATGGGCGTCGGCGCGACGATCACCGTGACGCTTGACGTCATTCTCATCCCCCGGTACGGGGCGCTCGGCGGCGCGGTCACATCGGCCGTCGCCTACCTGGTCCCCACGCTCGTGCTCGTCTTGCTGACGCGGCGG
>DATMKQ010000019.1:0-2376 GCA_035571275.1 Trebonia sp.
GATGCCGTGTTCAACTACCCGACGCTGTCGGAGTCCTACAAGGTGGCCGCCCTGGACGCGACCAACAAGATGCGCCAGGTCACCAAGCTGTCCGAGTAATCCGGGCAAAGCGAACCCGGCCGACGCTACTGTTGCCCGCAGGACGGGTGTTGCGGGGCGGAGGACAGCGGATGGCCACTCAGGCAGGAGGGTTGCGCGCACGCGTTTCCAGCTGGCGATCCTGGTTTCCCTTCCTGGTCTACGGCCCACTGGTCCGCCTCCTCGGTGTGCTCGTCATCGCGATGATCGCGCTCGTCCTCGGCTATAGAGGCCTGCAGGACTACTTGGCCCAGCCGGCCGCGGCGAAAATGTGGGGGCAGGGCTGGAAGAACACTCTCTTCTACGACCTGCAGCTGCCGGTCCTCAGCTCAGCCCCCACTCAGGGGCCTGGACCTTACCCGGTGCCGCTTGGCATCGCCCGTTTTCTGGCACCGCTCAGTACCTTCCTCGCCGCTGCGGGCACCCTGGCCCTGTTGCTCAGCGAGCAGTGGCGCCGACTAGTCGTGGCGACCGCATCCAGGCACGCCATCGTGGTCGGCGATGGCCCTGTCGCGATCCAGCTCGCCCGCAACCTCCGCCGCGAGAACAAGAAGCGCAAAGTGGTGGTGATCAGCTCCAACGACAACACGTTGACCCAGGCTCGCCGGAACAAGCTGCATGACGTCCGCGGGGATCCGGCCGACCTGAGCACGTTGCGTGCCGCGGGCGTTTCTCGCGCCAGGGAGCTCTTCGCATGCACCAGCGAGGGCACGGTCAATGCGGCTATCGTGCTGCGGGCACGCGACGAGGTTCGCGAGGCCGCGAAGCGGCCGCTGGCCGCCTACGCGCTCGTGCGTGATGCGGAGCTGGGCATCGCGCTCCGTGCCCGCCGCATCGGGGTGACCGGTGACCGGCGGCTACGGCTGGACTTCTTCGCCGTCGAGGACATTGCGGCCCGCAGGCTGTTCGACACGCACCCGCTGACCCTGACAGGCAGCAGTCCGGTACACGTCGTGATCAGCGGCTTCGGACAGCTCGGCCAGGCTGTCCTCCGCGAGGTCGCACGCCGACGCCAGATGGTGCCCGGCAGCGCCTTGGTCAAGGTCGTGATCAGGCACGCGACCGAGGAAGAGGTTGGGAAGGTCACGGACGCGTTCCCGGTGATCGTCAGTAACTGCTCAATCAGATATGACGAGGTTCCTGAGCTTCCCAGCACCGGCGGGTACACGGTGTACGTCTGCCTCGACGGTGACGACGCCGGGCTCAGCGAGGGTCTGGCCATGGCCCACTCTCTCGTTAGTCAGCGCGGGTACGTCGTGGTCTGCATGCGAGAGTACGACCCGTTCGCCGGCGTTCTTGCCGCGCGCAGTGGGTTGGTCGACGATGTCATGGGAAGGCTCCGCGTGTTCGGCGTCATCCAGGAGGCTTGCGTGCCAGCGAACATCAGAGACGACTTCACTGAGCAACTCGCTCGCTCGATCCACAGCGCCTACGTGGCCATGGAAAGCGCCAAGGGCGCCACCCCGGCGACGAATCCGTCGATGGTCCCCTGGGAAAGGCTCCCCGAGAATCTGCGCCAGTCCAATGTCGACCAGGCCGCCGACATCGGCGCCAAGATGGAAGAGATCGGCGCGATCATCGTCCCGGAGTCCGCCGACGCGCCCGCATTCCACTTCACCGACGGGGAGGTCGAGCGCCTCGCCGAGGAAGAGCACGATCGGTGGATGCGCGACAAGCGCAGCCAGGGCTGGACGTACGGGCAGCCCCGCGACGACGAGCGCAAGATCCACCCCGACCTGCAGCCCTGGGCGGCCCTCAGCGTGGCCGATAAGGACAAGGACCGCAACGCGATCCGCACTCTGCCCGAGACCCTGCGCGACGCGGGCTTCCAGATCCTCCGTCTCCCGCCGGACTCCTAGCCGGCGGCGCCAGACGCTACGTCTGGAGGAATCGCCGGTACGGATAGGTGAGCCGGACCGCCCGCCCGATCAGCTCGGCACCGGTCGCGTAGTCGTACACCTGCTGGTCGCGGAGCATGAAGGCGGGACGGCCTGGCGGCCCCTTACGCAGCAGCGCGACGGGTACGCCCGCGGCTAGTGCGGCGCCAATCTCGATGTGGACGTTGGCGCTGTCACCCGTGATGTCGGCGAGCACCATGGAGGCGCCGGCCGCGGCGCTCAGGATGTCCCGCTGCACAGAGCCGGCCGGCGAGGACCACGACACGTACTCCCCGGTCCGACAGGAAACCCCGGTCACGGCTTCGACGGTCTGCACGACCCTCCTGCGCAGCTCACCGTCCCCGAACTCTGTCACGTAGAAGAAATACGGGACGCGCCGGGGAGTGTCCCATTCCTCGGC
>DATMKQ010000020.1:0-2206 GCA_035571275.1 Trebonia sp.
TGCCGCAGCTGGAGGGCACCACCGGCTACCCGAACGGCCACGGAGCGGAGGTCGTCGGCATGTTCTTCTTCGACGACAACAACTTCGTGCAGCGTGAGGGTGACCCGCTGGGGGAAAGGCTGTCCAGGGTCGCGCAGGAGCAGAACATCCTGCTGATGATGTGCGATCAGTGTGCGCTGGAGCGCGGGCTCGCGGAGGGCACGCCGGGCAGCCCAGGGGGCGTCAAGCCGAGGAACACGGTGGTAGGGGTCGCGGTGGGGTGCTTCCCCGACCTCTATGCGGCACTGTCAGGGAATCCCCCGGATCACGTCATCACGATCTGAGACCGCTGCCTGCGCGGGCCGGGCGGCTGGTCTTCTGCGGCTGGTCATCGGCGGGCCCGGAGCCGGATGACCAGGCGGCCCAGCTGGCCGGCCGACATCTGTGCCATGGGGAAGTAAGCGGCCCCCATCCGGTCGGCCAGCGCCCTGCACGCCGCGGGACGCAGGTCCTCATACATCGGCACCGCGACATCGGCCAGAGCCGGACGCGCAGAGTCCACGACCAGCGCGTCGATGCCGTCACGGCCGATCCGTGTCGCGATGTCCACGCACTCCCGGTAGGGGTCGCCGCCGCTCATGGCCACATTCGGATAGCCGTCGGAGACCATGACGAGCAGCGGGCGCAGCGTCGGATCGAGATGCTGCTCACGCTGGATGAGCTGGTAGGCCGACCACAGGCCGTGGGCCATCGGCGTACTGCCGCCCACCGCGAGCTCGGCGAGCTGCCGCTGCGCGAATGACACGCTCGAGGTGGGCTCAAGCACGGTCTGGGCCGACCGGCCGCGGAACACGATCGCCGCCAGCCGGTCCCGGCGCACGTAGGCGTCGTGCAGCAGCAACAGGATCACGGCCTTGGCCATGGCCATGCGCTCCCGGGCGCCCATCGAGGCGGACCCGTCGACCAGGAACACGACTAGGCTGCCGACCTTGTGCTCGCGCACCTTCTGCCGCAGATCGTCGCGGTGCAGGCGCAGCGGCTCGCCCGGCCCGCGGCCGCGTCCGATCTGGCGCGGCGCGGCGGCGCGCAGCGTCGCGTCGAGCGCGACGTCGGTGACCGGATCTTGTGTTCGCGACCTGACGTAGCGGCCACGGTGATCGGTCGCCTCGCTCAGCATGCGTTTCCCGCTGGCCGCTCGCGCGCGTCGGGTACGCCGCAGCTCGACCAGCGGCACGTCCAGCTTTCCCGGGCGCGGTGCGGTGACCAGGCAGCCGCCCCCGCCCGGGTCGGCGTCCCCCTGGCCCCCGCTGTCCTCGGCGTCCCCGCCCTCGGACGACGGCGCGGTGTCGTCCGCGGACCGCTGCGCGGCATCATCGGGCGGGCCCAGGTGAGGCGCGCGCGGCTGGTGCATCTCGATGTTCTGTGAATCGGGGCGGGTTCCCGGTGCGTCCGCCGGATCGCCCTGGTCGTCTTGCGGCGGGACCGGGACCGGGCGTTCGATCGGCCGCCTGGCCCGGTGGGCCAGGGCGAGTGCGGCGGCATCGTTCACGTCCGCGGGCGTCACGCGACGTCGCGAACGCAGCGCGGCCAGCGTCGCCGCCGTATGGTGTATCGCCACGTCGGCGCGATGTCCGGCCACCCCGGCGTCAGCGCAGGTCTGGCAGATCAGCCTGGCCAGGGCCGGTGCGATGCTGACGCCGCCTAGCCCAGCGCGGGCCGCCTCGATCCAGGCTCCCAGACCGCGGTCCTCCTGCTCGTACCGGGCGACGAAGGCAGGGTCCCGGCGCTGGAACGCCGCCTCGCGATCGGCGACCTCGGCGCGCCGCTCTACGTCTGTGAACCCGGTCACGTCGACACACAGGCCGAAGCGGTCGAGCAACTGCGGGCGCAGCTCGCCTTCCTGCGGGTTCATCGTACCGACCAGCACGAACCGCGCCGGGTGGGTGACCGAGACGCCCTCGCGCTCCACGGCATTGATTCCCGACGCCGCGACGTCAAGCAGCGCGTCCACGACGCTGTCGCTGATCAGGTTGACTTCGTCGAGGTAGAGCACGTTGCGGTTGGCCGCGGCCAGGATCCCGGGGCTGAACCGGGTGACCCCGTGGCGCAGCGCGGCCTCGATGTCGATACCGCCCATGACGCGTTCCAGCGATGCGCTGAGCGGGAGCTCGACCACCCGCATCCGCTCACTGGCGACCGGGATCACGTCCGGGTCCAGCATCACGCA
>DATMKQ010000021.1:0-2597 GCA_035571275.1 Trebonia sp.
GTCACAGCAGTCGGGCGCCAGGTACCTGTCGCTCGCGTTCCTGCAAACCGCGGCGTCCGGTTCCTGCACCGCCTACTGGGACGGCGACACCACCGAGCCGATCGCCCCGTCGAGCTACGGTGCCGACATCGCGGACATCCAGGCGCACGGCGGCAACGTGATCCCGTCGTTCGGCGGCTACAGCGCCGACACCACCAATACCGACATCGCGGACAGCTGCACGAGCGTTCCTGACATCGCCAAGGTGTACGAGAGCCTCATCACCACCTACAACGTGCCCCGCATCGACCTAGACGTCGAAGCCGACTCGCTCACCAACACGGCCGGGATCAACCGCCGCAACGAGGCGATCGCGCTGACGGAGGCCTGGGCCGCGGCGCACCACAGGCAAATCCAGTTCTCCTATACGCTGCCGACGTTCGCGACCGGCCTTCCCGCGGCCGAATTGGGCGTGTTGCAGAACGCGGTCGCCGACGGCGCCAGGATCTCCACCGTGAACCTGCTGACGTTCGACTACTACTACGGCACACAGCAGGACATGGTGGCCGACACCGAGGGCGCCGCGGACGGGCTGTTCAGCCAGTTGCAGACGCTGTACCCGGCTACGCCGGCGCGGCAGCTCTGGCACATGATCGGGATCACCGAGATGCCTGGCATCGACGACTTCGGCCCGGATGAGACCTTCTCAACGGCGAACGCGGTCACGATCTTGAACTGGGCGCAGCACCAAGGGCTTGGGCTGATCTCGTTCTGGGCGCTGCAGCGCGACAACGGCGGGTGCGTAGGCACCAAGGGCGCGGGCACCTGCTCCGGCGTAGCCCAGCCGACGTGGTACTTCAGCCACGTCTTCGAGCACTTCACGCGATAGCAAGCGGCACTCCCCCGCTAACCAGCCGGCTGAGGGCCGGCTGGTTAGCGGAGAGTCCTTGGCGGTGGAAGAGTAAGCCGCCCTCGTTCTGGATGAACTGACGCCTCAGCCGGCGGCCGGCGGACCCCCGTGCGCACCGGTTAGGGGCGGATCACCCGGTTTTCGGTGACGATCGCGGTGACCAGGTCGGCCGGGGTGACGTCAAAGGCGTAGTTCAGCGCGCGGGTGCCCTCGGGCGCGACCCGCACGCCCTGGAAGGACGTGACCTCCTCGTCCGCCCTGAGCTCGAGCGGAATGTCCGCCCCGCTGGCGGTCGCCTCGTCGATCGTGGACTCAGGGGCGGCGACCACGAACGGGATGCCCGCCCGGCGCGCCGCGAGGGCGAGAGAATAGGTGCCGATCTTGTTGGCCACGTCGCCGTTGGCCGCCACTCGGTCGGCCCCGACGACGACCACGTCGGCCTGCCCCTGGCTGATGAGGAAAGGCCCCGCCCCGTCGGCCGCCAGGTAGTGCTCGATGCCGAGCTGGCCAAGCTCCCAGGCGGTGAGCCGCGATCCTTGCAGCAGCGGGCGGGTCTCGTCCGCGATAACGTGCGCGAGGGCACCCCGGTCCCGTAGCGCCCGGATGACGCCGAGCGCCGTCCCCCAGCCCAGGCAGGCGAGGGCGCCGGTGTTGCAGTGCGTGTGCACCTTCAGCGGGTCCGCACCGCACTGCTCGATGAGGAGCGCGGCGCCCCGCTCGCTCACGCGCTTGCTGACCTCGATCGCGGTGTCGCGGACCGCGAGGGCGGCGGCCTCCACCGCTTCGGCGCCGTCGGGGAGTACGGCCGCGACGGCGAGTACCTCGCGGCGCAGGTTGACCGCGGTCGGGCGAGCGTCGGCGATCCGCTTGACCTCGGCGTCCAGCCGGCCGGCGTCCCATCCCTCGCGCTCGGCCTGCCGGACCGCGAGCGCCACGCCGAGCGCGCCGGCCACCCCGAGCAGCGGCGCGCCGCGCACGACCAGCCGGGCGATCGCGTCGACAAGCTGGTCCACGGTGGTGAGGCGCAGGATCGAAAGCCGGTGCGGCAGGGCCGTCTGGTCGATGGCGGTGATGTGGCCGTCCTGCCAGCCGATAACGTCGTCAAGTACGTCGCTGCCCACGTCGCCGACGCTACACCTCGAGTACTCTAATTTTTCGCCCTGGGTAAGGAGTCAGCGAGCCAGGGACGGCAAAAATTAGAGTACTCGCCGGAGGCGGTAGTGCTGCTCACCGACGCCCGCGAGGCGATCGTGACCACCTGCAAGGAACTGTCCAGGGCCGGGCTGGTGGTGGGGACGGCGGGCAACGTGAGCGTCAGGCGAGGCGACCTGATTGCGGTCACCCCGAGCGGCGTGCGCTACGCCGAGCTGACCAGGGAACTGGTGGGCGTGCACCGGCTCGACGGGACCGCGGTCGAGGCGCCGCTGGCGCCGACCAGCGAACTGCCACTGCACCTGGCGATCTACACGGCCCGGCCGGAAGCGGGCGCGGTCGTGCACACGCACTCGCCCGCCGCGACTGCGGTGTCCGCGCTGGTGGACGAGGTGCCGGCGGTGCATTACTACGTGGCGATGTTCGGCGGCCCGGTGCTCGTGGCCCCCTACGCCGCCTACGGCACGGACGAACTGGCGCGCAACACGGTACGGGCGCTGCGGGATCGAACCGCGTGCCTCATGGGCAACCACGGCGCGGTCACCGTCGGCGAGGA
>DATMKQ010000022.1:0-5844 GCA_035571275.1 Trebonia sp.
CCGGGTTCGTCTCCGAATGGTTCCTGCTCGAGGCGCTGATGCAGCAGTTCCGGGTGCCCGGGCTCGGCTTCCGGCTGGTGCTAGCGGTGACCGGCGCGGCGGTCGCGCTGACCGCGGGCTTCGCCGGGGTGACGTTCGTGCGGCTGATCGGCATGGTGGTGCTCGGGCAGCCCCGGCCCGCTCACCCGGACCTGGGCGACGTCCGCTTCGGCGGCCGCGCCGCGATCGTGGGGCTCGGCGCGGCCTGCCTGGCGCTGGCCGCGCTGACGCCGCTGGAGATCCGGATGGTTGCCGCGGGGCTCGCGCCGATCGTGCCCGCCCCGGTCACCAGCGGGGCTCTGAAGTCGCCGTGGGTGCTGCAGCCGGTGTTCGCGGGCTTCTCGATCCTCTCGCCGTCCTGGCTGTGGATCGCCATGCCGTGCCTGTTCCTGATCGTGGTGCTGCTCACGCTGGGCCTGTCCGGCCGCCGGCTGTTCCGGGTCCGGCGGGTGCCGGCCTGGCGGTCGGCAACGGCGGGCGTGACCGGATCGGCCCGCTACACCGCGTTCGGCTTCGCCAACCCGACACGCCGGGTGCTCGCCGCCGTGCTGCACACCCGGACGGACGTGCGGCGGATCGACACGGTCGAGAGCGCCGCCCACGTCGGGTACGAGTCGGACGTGATCGAGGTGGTCGGGTGGTACCTGTACCGCCCGCTGCTGCGCCCGGTGCTCGCGCTGGCGCGGGCTGCCAGGCGCCTGCAGTCCGGGCGCCTGGACGCGTATCTCGCGTACATGCTGATCGCGCTCATCGCCGTGCTGTCCGTGGTGCTCGCGCTGGCCTGACCGCGCTGGCCTGAGCGCGCTGGCCTGGGCCCTCCGGGGAAGGCTCGGGCGAGGGTCACCCGCCTGCAGGATCGTCGAGGACCGCGGCGATGCGCTCCACCATCTCGGCAAGGATGGGCTGTGGCGTGGCGAAGTTGAACCGGAAGGATCCGGCGCCACCCTCGCCGAACGCGGGCCCGTCCACGACCGTGACGTGTGCCCGTTCGGTGACGATCTCGCCGGGCGAACCGGGCAGCTCCAGAGCGGTGCAGTCGAGCCAGGCGAGGTAGGTACCGTCGGGCGGGCGGTAGCGCACACGCGGCAGGTGCCGGCCGAGCAGAGCCGCGAGCAGCCGGCGGCTGTCGTCGAGATAGCCGACGACATCGTCCAGCCACTCCAGGCCGTGGCGGTAGGCGGCGATGTTGGCCACGACGCCGGGGCTGCTGGCACCGTGCGTGGCGAAGAACGCCAGTTCGTCCCAGTGCCGCCGGTCGGCCTCGCTGCTGAGGACCACCTGGGCACATTTGAGGCCGGGGAGATTCCACGCCTTGGAGGCTGACGTCGCGGTCAGGGTGTGCGCCGCGGCGGCGGCAGAGGTGGATGCGTACGGGATGTGCCGCATCCCCGGGTAGACGAGCGGGCCGTGGATCTCATCGGCAAAGACCCGGCCGCCCCGGGCGTCGACGACGCCGCTCAGCTGCGCCATTTCGTCCGCCGTGAATACCCGCCCGAGCGGGTTGTACGGATTGCAGAAGATCAGCAGATGACCGCCGCGCCGGAACGCGTCGTCGATCGCGTCGAGATCCAGGGTGTGCAATCCGGCCTCGGCGCGCATCCGCACCTGGATGATCTCCCGGCCGAGAAAGCCCGGCATGGCGAGGAACGGCATGTAAGCGGGCGTGGGGAGGATGATGCGGGAGCCGGGGCGCGAGAAGTGCGTGATCGCGACCTGCAGCGCCCTGAGCACGTCGGGGACGTGCCGCACCTGCCCCGGATCGACGTCCCAGCCGTAGCGCCTTCGCTGGAACTCCGCGCACGCCGCGGCGAGTTCCTCGGCCATAAACGGCGGCAGGTAGCCAAAGTTCGCGTCGGCCGACAGCCCGGCGAGGGCGTCGAGGATCGCCGGGGCGGCGCCGAAATCCATCTCCGCAACCCCGGCGCCGAACCCACCTGGGCCGGGCGCGGTCCACTTGACGCTGCGACGGGCGCGAAGCTGGGTGGCCGTGGTCGCGTCGATGATCTCTCGAAGACTTTCTGCCACACCGTTATCCTGCACCTGAGGTGAGGCGATGTCCGAAGTGCTCACCGCCCCGCGGGTCATCACGGGCGACGAAATCGTGACCGACGGCGCAGTCGTGATCGGCGACCGCACCGTGGACTGGGTCGGTCCAGCGGGCGCCTTACCGGGCCAGTATGTGGCGCTGCCGCGGGCAGACTACCCGGGATCGACGATCATGCCTGGCCTGATCGACAGCCACGTGCACCTGGGGTTCGATGGCGGGCCGGAACCGGCCACGCGGATGCAGAGCGAGAGCGACGCGCAGTTGCTGATGCTGATGCTGCGCAGCGCGCGGGAACTGCTCGGCGTCGGCGTGACCACCGCCCGGGACCTCGGCGGGCGGGGCTATCTGGATGTGATCGTGCGTGACGCCATCGCCGCGGGCCTGGCCCGCGGCCCTCGGATGATCGTGTCGGCCAGCCCGCTCACCGTTACCGGCGGCCACTGCTGGTTCATGGGCGCCGAGGCGGACACCGAGGACGACCTGCGCCGCATGGTCCGCACCCACCACAAGCACGGCGCTGATCTGATCAAGGTCATGTCAACCGGCGGGTTCATGACCACCGGGTCGGCGCCCTGGTACGCGCAGTTCACCGCGGCGCAGCTGGCGGTCGTGGTGGAGGAGGCGCGGCGGGTCGACAAGGCGGTCGCGGCGCATGCGCACGGCATCGAGGGCATCCGCCGCGCCGTCGAGGCCGGGGTCACCACGCTCGAGCACTGCTCGTTCGTGACCGAGACCAACGATCGGTGTTTCGACGAGCCGCTGGCCGCCCGGATCGCGGAGCAGGGCATCATCGTCTGCCCGACACTCAACGTGAACGCGCCCTACGTCGCCGAGCTGACCGATATCACGCCCGGTCAGTATGTCAAGACGATGCACGAGATGGGGGTGCGGATCATCGCGGGCACCGACGCGGGCGTCAACAACACCCCGCACCACCAGTTCGTCGGCGGACTGGAGTACCTGGTGACACTGGGCTTCCGGCCTGAGCAGGTGCTCGCGATGGCCACCGCGCAGGCCGCTTCGGCGCTCGGCATTGGTGCGATCACCGGCCGGCTCGCGCCCGGCTACGAGGCCGACCTGATCGTCACTGGCGGCGACCCGTGCGCCGACATCGCGGTGCTCGGCAAGCTGCAGCGCGTCATCGCCCGCGGCCGGGACTACGTGCCGGACAGCGGCCGGTTCGACGTCAGCGCACCTGGCACCCCCTTCGCGTGCGCGGAACAGAGCGCAGATCTCCTGATCATCGAGGCGACGAGGCGCCGGCCGGTCTAATCCACGGGGCGGCATCCGCCGTAGATGACGTTGTCGAGCTGCTTCCAGTACACGTCGATGCCCGAGAACCCGGCCGACCGCAGATAGCCGAGCTGCTGGGCGAGCGGGATGATGTAGCGGATGTGGTTCTCCCAGCGGGCCTGCTCCTCGGGTGTGCGGTGCTGCCGCCTGCTGGCGGCCTCGGGGTCGTCGAGATCGCTGGTTCGCTGCCAGGCGGCCTCCACCACGGGGTCTTCCGCCCGCACCGGGTCATAGTTGAGATACCAGCCGCCCGGCACAAGGCGCTCGAAGATCTCGGTGAACAGGCCCTGCTTGCGTTCGTCGGGCAGGTGGTGCACGCACATGGAGGTCACCACCGCATCGAGCGCCGTAGGGATCGCTTCGGGCCACTCGCCGGCCAGCATGTCGAACTCCACGTAGCGGTACCGTCCAGCGAACGGCTGCATGTCGCGCTCGCCCGCGCGCATCATCTCCGCAGAGAAGTCGGCGAGGATCGCGGTGCTTCCGGGGTGATGAGCGAGGATGGCCCGCGACGCGGCGCCGGTCCCCGCTCCCAGGTCCAGAAACGTGAACGCTTCCTGCTCGCCGAAGGGCAGGAGCAGAGCCATCAGCCGACGCTGTGCCGCGCGCTTCGGTTCCTGCCGCTCCGCTTCCGCCGCCCAGTTCCGGATGATCTCCGGGGACTGCCAGATGGCCGCGTTCATGTCCGGCCCCGATTGCTCCATGTGCAGAAGGCTATCGAGCGCCGTTACCGACGTTCGGTGACCTGTCCTCGTCTAGCCACCCGCCGAGCTGGTAGTAGAGGTCTTCTCCGAAGCTGGTTGGCAGAGGCTCTTTCACCGCGAGCCGATAGTCGCGGCTTCCGCCGGGCTGGCGTTCGGCTCTGAGGAAGAGGGTGGAGCCGGGTTGCTGGCGGCGGAACCGCTCGGCGAATTCGAACCGGTGGGTGACGAAGAAGACCGTGATCTGGGCCTCCAGCAAGGCGCGGGTGATCTGGTGACCGATCTCGGATCCCTCACGCTCGTTGGTCCCGGCGAATGACTCGTTGAACAGCATCAGGCAGTGCGGCCCGATCAGGTCCGCGATCACGCTCATGCGCCTCAGCTCTTCGTCGAGCCGCCCGCTGCTCATGTTGGGATCTTCCTCGCGGATGAAGTGCGTGAAGATTCCCAGGCTCACGCTCGCCCGGTAGGACTGCGCGCTGACGAACAGCCCGCACTGCATCATCAGCTGGGCCAGGCCCACGCTGCGCAGGAAGGTGGATTTCCCGCCGGAGTTGGCGCCGGTGATGATGAACAGCGACTTCCCGTCGGACTGAACGTCGTTGCCCACGACCGCGCCCTCCGACAGCAGGGCAAGGCTGGGATCGCGCAGGTCCGTGCACGACAGCGCCGGCGGCGACAGTTCCGCCGGCTCGGGAACCGAAACCGGTACCCCCTTGGCGGCCAGCCGATCGGCGAGATTGAGGCACCCCACATAGAAGCCCAGTTCCGCCCGCAGCATGGTGAAGTAGCCCTTAATGTGGTCGGCGGACTGGGCGGCCGCATTGGCGACCAGGTTGAGTCCCCGGCCGGTGAGGTCATCCAGGATCCGGCCTCCTGCCTCGTCGCGGGGCGGGATCGTGAAGGAGTACGTGGAGCGGGGGCCGATCCCCAGCCGTTCCTTCCACCACGGCCGGGTGTCTTTCGGGTCGCGGAGCACGAAGCTGATTCCGCTGTTGTCGCGGCCGAGCTCGGCGCTGATCAGCACGCCCGGATGGAAGCGCAGCTTTTTCAGGTGGTGACCGATCTCGTCGAAGTACTCGTCGCTGAGCTCGCGCTGCAGCGTGGCACACAGCGCCCGCATCCCGTCGGAGCGGAACTTCTCGCCGTGGTCGTCCGCGAGCTGCCGGAGTTGCCTGAGGCGAGCCACGTACGCCTCGAGATAGTTGACCGCGCCGAAAAGGTTGGTTGAGGGGCTCTGGTACGAGCCGCCGTAACCGCCGAAGATGCCCCGCTTGTCCTGCAGCGCGGCCTCCGCCACTGCGTACATCGCCCGGATCACCTCGGGCTGGGCGAGGCAGTCGGCGAGGATCCGCTGCCGGTAGCGGATCGGCTCGGGGTCGGTCAGCCAGGCCAGCAGCACTCGTCTCGAAACGTCCCAGAGGAACCGGTCACCGTCGGCCATCGCGTTCAGCAGCGTGGCCAGCTCCAGGTCCTGGCTGAGGTCTTCGTGCCAGGGCGGCAGGTCGGTGCCGAAGTCGAAGTCCCGTTCCCGGTCCAGCAGGTAGACCTTCACGACGCGATCCGCCCGCGCAGCCGCTCGTAGGTGAGGCCGTGCTTCTCGGCGATGGCCAGCGCGTGAGCCAGGCCGTCCGCTGGCTTGCGGATCACCTTGTAGGTGCGCTCGGCCGGGTTCTCCGGGACGATCGTGCTCATCATGCTGACCACGGAGTCGCCCATCGACGCCAGCTCGTCCACGAAGGTGACGTAGACGCACAACGCGTC
>DATMKQ010000023.1:0-2014 GCA_035571275.1 Trebonia sp.
AACCGCACCGGGTCGTTGTCGCCCGGATCCACCGACACCCACGCGGTGCGCGATGCCGTATCGGCCAGGCGCCAGTCGCGCAGCAGGCAGGTCTTCCCCCAGCCCGCCGGCGCGCTGATGACCACCAGCCGGGCAGACCGACCCTCGCTGAGGCGACTGAGCAGGGGCTGGCGGACCACGGCACCGGGGCGCCCGGCCGGCAGGCGCAGCTTCGAGGCGAGCACGAGCGTCGCGTGGCGCGAACCACCAGGACCAGCACGTTCACCCCCGGCCGACCGCGCAGTACGCATCCCTCCTGTCGCGCGGACAGGACCGGTCACGTGAGTTCCGGGCTAAGATTCGCGGGCATGGCCCCTGCTCTCCTACAACCCAAGCGTATCCTCGCATCACCCGTGCGGAAAGCTCACGCGGAGCCGAGGACGTCAGGTCCGGTCCACGCTGGCGTGGTAGAGAGACGGCCTTCATTGCAGGAGCCTGGCACCCTTCATCACAGACCGCGTTTCACGCGCCGCTATCGCGGGGCGCGCCGGCGGCCGGCGTACCAGTCCTCCTGGACGCCGACCCGGCCAGGTTCCACGCCGAAGCTGCGTAGCTGCGGCCGCTCGGGCACGCGGCGTTTGAGCTCGGCGAAGCCCGGAAAACTGGCCAGGCCGAGGACGTTGTCCCACAGCGGGACGGCCTCGGTCTCGCTGGGCATGCGGCTGACCACCGGGCGAAGAACCCGACGCCGTCCGGGGACTGGAAGTGGATGATCGGTGTCCCGACGTCCTTGCCGGTCAGCGCCAGTGCCTCGTCCGCCTCGCGGCGCAGCTCGGCGTCGAACGAGGTGTCGTCCAGCGCGTCGGCGAGTTCGGCAGGCAGGCCGGCCTCAGACAGGATGGGCTCGAGGAAGGTCCGGACGCCGCCCGGCTCATCGCCGCGCGGCTGCCACCTGGGCCGAAATGCAGCGCGCGGTCACGCTCGCCCACGCCCGTTACACCCGGTAACAAGTCGGGCCGCGCCTCCGAACACGGCCCTTCCGAGTACGCGCGTTCACCAATCGGAACGCCCGCGCCCCCGGCCACCCCACACTGGGGCACCCCGGCTCAATGTGCCGCCGGGCGCCGGTCTGGTCATGCGAGGCGGCAAGCAGCGAGGAGCGTGGTTGGACTCCTGGTCAAGCAGATGTCTGCGCCTGGAGCGGGCGATGGCTTCGGCGACGGCACTGGTGTTTCCGTATTCCCAGCTGCGGCGCTGGATGATGCGCTCGATCCGCCAGCCGTCCGCCGTGCGGAGCATGTGGTTCGTGTAAGAGCCGCGCAGCAGGTAGAACTCGCCGTTCTCTGACCTGTCCCGCTCGAAAATAGGATCCGCCTGGTGACCTGCGAGTCTTTGTGGGTCAGGCGGCACGCGAGTACTCGTTGATCAGGCCGCCCAGGACGGGTCTTCGGCAGATCCGTTCGCGGTCGAGGTCGGCAACGGCAAGGCGGCCACTATCGTGCTCGCCGCCGGGGACGCGCTGCGCGATGCCCTGGTGCGGTCGGGCCGTGTTGTAATGCACCTGGTACTCGGCCAGCACGGCCCGCAGATGCGCTTCACCGAGAATTAGCACGCGGTCGAGGACCTCTCGGCGCAGCGTACCGACAAGGCGCTCGC
The DNA here is from genome assembly GCA_035571275.1 of Trebonia sp. Classification (GTDB taxonomy): domain Bacteria; phylum Actinomycetota; class Actinomycetes; order Streptosporangiales; family Streptosporangiaceae; genus Trebonia. The sequence goes on from DATMKQ010000023.1 coordinate 1,636, forward strand.
AGATCGCGTTCATACGCGGCGCCTGGACGGCGGTGCGCACGATCCTGGTCCCGGCCGCCTGGAAGACAGCGTCGAACGAGGCGGTGAAGTTCGATCCGCGATCACGGATCAGGAACTTAACGTCCTCGAACCGCTCGCCGAAGCTGAGGGCGAGGTTGCGGGCCTGCTGCACGGTCCAATCGCCGGTGGGGTTCGCGGTGACGCCGCCAAGATGCATCCGGCGGGTGCCATGCTCGATGAACACTAGGACATGCAGTCTCCTGAGAAGCACGGTGTCCACGTGCAGGAAATCGACCGCGACGATCCCGGCCGCCTGAGCGCACAGGAACTGCCGCCAGCCCGGGCCTGAGCGCCGCGGCGCCGGACCGATGCCCGCGAC
>DATMKQ010000024.1:0-8875 GCA_035571275.1 Trebonia sp.
GGGGTCAATGGGGATGCAGTGCCCGCCGACGCCCGGGCCCGGGTAGAACGCCTGGAAGCCGAACGGCTTGCTCGACGCGCACCTGATCGCGTCCCACAGGTCCACGCCGAGTTCGTGGCAGAAGATCGCCATCTCGTTGACCAGCGCGATGTTCACGTGTCTGTAGGTGTTCTCGAGCAGCTTGGCCATCTCGGCCTCGCGCGCGGACTTGGCGCGGACGACGGTGTCGCAGACGTTGGCGTAGAAGCTCGCGGCGGCTTCTGTACAGGCGGGGGTGACGCCGCCGACGACCTTCGGAGTGTTGCGGACGCCGTAGACGGGGTTGCCGGGGTCGATGCGCTCTGGGGAGAACGCGAGGTTGAAGTCGATCCCCGCGGTCAGCCCCGACGCCTTCTCGAGCACCGGGCGGACCACCTCGTCCGTTGTCCCCGGGTAGGTGGTGGACTCCAGGACTACGGTGGCGCCCCGCCGCAGGAGGCCGCCGGCGGTCTGCGTGGCGGCGCGGACCGCGGTCAGGTCGGGGCCGTCGGACTCAGACAGCGGCGTCGGCACGCAGATGACGATCACGTTGGGGTCCTGACAGTCGGCCGGGTCGGCGGTGGCGCGGAAGCCCTGGGCCAGCATGGCGGCGATGTCGTCGTCGGTAAGGTCGTCGACGTGCGACCGGCCGCGGTTCAGGCCGTCGACGGTGGCCTGCTTGACGTCAAGCCCGGTGACGTTCAGCCCCACGCGCGCGGCCTCTTGAGCCAACGGCAGGCCCACGTAGCCAAGCCCGATGATCACGACGTTCACGCAACCGACCTCCACCTGAGTGACCCTTCACAATACACACGGTCAGGGACGCAGGAGCTGGGATTGTGGCAGGCCTGCCCGCCGTCAGAGCGCGCCGAGGCGGGCGTAAACCTCGCGGTAGCGCTGCGCGTTGTGCTGCCAGGTGCGGCCGGCGGCGACCCACTCGCGGGCGTTGTCGCCGAGCTGCTTGCGCAGCTCGGGGGCGTCGAGCAGCTGTTTGAGCACATCAGCGAGCGCTTGCGCGTCTTGCGGGGGCACCTGCATCCCGGTTGCCTTATCGTGGACTATCTCCGCCAGCGCCCGCACCGCGCTGACGACGACGGCGAGCCCGCTCGCCATCGCCTCGACAGGCTTCAGCGGCGTCACGAGCTGGCATACTCGGTCCGGGGTGCGGGGGACGACGAAGACATCGAGGACGGCGTGATAGTCACGGACTCTTGCCATCGGCACCCTGCCGGTGAAGATGGCGTCCAGGCCGAGGGTCGCGGCCTGGCGCTCGAGCGCGGCGCGTTCGGGTCCGTCGCCGACGATCAGCGCTCGTGTCCTGGTGCCACCATCGCCGCTGCTGTCGTTGAGGATCTTGACCGCCTCCAGCAGGGTGCCGATGCCCTCGTGCGCGACCAGGCTGGACACCAGGCCGACGACGTGCTCGCCGTCTTTGATGCCCAGGTCCTGCTTGAGCCGCGTGGCGTCAGGGAGCGGCCGGAGGAAGTCGTTGCTGACGCCGTTCGGGACGATCTCGATCTTGTCCTCGTCGATGCCGCGTTCGATGATCTCCTCGCGCATCGCCTCGCCGAGCGTGACCACCAGGTCGGCTGCGTTCATGCAGTACGTCTCAATGTCGCGGCTGCGCTTGTACCTGTCGCTTTCCGTCAGGTCGGTGGCGGAGGTCGCGTGCCTGGACAGCCAGGTGTCCTCCCAGAAGCCCCGCACTTCGTAGACCACGGGCAGGTGCGCCGGGTCGCCGTCACGCAAGGCCAGCGCGATCAGCCCGTTGGCGTAGTTGCTGGCGGCGTGCAGCACCGCGGGGGTGAGCTCCCTGCTCAGCTTCGCCGCGGCCTTGAGGTGGTGGGCGGCGGTCGTGTCGGCCCGGCCTGGCATGATCCACGGCAGCAGCCGGTGGTAGGGGACGCCGTCCACCGTCACCAGGTGGCGGCCGTCGATCGACCCGGCGGTGACAGGGAAGCCGATCCGGGTCACGACGTGCGGGTCCAGGCCCGCCGCCCGCTGGGCGACCGCGATCTCCTGGGTGCGGACCGTATACCCGGCGCTAGTGCTCGGCAGCGCGTCGGTGACGATGTGCAGGACACGGCCGAGCTCCTGGTGGCGCACGGTCACGGTGCCGTCAGGGGCGTTGGTCATGGTGAACCTGCCGGTGCCCTGGGTGACCGTGGTCTCGGTGGCAGGCGCGGACACCGGCGCGGGCGACAGCGTGGGCCCGGCCTGCAGCCGGGCGGGCCGGGCGTGCCTGGCTCCGCGCGCCTTCCCCATCCGCAGCCGGCCCGGCTCGAGCATTTCGATCTCGGCGCGCAGCCAGCGGCGCAGCCGGGCCGCACGCCGGCCGTGGGCGCCCTGGAGTTCGGCCACCGCGTCGGTCAGGCGGCCCTCACGGTAGGCGAGCCTGGCGGCGAGCCGCGGCCGCGCGCCGTCGCTCGCCGGCAGCCGGGCGAGCGCGGACCGCGCGACCTGCGGCTGGTCCACGGCGAGGCTGAAGGCGGCCAGCCGGGCCGGAGATCCTTCCAGCGCGGTCAGCGCGGCGCGCCGGTCCCCCGCGCCCCACAGCGCGGCGGCCCGGCCGTACGGCCCGGCGAACCTGAGCCAGCCGCGAAACGGCGAGGGCAGCGCTCGCCAGGCAAGCGTCAGCGCTCGCACCGGATCGTCGGTAACGTGGCGCATCATGACAGATGCGGCGAGTACCACCGCTCGCGGCGTCGGCTGTACAGTCACGCGGGCAGATTAGCGGGCAGAGCACCGTGAACCGTAATCTCATCCACTTTCAGGCTCCACTTCAGGGGAAGGCACATTGAGCGCGACGATCACGCACGTACTCGGGGCACGGCCTAATTTTGTCAAGGCCGCGCCGGTGATCCGCGCGCTCGCGGCGCTCGGCCACGAGCAACGGATAGTCCACACCGGCCAGCATTACGACGAGCGGATGTCCGATATTTTCTTCGTCCAGCTTGGCCTGCCGAAGCCGGATGTAAACCTGGGGGTCGGGTCGGGCACCCAAGCACGGCAGACCGCGGAGGTGATGGTCGGCATAGAGCAGGAATTTACCGTCAGCCCGCCCGCCCTCGCCATGGTGTACGGGGACGTGAACTCGACGATCGGCGCGGCGCTGGCCGGGGTCAAGATCGGCGTGAAGCTCGCCCACGTCGAGGCGGGGCTGCGCAGCTTCGACGACACCATGCCCGAGGAGGTCAACCGGCGGCTCACCGATCAGCTCTGTGACCTGCTGTTCGTCACCTCCCCCGAGGCGATCGGGCACCTGACCAGGGAGGGGCGCCCGTCGGGCGCCATCCATTTCGTCGGCAACCCGATGATCGACACGCTGCTGGCGAACCTGTCGCTCTTCGACGCTTTGCGGGCGCGTTCTTTGTATGGCTTGCCCGACCGGTACGTCGTCGCCACGCTGCACCGGCCAGCCAACGTGGACTCGCCGTCGCGGGCCGCCGAACTCGTCGCGGCGCTGCACGAGGTGGCGGCGGAGGTCGACGTGATCATCCCGCTGCACCCGCGGGGCCGCGCGACGCTGACCGAGGCCGGGCTGCTTTCCGCGCCGCGGATCCGGGTGGTCGACCCGCTCGGCTATATCGAGTTCATGTCGCTGGTGCGCGGGGCGGCAGCGATCATCACCGATTCGGGTGGCGTGCAAGAGGAGACTACGCTGCTGCGCGTGCCCTGCCTCACGCTGCGCCCGAACACTGAGCGCCCGATCACCATCACCAGCGGTAGCAACCGGCTGGTCAGCAACGCCGAGCTCGCGTCCGCTGTGCTGAAGGCGTGCGACGACGGCCCGTACGCGGGCGAGCTTCCGCCGCTGTGGGACGGCCACGCCGGACCGCGGATCGCCCGCGTGGTGACGTCGTGGCTGCGCTCGTCCCGGCGGGACGGCGCGGAGGCGGCGCCGGAGGGCAGCCGATGACAGACGTGACGCCGGCGGGCACGCAGGAAGCCAGCGATCCGCCGCCTGGTGGTCCCGGTGAGGACGCGGGGCTCGCGGCCGAACGCGAGCGGCTCGCCCGCCAGCTCCGCGACACACGGCTCCAGCTGGCGATGACCCAGGCGCGGCTGTCCGCGCTCGAGCAGTCCTCGGCGATGCGCTTCGGCCGCACGGTGGCCAACGCGGCACGCCGGCCCTGGCCGCGCGGCGCGCAGCTGCCCAGGGACCTGTACCGGCTCTGGCGGGAGCGCGGCATACCGAAGAGCGGCGCGCAGAACGCCGCGACCGCCCTCGCCTCGGCCCAGCTCACCGACCTGGCGGGGACCGGGGAGAGGTTCTTGTCGGCGCTGACCGCGCCCGGCGTGCTCAGCCTGGCCGACCCGGCGCTGACGCTATCCGGTCAGGGCGGCGGCCCCGGCGGGGCGGGCGCGGCCGCGGTGGGAACCGGCCTGGTGATCACCGGCGCGCTCAGCGCGCTCGGCTGCGCCACGCTCGCTCCCGACGCCGTGGTGCACCCGCTGCTCCCGCACGACGCTGACGTCGTGCTCGAGGGGACCGGCGCTGACCTCGTGCTCATCGAGGCGGCGGCGATGCTGCCCGGCGCCCCGTGGGCGTACGCGACCGACCCCGGCGGGGCGGACCGCGGCAGGCGGCTGGCCAGGATGATCGTCATGGCCCGCTCGCTCGGCAAGCCCGTGGTGCTGATCCCGAACGTGCCGCGCTCGCTGATGCCAGGCATCGGCTGGCTGGAGGCGAGCTGCGACGCGGTGTTGGACGAAGGACTCGGCGTGCAGCTAGCCCGGTTCAACCCGGTCGGCGTGAACGCGGCCAGGCCGACCCAGCCGGTCTACGCCGGAGAGCGGGACCAGCGGGAATCGCCCGCCGTCCGCGCGCTGCTCGACTCGCTGACCGGCGGCCAGTACCCGGCCGTCCGGCTGGCCGGGACGGCGGCCCGCGGGTGGCGGTCGCTGCCCGCCTTGTACCGGGAGCACGCGGTGTTCGTCACCGTGTCGGCCGCGCAGGCGCGGGAACAGATCGCCTCCGGCGCGCGGGTGATCGGCCCGCTCGCCGCTGGCGGCTCTGGCGCCTCTGACCGCTCTGGCGCCTCTGGCGGCTCAGGCGGCTCTGGCGGCAGCGACTTCGCGCGGCAGATCGAGGAGGCCCGCACGGCCAGCCCGCTTGACCTGGCGGAGATCCGGGTGGCGCTGCGGGACGTCTTCGCCCGCCACGCCACCCCGGCCCGGCTGACTTCGCTCGCGCGCGCCGCCGGGCTTCCCGGCGGGCTGGTCGGCGGCCGCCAGGTAGCCGTCCTCGCGCGGGTGGCGGACGCGGCCCAGGCGCGCGGGCTGGCCGACACGCTGCTGCGCCAGCGACTGCGTCCCGCCGAGGTCGTCGTCGCCGCACCGGCGCCGGCGGCCGGCCAGGTCAGGGACGCGCTCGCCGCGCTGGCCGACCATGGCGTGCGCGTGCTGACCCTTGACGCCGCTCAACTGCCCGGCCACGACGGCTGGCCGCGCCCGCTCGCCAGGCTCGCCAGCGCCCCCTGGCTGGCGCCGTGGCCGGCCGACGCCGCCGGGCCCGCACCGGACTCCTACCTGCTCGACCTGGCCTGCGCCAGGGAGTGCGCGCAGGCGGACGCGGTGGGGTTCGGCACCGCCGAGTACGAGTTCACCCGCTGGCTCGACGCCCCGGCCCTCGCCCGGCGCGACCTGCTGCTGCCCGGCGGTCCGGCCGTCGGCGACTGGGGCGGGCACGGCTTGCGGCTGTTCACCATCACCCGCGCGGCCGCCCAGTGACTGGGGCCCGATAGATGCAGGACAAGGAGCGAATCCCCGTGGGTGGACCCCGACCCGAGCTCTCCGGGGGGACGACCCCCCCAAACCGACCGAGCGCGCTGGTCTACGGCGACGTGGACATGAACCTCCTCGACGGCTCGGCGATCTGGCTGCAGTCGGTGACGCAGGCGCTGGTCGCCGCCGGGTGCGCGGTGACGGTCGTGCTGAAAGCGCCGGTCCGCACGGACCGGCTGGTCGCCCCGCTGCGGGACCTCGACGCGGTGACGATCCGCAGCCCGCACGCCGAAGGGCTGCTGCCCGGCGTGACTGACGCCAACCTGACCGTCTCGCAAGCGGTTGGTGTGCTGTCCGCCGTCGACGCGGAGCGCGGCTACGACCTCGTGGTCCTGCGCGGCCGGGCGCTGGTCTCGGCGGCCGCGAAGGCCGGCGCGTTCGACGGCCGGCTGTGGGCCTACCTCACCGACGTCCCGCAGGCGGTCCCCGCCCTGACACCGAAGGCGGCCGACGACCTCACGGTGATCGCCAAGGCCTCCAGGTACCTGCTCTGCCAGACCGAGGAACTGCGCTGCTTCCTCGAGGGCAGCGTGGCCGCCGCCTGCGGCAAGTCGGTGCTGTTCCCGCCGGTTCTTCCGGCGGAAAACCTCAAGAGGGATCCTGAACGGACCGTCGCGACTGCCGGCGCGCCGCTCAAACACCCGGGGGGACGACCCCCCCAAACCCCCCCGGAACAATCACTCACACACCCGGGGGGACGACCCCCCCAAAGCCCCCCGGAACAATCGGTGAGGCTCGTGTACACCGGGAAGTTCGCGCCGCGGTGGAACACGCTGGAGATGACCCGGCTGCCGTCTTTGCTGGCGGAGCGCGGGGTGTCCGCCGAGGTGCACATGGTCGGCGACAAGATCCACGACGACCCGCGGGACGCCAGCTACCGGCGCCGGATGCGCGCCGCGCTCGGCGAGGTCGGCACGCCCGCGGTGCCCGGGGTGATCTGGCACGGCGGCCAGCCGCGCGCCGAGGCGATGCGCCTGGCCGCGGCGAGCGACATCGGCCTGTCCTGGCGCCACCCCGATCTTGACGCCTCGCTCGAGCTGTCCACGAAGGTCCTGGAGTTCGGCCAGCTCGGGCTGCCGGTGATCTTGAACCGCACGCCGATGCACGAGGCGCTGCTTGGCGCCGACTACCCACTGTTCGCCGCCAGCCTGGACGACGTCGCCGACGTGGCCGCGGCGGCCACCGATCCCGCGGTGTTCGCGCTCGCCGCCGACCGGACTCGAGCCGCGGCGGCGCGGTTCACCCTGGAGCGGGCGGCGGCGCGGCTGCGGAGTTACCTGACCCGGGCGGTCGCGCCGGCGGCTAGCGCCGACGGCGCCCGCACGCCGCTGCGCGTGGTGATCGCCGGGCACGACCTGAAGTTCTTCACGCCGCTGATCGAGTACTTCAGGCTGCAGCCGGACCTGGAGGTCAGGGTCGACCAGTGGGCGTCGCTCGGCGAGCACGACCCGGCGGTCTCCAAGGAGCTCGCCGAATGGGCCGACGTGGTGATCTGCGAGTGGTGCGGCCCGAACGCCGTCTGGTACAGCCGCCACAAGCGCCGCGGCTCCCGGCTGCTCGTCCACCTGCACCGGTTCGAGCTGTACTCGCACTACCCGGGCCAGGTGAAGATTGGCAACGTCGACCAGGTGATCTGCGTCAGCGACCACTATGCCCGGCTGACCCGCGAGCACACCGGCTGGCCGGCCGTCAAGGTGGTGACCGTGCCCAACCCCATCGACGTGTCCCAGCTCGACCGCGTCAAGCTGGACGGCGCCTGGCACCACCTCGGGATGATCAGCATCGATTCGTCTCGCAAGCGCCTCGACCTCGGCCTGGATGTGCTCGAGGAGCTGCGCAGGGACGACGACAGGTACGTGCTGTCCGTGAAGTCCCGCATGCCGTGGGAGCACTGGTGGGTCTGGCAGATCCCCGCCGAACGCGACCACTACGCCGCCGTCTTGCGCCGGATCCAACGGTCGCCGCTGCTGCGCGACGCCGTGGTATTCGACGACGCCGGCCCCGACGTGGCCGCGTGGCTGCGCCGCGTCGGTTTCGTGCTGTCCACGAGCGACGACGAATCGTTCCATGTCGCCCCGGCCGAGGCCATGGCGTCCCGCGCGGTGCCGGTGGTCAGGCATTGGTCGGGTGCCGAGACGATCTACGACAAACGCTGGATCAGGGAAACGCCGGCGGAGATGGCGACGCTCATCGCGTCGCTCGCCTCGCCTGCCGACTGGCGGGCCGCGGGCGAGGCCGCGCACCAGCAGGCGCTCAGGTTCGAGCTCGGCGCGGTCTGCCGGACCTGGTACCGGCTGCTCACCGCCGACTTGGCACCCGATGCCGCCGGGCCGGTCTACGAGCTGCAGAGCTCCGGCTGACGGCTCCGGCTGACAGGCATGTACTTCACGCTCGCGGTCAGCGCGGACACCCCGGCGCGATGCGCGGAGCTGACCGACCGGGCGCGAATCGCCGACCCCGCGGTGATGCCGGTCCCCGGGCCGCCAACGGTCGTCTGGCGCGCCCCCGACGGGCGCGCGGCCATGCTCCGCTGGGGCGGCGACCCCGGCGACGAGGCGGTCCTTAGCGAGGGCACGCCGTCCGCGGCCCCGGCGACCTCCCATGCCGGGACGATCTGGGCGGGGCACCCCACGCCGGGCAGCGGACGGGCGCCGGTGTACGCCCGGACGTCGGTCACCCGGGTCGACCCGGTGTACGTCGCCGAGATGCCCGGCGCCGTGATCTTGTCCGACCGGGCGACCTGGGCGGCCTGGACGGCGGGTCGCCTCGGCCACCACGATCCGCTGCATATCTGCGCGCTGCTCAACCCCGGCTACCCGCTCGGCTCGGCGACGCCCTTCGGCGGCGTGTCCGCGCTGTCGCCATCGACCGTTCTGCATCTGGTCGCCGGAAGCCTCACCAGCACCCCCAGCCCGCACAACGTGCCGGGCCGCCACTCCCGCACGGGGGCTCCCGCCGTCGCGGCGGCACTGGTCGAGGCGCTCGCGCCGCTGCGCGAAGCCGGCCAGCCCGTGCAGCTCAGCCTGACCGGCGGCAAGGACAGCCGGCTGGTCGCGGCCGCGCTCGTGGC
>DATMKQ010000025.1:0-13513 GCA_035571275.1 Trebonia sp.
TAGTGGAGATACACGACGTCGAGATCGCCGGCGGCGTCCCGGAATGTCTGCAGATGCTCGACAGTGCGCCGCAGCGACGACCCGACCTGCGTCGACGGCGTCTCGTCGTCGGCCCACTGCCAGAAGCGGTCCCGCTCGCCGCCGGGGCGCGGCCGCGGTGGCCGCAATGGCCCGAGCTCGATACCGTCGATCGCGGCCGCCCGTTCGCGTTGGCTGAGGAACGCGCCGATGTCGGTGTTGCCGATATGGCGGTCCATCGACAGCGCCACGTCGCGCGGGTCCCGCCCGACGCAGATGTACGTGACCGCCGGATCGCTGGGTATCCCGTCGAGCGGCGTGTGGGTCTTGATGAACCGGCGGTGCGTCTGGGCTTCCAGGTCCGCGAACACCTCTGTGCGGGCGCGAGTCACCATGTCGATCCACGGCGAGAGCGTGTCCAGCGGGAGCGGGAGCTCCGGTTCCTGCAGTATGAGCAGGGCGCAGATCATCTGCGTCCACGTCGTCCCGCACTTGGGCGGGGTGCTGATGATGATGTCGCCGGGGCGGAGCTCGAAGCCGTCCCAGCGGCTGCTGTCGTACATACTCGCCTCGTAGCGGCGCACGGCCGTCATCCTCGCAGCCGATCCGATCCCGTCAGGCCCAGATGATTCACCGCACGACATCCTGCCGAGGGCTCAAGACTGAGGTTCCGAAGGGCGTCGCGCACCAGTACGTAGCGCAGCACCCTCCCATAATGTCCGATCTCGAACACCTCGCGAGGGCATCATGAAGGCCAGAGGATGAGCGCTGAACGGCACTGCGCGTCCTCTCCGACGTCCTTCATTACTCAGCGTAATGGAAGTTGGCGGCGCAACCCCGCTCACGGTTGGCTAACTCATTCGGCAGGTCGACTACGGATGCCCGTTCACTCGTGGGAGCCAGGTGGGGGAGCCATCGTCGGCCGACATCAGGCCACATAGAACCTATTGGAGCGTTCGATTCATCAGTCTTACCAGGTATCCAGACACAACCAGACATTTCGACCGACATTAGGAATCTCGTTCGCATCGAGGAAGTCACGGTCCATCGCGACCATCAGGCGGGGCTGCTGCCATGTTGGCGATCAGCCCGTGGAGCACGTGTGGTCGGCCCCACTTCAGGCCGGTGCGGACGCCGGCCTCTGACAGTCCGGCGCGCTGGAGCGGGGGCAGGGCGCATGCGCGCATGCGCCGCAGCAGCCGGGTGCCGGCTGGCCGCACCAGCGGGTGGGTGCCGCCGTTGCGCTCGGCTTCGGCCTGCCACCGTGCCCGCCGCGCCGCCAGTGTCGCAGTATTGTGCAGTTCTGCGCAGTCGAGGGTGTCGTGGTTGACGTCCACGATGATCGTGTCGCCGTCCTGGATGAGCGCGATCGGGCCGCCCATCGCTGCCTCGGGTGAGACGTGGCCGATGACCAGCCCCACCGACCCGCCGGAGAAGCGGGCGTCGGTCATCAGCGCGATGGTGATGCCGCGGCGGCGGCACAGCGCGGTGATCCGCGAAGTCGGGTCGAGCAGTTCCGGCATGCCCGGCGCGCCGCGCGGGCCCTCGTAGCGGATCACCACCATGTCGCGGTCCTCGAACCGCTCCGGGGCGGACGCGAGCGCCCCGATCAGCGCCGCCTCGCTGCCGCATCCGCAGGCGCGCCCGGTGAACCGGCCATCGGTCATGCCGCCTTCGACGCCGGCGAGCTTGATCACCGCGCCGCCGTCGGGGGCCAGGTTGCCGCGGAGCAGCCGCAGGCCGCCGGTCCGCTTGAACGGCGCCGACAGCGGGTGGATCACCGCGCCGTCCGGTGCGGGCGGGTCCAGCCGGGCAACCTGCCCGGCGAGCGTCTCCCCAGTACAGGTGATGCAATCGCCGTCGAGCAGCCCGGCGCCGAGCAGCTCACCGACGATCGTCGGCAGGCCGCCCCAGGCGTCGATGTCGACCATCGAGGAACGGCCGAAGGGACGCGCGTTCACCAGCACCGGCAGCGCGCGCGAGACCCGGTTGAACTCCTCCTGGGTGATCACCTCGCGCCAGAAGTCCAGGCCGGCGGCGCGGGCCAGCTCGGGCGCGTGCAGCACGACGTTGGTGGAACCGCCCATGGCGATCGCCGCCAGCATGGCGTTCCGCAGCGACGCCGGGGTGACGATGTCGCGGGGCCGGATGTCCCGCTCGGCCAGCACCTGCAGAGCATCCAGTAGCTGCGTGGGGAACTCTTCCAGACGGCGGCGGTCCTCAGAGGCGGGGCTCACCATGTGCAGCGGCTCCATGCCGCAGGCCGCGATGAACGACTGCATCGTGTTGTACGTGAACATCCCGCCGCAGCTGCAGTGGCCGGGCGAGCCCTCGAGCGCCATGCGGCGGCGTTCGGCCGGCGGCTCCGCCGCCGCCTAAAAGCAGGAGATGATGTCGATCGGCTCCCCGGTGCGGGAGTCGGTGCCGGGCCGGATCGACCCGTCGGACGTGATCACCGCCGGCACGTTGCGCTCCAGGATCGCGGCCAGCATTCCGACCGGCGGCTTGTCGCAGGCGACCACGGCGATCACGCCGCGCAGGTCGATGCCCTCCAGGTGCAGGCAAACGCCGTCGTTGGTGGTCTCCCGGCCGATCAGCGAGTACCGCATCTCCGGTGTGCCGTTGCGCTGCCCGTCCGAGATCCCGCTGGCGATAGTCCGGCGCTGCGCCTCAAGAGTGGCCGAGTACGTATGTCGCCGCACGTGCGCGCTCGCAACGCTCGCCGGGGAGCCAGGTGGGGAGCCATCATCGGCCGATACTGGGCCACAAGGAGCTGGCGGCGGCTCAGTTTCACGTCCGGCCTGAAGGGCTTACCGGGTGTCCAAGGACCTGGCATGCGCGACCCTCTTGTTCTGTCTTGTTCTGTCGATGATCGTCAGGCGACGGCGGCTGCTTCGCGCTTGTGCACGGTCACGGTTCCCGCCGTTCCGTCGACCTCGATGAGGTCGCCGGTGCGGATGCGCTTGGTCGCGTTGCTGAGCGACACCACGCACGGGATGCCGAGCTCGCGGCTCACGATCGCGGCGTGCGAGAACGGTGCGCCCACGTCGACCACGACGGCCGATGCACCTACGAACAGCGGGGTCCATGACGGGTCGGTGATGGGTGCGACGAGAATCTCATCGGGCTCGAGCTCATCGACATCGTCAGGGCTCAGGACGACGCGCGCGCGTCCGCGCGCGCTTCCAGGGCTTCCTGCGACGCCGGCGGCGACCTCTCCGACGGGCAACTCCGTCGCCGTAACAGAGGCGCGGCGGACCCACTCGGTGGCAGGCGGCACGTCGCCCGCCACGACGAACGGCGGCACGAGGCCGAACTGTTCGAGGTAGACGCGCTTGCGCTCGGCGAGGGTGGCAGGGAACGACGCGGGGTCGGCTAGGAACGCGTCGAGTTCATCTTCGAAGAGCATGAAGACGTCGTGCGGGTCGGAGAGCGCGCCGAGCTCGACCGCGCGGCGGCCGAGCTCGAGACCGACCAGCCGCAGCTCGTGCATGAGCTTGGCCGCCGTCGTGCGCCCGCGCTCGCGTCCGCGCAGCCATAGCGCCGATGAGCTGAGGATGGCTTCGAATTGGCCCGCGGCCTCCGCATTGCCTGCGAGCGCGGCCCGGATCTCGGCGACCGTGGCGTCACGCTCGGCGGCTCCTCGCTCGCTGCCCTTGCGCGGGTCGGCTTCATCGCCTGCGTGGCGGATGCGATCGATTGTGCCGAGCGCGAGGTCGGGGCGCACGCCCCACGTGTCGGCGTGAATCTCCCACTCCGACGGGCCGCGGAAGTCCCAGTCGGCGAGGAACCTGTCGAAGTCGGTCACGAACGCGACCACCGGGGGGGCGTCGCTCGTCTTGAGCAGTTCGTAGAGCCCGGTCGGGCCCCGGTCGAACAGCGCGGCCACGGCGGGCTGCCGCGCGGCGCGGCTGAGCGTGTACATCCCGATCGACGGTTCCGTCGAATCGACGTCGCCGATGCCGCTGACGAGGGTGAGCGCAAGCTCCGGCCGGCCGATCGCGGCGGTGAACTGCCCCATCGCGCCCAGGCCGACGCCCGCCTTCAGGCTCGCCTCGATGTGGTGCTGGAACAGCCGTGTGAGCAGATCCCCGAACGAGACCAGCCGCGCGCGCAGTTCGGTGTCGCTGAGCGTGGTGAGGTCGGGCCGCTTCGCGCGGATCTGGTCGACCTCGGCCTTGTCGGCGTCGTAGGCGGCGAGATCGGTCGCGCCGAGGACATCGCGCGTGAGCCAGGCGCCGGCCTTCTCCGAGTGCGCCGGGCTATCGTCGAAGTCGCGCTTCTCGCTCTCGTAGCTCGGGATGCCGGGCATGTCGCCGAAGTACTGGAGGTCGACTGCGTCGGCTCCCATCCCGGGTACCCGCACGCCGAACAGGCGCATCAGCGACATGTTGATGTAGAGGTAGCTGCCGAAGGCGGGAATGATGTTCTTCTCCACCGCAGTGTCGTAAAGATCCTCATCCCACACGCCGCAGGCAACGAATGCGGCCTGCCAACCCGGCTCCAGGTAGCGCTGGAAACCGGCGGTGGCGTTCAGGGGGCTGATCGGGTCAGGGAAGATCTCGCCCACGTTCGCCCGCGAGTAGAGCGGGAACACTTTCGATGTTTTGTCGTTGATCGGCCAGTTGGACACGGTGCTCCTTCATCGCTGAATGAGTGAAGACGGCGTCGGGCGGCAGGCAGACCGCAGTCTAAGCGAAAGCGACGCTTGATTCGCATTTTCGATGATCATGTCTCGTGACCTCAGCCGTGTCAAGGTCTAATTACCCAGCTGTTCCTCGTCCTTTGGGTCCAACTGGGAGAGCTTGACTGGACATAAGTGTGAACCGTGAGTCACTATTTACGAGTGACAGCGGAGTACGAGACAGTGGAGGTGCGGGATGCGCGTCCTCCTGACCAATGACGATGGCGTCGGTGCTCCCGGCAATGTCGTGCTTGCCCAGGCGCTGCTCGACGAAGGGCATGAGGTTCAGGTGATCGGGCCGCTGGGTGACCGCAGCGGAAGCGGCACCTCGATAGGCACGATCGAGCACGGAGCGAATGTCACCCTGCAGGAGATCCCCCTTGGCACGAGTCCCGGGGTGACCGGAATCGCCCTCGACGCGCCGCCGGCGCTGGCGGTGCTGACGGCTCTCTGCGGAGTGTTCGGCCCTCGTCCCGATATCGTGGTCAGCGGCATCAATCCGGGACACAACGTCGGCAAGTCCGTCATCTTCTCGGGAACGGTGGGCGCAGCCCTGGCGGCGACGACGCTCGGCATCCCCTCGTTCGCGGTAAGCTGCGGCTTCCCGCCCCACCACCGGTTCGACACGGCCGCCGCCGCCGCGGTGCGTACGCTCCGCTGGTTCGATGGGGCGGGGATGCCCCGCATCTGCGCGAACGTGAACGTACCCGACATCGATCTCGATGACGTGCGGGGCGCGCGGTCCACGCACTTCTCGTCCGGCGGCATGTTCAGCCTCGAGATTCGTCGTGACAGCGACCGCCTCGTGCTCACGCGGGGGGGACCCTCGGATCGCAACACCGAGGGATCCGATCTCAAGGCCGTTCGCGAGGGCTTCATCGCCGTCAGCGTCCTCAAGCCCATGGACGTCGATTCGGGTCCGGAGGCCGACCCCCTTAGTTCGCGGCTGGCGGTGGCGGTAGCCGAGGCATCCCCGCTCACCGACTGCCGGGAGGGTGTTCTTCGATGACGAACACGAACGTCCTGGTCAAGCCCGCGGGCGTGCCTGGCGAAGTACCACTTCGCCCACGGCTTCCACCAAGCCGCGCGCACAGTGATCGACCTCGCCGGAGGTCTCGTCGCAACCGGGCCCGGCGGTGCTGACTGGGCCAACCCCGAGGTACGTGCTGTGCTCGAGAAGTACTTCGCCTCGGCGGTCCCGGCCGAGGAGCGCCTGCGCATCATCAACCTCGTCGGCGACCTGTGCACCGGCGCGCAGGGCGGCTACCAATCCGTGCTCGCCACGCACGCGGAGGGGTCACTCGAGGCAGAGAAGCTGCAGATCCTGCGCTCCTGCAACTGGGCTCGGCCGCGTGCCTGCGTAAGCGAACTGATCGCGCTCGGGGCGGCCGTACCGCTGGGCTGAGCGATAGGAATGTCGAGGGGTAGCGAGGCCGGCATCCCCTCGACGACGTCTCGGCGCTGCGGGCGTCAGCCCTCGTCGGCCTCGCCGCGAACCTTGCCCGCAAGCAGGATGAGGTCCTCGTGCAGCTCCATCCAGATGTCGTGGTAGCTCTCGGTCATCGGGCGCACGAATGCGGCGGCGTCACCCGCCTTGATGCGCGCGAGAGCGGAGTCGAGCCGGCCGGCGTAACGGCCGAACCGCGGTTCGATCCGTGCGGCCGAGCGCAGGAGGGCAGTGGCATCCGCGTTCACAGCCGTCAGTTGCTCAATGACGCTCGCGTCGTAGGCGGCGTCGTCGTGCCGGTTCGGTGAGTCGTCTTCGCGGGTCTGCCACGACGAGCAGACCCGCTTGAGCGCTCCGTTGATCGGCAGGAAGTTGGCGAGGCCCTGCTCGACGGCCGAGCGCTTAACGGCATCGGTCAGGCGCTCGGTGAGCAACGCCGAGTGCAGTTCGCGACCATCGGGCGTCAGCGATGATCCCGGCATACGCCCTTCGCGGTACTGAGCCAGCCCTTCGGACACGAGGGCTGCGCGCCGTATCGCCGCATCGTAGGGGCTGACTCCGAGCATGTGACCCAGAGCCACGTCGCTGGCGCGACCCTTGATGCGGAGGGCGTGCAGTTCGTCGAACGTGACGGTCGCGGGAAGAGTCGTTGCAGACATCCGTGTCTCCTCTTGTCGGGAGCGTCCTTGCCAGTATCGGTTACGCGGGAGCCAGTGCGTCCCGGAGGGCTTTCTTGTTGAGTTTGCCTGTGGGGAGGCGGGGCAGGCCGTCGACGACGACTACCCGCTTGGGGGCCTTGAAGGTCGCGAGGCGTTCGCGGCAGTGCGCGATTAGCATGGCTTCGACATCCTCGCCCGCATCGTCGGCGAGTTCCACCACGGCGAGCACCTGCTCGCCGAACTCCGCGTTCGGCTCACCGAGTACCGCGACGTCACGCACCCAGGGGTGCGACTGCAACGTCGCCTCGATCTCGTCGGGGTAGATGTTCACGCCGCCCGAGACAATGGTGTAGCCCTTGCGGCCTTTGAGGTAGAGGTAGCCGTCGTCATCGAGCGTGCCGAGATCGCTCATGCTCCTCCAGCCCTGATGCGGGCTCATCAGGGCCTCGTCGCCCTGGTTCACGTAGTGCTGCGAGCCGAGCGCCTCGAACCACACGCTGCCGACCTCGCCGGGAGCCAGCTCGGCCCCGTCGTCGTCAGTGATGTGCAGGCGCGTCTCGCCGAGGGGCCGACCGACCGAGCCCACCCGCTCGCGCGCTTCGAGCGGCGAGATGTAGGTGTGGCCGTAGCCTTCGGACGCGCCATAGTACTCGTGCAGGATCGGCCCCCACCATTCATCGATCGCCGCCTTGATCTCGGGGACGCAGGGCCCTCCGGAGGTAACCGCAGCGCGGTGGGTGGGAGAGAGCGGGACGTCGCCGGCGGCGTGCAAGTCCAGCAGGCGGAGGAGCATGGTTGGTACCCACTGCGAGAGAGTCACGCCGTGGCGTGCGATAGCCGCCATCGCTGCCACCGCGCCGAACTTCTCGAGGCATACCACGGTTCCGCCCGCAGTGAGGGTCGCCAGCTGGAAGGTGAAGGGCGCGGCATGGTAGTTCGGGGCCGGCGAAAGCAGCACGGTGTCGCGGTCGAGCCCGAGCTTCTGCATCAGGGCGCCGTGCCGCGCTGGGGCGTCGGCCGGATGCACGCCGAGGAGCTTCTGGCGAAACGCCCTCGGGCGCCCGGTCGTGCCGCCGCTGTAGAGCACGCGGGCGCCGAACGACTCGTCGGCGATCGGCTCGGCGGGCACCGAGGCGAGCTCGTCGTGGAACGAGAGGAAGCCGTCGGCGGACTCGCCCACGCACAGCCGCAGCGCCGTCGCGTCGCCGAGCGCCTCCGCGACAATGGAGCCGAGGACGGGACTCGTGAGGACCGCTGCGGGCTTTGCCTCCGCGACGAGAGCCGCGAGCTCCCCGGCGCGAAGGTGTGAGTTGACGGGGGTCACGTAGAGCCCTGCGCGCATACCCGCAGCGACCGCAACGGGCCATTCGATGCGGTTCTCCATCGCGATGAGAAGGGTGTCGCCGATCTGCACGCCCGCGTGCCGCAGGCGCCGCGCGAGGCGGTTGGATGCGTCATCCAGCTCTGCATACGTCAGCGTCGCGCCCGACTCCGCCATGATGTAGGCCAGGCGGCCGGGTCGTTCGCGAGCGATCGTCAGCGGATACATCTGACTCCATCGTCGGTTGGTGACGCTCGAACATGGCCGCTCATCGCGTTTGTGAAGCATACGTCACTATTTGGTTTCACGATAACCCACCGCTAGGCGGCGCATCAAGTACTGCTTGCTCGTTCTTTCCTTGTGATGTCCACCCCTTCCGTCGTGAGTGCGACTGTGATTTAGTGATAAGCGAGTCGCAAATCGTATGGAGGCATCGTGGCGGAGCAGGTGACAGTGGACCTCATGGATCTTGACCCGTTCGAGGCGGGCCGAGATGGCGCGCTCTTCGCGCACCTGCGCGAGCACGACCCATTGCACTGGAACGACGAGCCGGGCGGCACCGGCTTCTGGTCGGTGACCCGCCACGACGACGTGAAGACCGTCGCGAGCGATCCGAGGCTGTTCACGGTCGTCGAGGGGACGCAGATCCAGAGTCGACGCGCGGAGGGAGAGGGCGCGCGCAGCATCCACCACGTCGACCCGCCCGAGCACGGGCCGCTGCGGAAGATCGCGGCGAGCCATATCCGTCCGGCGCGCGTGCGAAACCTCGAAGGCGACATCACCGCCGTCATCGACGAGCTTCTCGACAACGCGGAGGGCGCGGGCGAGATCGACTTCGTATCGCAGATCTCATCGCAGCTGCCGCTCGTGATGATCGGCCGCCTCCTCGGGGCACCGCTGGAGGACTGCCCGCACCTGCTGCGCTGGACCAACCAGATGGCCTCGGAGGACCCCGACTACTCGGAGGGGCCGGAGACCGCGGTCAAGGCGCGCGACGAGGTGTTCGCGTATTTCCGCACGCTCGAGCAACAGCGTCGCGAATGCCCCGTAGACGACCTCGTGAGTGCGCTCGCGGCCGCCGAGCTTGATGGCGTTCCGCTCTCCCGCGGCTATCTTGACGCCTACTACCTCATCCTCCTGGTCGCCGGAAACGAGACCACGCGGAACCTGCTCTCGGGCGGCGTCTCGGTACTCGCCCGGAACCCGCGGTGGTGGGACTTCATGCGCGAGCACCCCGATAGGATCCGCCTCGTCGTGGAAGAGATGGTGCGCTGGGTCACGCCAGTCATCTCGATGCGGCGAACCGCAACCCGCGACCTCGAGATGCACGGCAAAACGATCGCGGCGGGCGACAAGGTCGTCATGTGGTTCGCGTCGGCCAATCGCGACGAGCGCGCCTTCGAGCGCCCTGATGAGTTCATCGGCGACCGATCCCCCAACGATCACTTCGGGTTCGGTTGGGGCACGCACGCGTGCATCGGCGCGAACCTCGCGCGGCTCGAAGCACAGCTCTTTTTCGAGCGGATGGTGACCCGTGACCTGTGGATCGACCTCGGCGGTGAGCCCGCGCGGTTGCGCAGCAACTTCTTCCGCGGCATCAAGCGGCTGCCGGCGACGATCGGGGCGGCACATGGCTGACGTCGCAGTGCGGGACGAGGCGATATCGCTCATCGACGGCGAACCGTTGACGACGCCGGGGCGGCGCATCCCCGTCACCAATGCCTACACGCTCAAGACGCTCGAGCTCGGCGGCAAGTCACCCGCGATCGTGCTCCCAGCCGCCGACCTTGAGAAGGTGATTCCCCTCCGCGCTGGCGAGCGGGCTCGTCAACAGCGGTCAGGCGTGCAACGCCACGACGCGGCTCGTCGTGCCCGCCGCGCGGCTCGGGGAGGTCGAGGAGCTCATCCGAGGGCACGTCTGCGACTTCACGATGGGTGACCCGTTCGATGAGGCCACGCGCATGGGTCCTCTCTCCAGCGTGCTGCACGGCGCGCGCGTCGTCGGCTTCATCGAGCGCGCGCAGGCGGCCGGGGGCCGGTTCCTCTCCGGCCGCGCCGCGCGCGACGAGGCATACGGGCCAGCCTTCTTCGTCGCGCCGACTGTCATCGCCGACCTTGACGCGCGTGCCGAGGCCGTCCAGGAGGAGATCTTCGGGCCCGTGCTGGTCACCCAGCCGTACCGCGACATCGATGACGCCGTCCGCATCGGCGGCGACACCCGGTTCGGCGTGTCGGCCGAGGTATGGGGCCCCGCCGACGAGGCGGTCGCGGTGGCTGGACGACTGCACGTCGGGCAGGTGAAGATCAACGGCGTACGCACGCGCGAACGGCCGGGCGTCCCCTTCGGCGGAGTGGGCGAGTCGGGGTACGGGCGGGAACTCGGGGCGCTCGGCATCAAGGAGTTCACGGACGTGACGGCGGTGATGGCATGACGAGCACGATCCTGGTCACGGGAGCGGCATCCGGCATCGGCGCCGCTCTCGTGGAACGACTCGTCTCCCGTGGCGACAACGTGATCGGGTGGGACATCCGCCCTGGGGTAAACGAACGGGTGCGATACGACGTCGTCGACCTCACCGACCTGGGCGCAATCACGGTGGCCGCGGCGTCGCTGCCCGACCGGGTCGACGGCATCGCGAACGTGGCGGGCGTTCCCGGCACGTTCCCTGCGCAGCGGGTGCTTGAAGTCAATGTCCTCGGCCCGCGGCGCGTGGTCGATGCGGTCATCGACCGCGTTCCCCCCGGTGGTGCCGTCGTCAACGTCGCCTCTCTCGCCGCGGCCCGCAACACCGTGCCGTCCGAGGACGTCGCCGCTCTCCGCGCCGCGCACGACGCGGCCGACGTCGCTGCCTGGCTCGTCGACTGCCCGCTCAACGGCAGGGCGGCATACGACACCTCCAAGCGGGCGCTCGTGGAGTACTCGACGTTGCTCACTGCCGAGCTCCTAGGCCGCGGGGTGCGTGTCGTCACGGTCAGCCCAGGGCCCGTTGAGACCCCGATCCTCGTAGATTTCGTTGAGACGATGGGCAAGGATGCCATCGACCGCTCCAGCGCCGCCGTGGGACGCCACGGCAGCGCCGACGAGGTCGCCGCGGCAGTGGCCTTCGCACTGTCGACGGAGGCGTCGTGGGTCAACGGAATAGAAATCCTCGTCGACGGCGGACTCAGCGCCCTGCGTGCCGCCGCGGCTCTCGCTCGCCCGGAAGGAGCAGCGCGATGACTTCGCGTGTTCTCGTTCTCGACGGCTCCCGGCCGCTCACCCGCGCCGAGGTTGGCGGCAAGGCGTTCAGCATCAACGACATGCGGCGGCTCAAGCTCCCGGTCCCGCCCGCGTTCGTGCTGGCGACCGCGGAGTGCAGCGCATTCCACGACGAAGGCGGGGCACTAGGCGACGAGGTGTGGCACGAGGTGCTCGCCGCGCTTACGCATCTCGAAGAGGCCACCAGGCGACGCTTTGGTCAGGGCCCGTCGCCGCTGCTCGTGTCGGTGCGCTCGGGCGCCGCCGAGAGCATGCCCGGCATGATGGACACGGTACTGAACCTCGGCCTCAACGAGGAACTCGTGGCCGCACTCACCGCTGAATCGGGTGACGGGCCTTGGGCGGAGGACACGTGGAACCGGTTCCGGGAGAGCTACGCGAAAATCGTCGTCGGCGCCCCGGGTGCCGAGCCGCCGACCGACCCATACGAGCAGTTGCGTGCGGCGATCGGCGCCGTATTCCGCTCGTGGGACAGCCCCCGGGCCATCGCCTACCGTGAGCGTCACCGGCTCGAAGGCCTCACTGGCACGGCCGTGGCCGTGCAGGCGATGGTCTTCGGCAACCGTGACGACAACTCGGGCACGGGCGTGCTCTTCAGCCGGAATGCTTCGACGGGAGAGCCGGTCGTCACCGGAGACTGGCTGCCGCGCGCCCAGGGCGAGGAGGTGGTGTCGGGCGCGCGGACCCCGCTCAGCCTCGACACGCTCGCCGAAACGTGCCCTCAACTTCACACCGAACTGCTGCGCGTGGCGCACCTCGTCGAGGACGAGCTGCACGACATGGCCGACATCGAGTTCACCGTCGAGAGCGGCCGCCTCTACATTCTGCAGAGCCGCATCGGCAAGCGCTCGCCGCTCGCGGCTGTGCGCATCGCGGTGGATCTCGTCCGCGAAGGTCGAATCGACCGCGACGTCGCGGTGGCCCGGCTATCGGACGAGCACATCGCTCGCCTCGCGGAGTCGGGAGCGGTGAACGCCTCCGCGCCCGTGATCGCTCGCGGCGCCGGCATCGGCACCGGAGTGGCAACCGGCGTCGCCGTGACTGACACTGACGAGGCCGAGTCGCGCGCCGCCGACGGCGAGGACGTAGTGCTCGTACGCGGCATGACTGCCCCCGAGGACGTCCCGACCATGTTCCAGTCCGTAGCCGTCATCACCGAGACAGGTGGGCCGACCTCGCACGCGGCACTCGTGTGCCGTGAGATCGGGCTGCCGTGCGTGGTCGGGTGCGGCGAGGGGACCATCGGCGCGCTAGTGGGCAAAATCGTCACCGTCGACGGCATGTCGGGCATCATCTACGAAGGCGCCGTCGGCGTGACGGCCTCCTCGCCCGACCCGCATCTGAAGGAATTCTCGACATACGTGCAGTGGCCCGTGGAGCCGGGTCATCCGCTCGCGGCCCTTGCCCACCTGGCACCGACGGCGCAGGTGCGGCCATGAAGCCCGCGGATGCCGCCCCCGCTCTGGCATATACCGAGCGGATCCTGGTCGAGGCTGGCCTGGTCGGCGAGAACACCGGCGCGCTCAAACGCTCCAACAAGCGCGGGGAGCTGATGCGGGAGCGGATCGTGCAGGCCGCGGTCGACTGCTTCACCGAATATGGCTACACGCGCACGCGCATCTCCGACATCACCCACCGGGCCGGCACCTCGCAGGGCAACTTCTACCGGCACTTCGCGTCCCTCGACAACGTGTTCCTCGCTGCGCTCGCGCCCGCCCTCGACGACCTAGCCCACGCCTCGGGCAGGCAGGACCGCCGCCAGGGCGAGCTCGAAAATCTCATCGAGTCGAGCACAGCATACCTCAACGCCTACGCGCGGCACCGCAGCATGCTGCGCCTGCTTCGCGAGGCGGCAGCCGTCGGCACGAACGACGGCTTCCGCGCGCTCTGGCTGCGCGTCCGGCAAGACTACATCGACCGCACTGTGCGATGGCTCGACCGGCTCGAGCAGCGCGGCATCCTGAAGACCGGAGAAGACAAGCCGATGCTCGCCGAGGCGCTCGGATGCATGACCGAGCAGATGGCCTACGTCCACATCGGCATGCCCGCGCTCACCCCCCGGCGCGAAGAGATCGAGCGGCTCGGCCGCGCGCTAGGCACCGCTTGGTTCCGCGCCGTGCCCCGC
>DATMKQ010000026.1:0-4423 GCA_035571275.1 Trebonia sp.
GTCATGCACAACACCAGCACAGGGAGATACGAAATGGACCGCGATCCGGCACTGGACCCGATGTCGCCCCCGATTCCGGCTGCAACGCACGAGATCCTCGGCGGCGGCGGGCTCAAGCTCCACGCGCGAGAGTGGGGCAACTCGCGGGGACCCGCCCTGCTGTTCATCCACGGCTGGTCGCAGAGCGATCTGTGCTGGCTGAACCAGGTACGCGGCGATCTCGCCGGCACGTTCCGCATCGTCACGTTCGACCTTCGCGGACACGGCTTGTCGGAAAAGCCCCCCAGCCCGGAGCACTATGCCGACGGGCAACTGTGGGCCGATGACGTGGCTGCGGTTATCGACCAGACAGGTCTCGAGCAGCCCACCCTCGTCGCCTGGTCCTACGGCGGCTACATCGTCGCGGACTACCTCCGCGCCTACGGAGACGCCCGGATCGGCGGCATCAACCTGGCCGGTGCGGCAATGATCTGCAGGCCTCCGGCATTCGACCACATCGGTCCGGGAATGCTCCAGAACGCACCAGGAATGTGTGCTCCCGACCTGTTCGCGAACATCACCGCGACCCGGCGCTTCCTACGCGCCTGCACCTCCACGCCGCTCAACGACGATGAGCTGGCCGCCGCCCTGGCCTGGAACATGGTCGTGCCACCCTCCGTCCGCGGTGCGCTGCTCTCACGCGAGCTCGACGGCAGCGACGCCCTCGCGAGCACCTCGGTTCCCGTACTCGTGACACACGGGCAAGGCGACACGATCGTGCTGCCGTCAATGGCCGAACACGCGCTCACCGTCTGCCCGGCCGCGACCGCGTCGTGGTACCACGGTGTCGGCCACATGCCATTCTGGGAGGCGCCCGATCGCTTCGACCGCGAACTCGCCGACCTCGCGCACGGCGCGAGATCACGACGACCCGTGCCCCTATAACCCGGCCGCCGACGCACGAAACGGCATTTCCGGCTCGAAGGTCCCTCGCACTTTCGCTGGGTTAATAGGCCGTGTGGCGACGCGACACACGCAATCAGGTCCCATGTTCCCGGCCCTGCCGCGGCTGGAACATGGGACCGAGTCGCCGCGATGCACCCGGCCCAATCTCGTGATCTGCTCCCGCCGCCGGCCAGCGGCGACGGGTAGTTCGCGACGACGGCGACCTGATCAAGGACCCCGAGGCCATCCAGCCCGGCGAGGCGCTCAGCTTCACGCTGCTGCAGAGCAACCGCACTCGGTGCTCGGCACCCCGTCCGAAGGGGAGGCCGGCGTGGTGTCCCTGCGGTTCAGCCTGACCGACGGCCAGCCCAAGACGCTGGACGAGATCGGCAAGGTCGACGGGGTCACCCGGGAGCTGATCCGCCAGATCGAGTCCAACACCACACCCAGGCTGCGCCATCCGTCCCGGTCCAAGCCCCTCCGGGACTACCTCGACTGACCTGACCGACGACCGTCAGCCCCAGGATGTAACCAGCCATCGCGCCCGGCTCGGGGACGCACAGAATGCCCAGATCCGGACGGCCAGCATCGTGACCGGCATCGAGCCGTACTCCGCGCAGATTGGGCGGGACTGTATGCGTTCTCCGTGGCTCCAGGGGTCACTCAGCGTAATGTCGACCGTCGGCCTCAACGCCTATCGATCCGGCCTTAACTGCCCTGTAGCCCCAAGACAGAAGCTCCTGACTGCAGGGTCCCGCACTGCCCGACATGGATTTCCGCAACACGGCCAGTTCTAACATTTCGCTAACATCGTGTCAGAAA
Source organism: Trebonia sp. (assembly GCA_035571275.1). Classification (GTDB taxonomy): domain Bacteria; phylum Actinomycetota; class Actinomycetes; order Streptosporangiales; family Streptosporangiaceae; genus Trebonia. Next base: position 1,747 of record DATMKQ010000026.1, read on the forward strand.
CTGGGAGCACAGGCTTCGTAGAAGACCTGGTCAGGCTACAGGCCGAGGCTCCGGGCGATGACTTCCTTCTGGATCTCGGTGGTGCCGCCGAAGATGGACGGCATCACCGGCACTATTTGGGCCAGCCAGACTATGCTGCCCCTCGGGCCCCACGACCGCTCAACCTCGCCAAACCGTGAGCGTGGACCGACGATAGTCGGCATCAGTAGCGTTGGCTGATCCACACCGATATGTGGGCGGGCTCTAGGGCCTGGTGCACGACACTGGCCAGGTCATCTTGGACGGCATCCAGGTCGATAGCTTCTTTGAGCCGGGCTGCGAATGCTGCCACGGTCTTGTCCGCGTCATACCGGATCCGGTTGAACCGGCGGTGCACTGCCCGCTGGACCCGTTTGCGCAGCGGGTTGAACAGCGCGGCCGCAGCCAGCGTCGAGCCAGACCGCTACCGGCGTGGTAGGCGACATGACGTGGGTGGCCAGGAACACGAGCCCTGCATAGACACCCACCAGCAGGCCGATGACGATCGCGTACGCCAGGGTGCGGCTTATCATCCCGTCGATGTCATACAGCCGGTACTTCAAGATCCCCACCCCGATGCTCACCGGCACCGCGACCAGGCCGAAGCCGAGAACGGTCGACACGACCTGCCCGGTCCCGGCGGCGCTGTCGGCTGCGGCGCTCAGCGCGACTGAGATGACGCTGAAGGCGCCGCCGGGCGGCAGGTCACATCATCCCACCGCGGCTTAAATTAGCGGCCCCCGTAGGTCACTGCCGTCCCTCCCTCCTGATGGCCAGCCGCGACCTAACCCGAGTGCTCAATGACAGGTATGGCTGCGTCAACCCCAACAGGTATCTCAGCGAGCATGCTGTCAAGGCCTACGTCGACCAGCTCACCTCGTTAGGGCCGGCGGGCTTGATCAGTTCCTCCAGACGCTGCCTAGCGATGTCGCGCAAGTTCCGCGGCCCCGGACCCACAGCTGCGCATGATGCGGTGAGATGGTTTCCTCACGCCAGCTCGACCTAGGTTGCACTGGAACTGCATTCGGACCCTTGTCATCCATCTTCGGAATCGTATCTGAATTCGATTCCCTCGCCTGACTAGTATCTCCCGTGGCTCCGCTTGAGCACGGCCACCAAGGCATCCTCCGCGCTGGCCTGAGTGGCCGGGTTGGGGTCAATGACCGGACCTGCCCAGAGCAGGCCGAACTGGTGGTGCCGGTTGGTGTCGTGGGCCTCGATGGACCGCGCCTGCTTTCGGAAGAACAAGGAGAACTGACTGGTTCTGGCAGTGACAGCCAGCACCTTGAGGTCCTGCACGAAGATTCCCTTGTACGACTCACGGGCGCCGCCGGTGCTGTTGCCGCATCCGGTCCCCCTGCATCGCTCGTGCAGCACCCCGCTGATCGTAAGATGGCTGATCGCCGCCTTGGCGATGCGCTGGGCGGTACGCAAAAGCCCGGAGTCCTTGGTCGCCCGGTAGAGCTGGGCCAGGCCTGCCAGGATCACGCCCTGGTTGTAGGTCCAGGTGGTTTCGTGGTTACTGGCGCAGCGTGAGTTGAGGCCGTCGTTGATCAGGTCGCTCTTGTTGATCATCCCGCTGCCCTTGAACCACGACCATTCGGCTTTGGCCCACCTCAGGTACTTAGTGTCACCGCGGATGGTGTTGTGCAGCCATGCGGTCAGCTCAAGGAAGATCTCGTTGGTGATCGCATTCTTATAGGCCTTGGCAGTCGTCCAATACACCCCGCCGCGGCATGTGCCGTCCCAGGACCGGTGCATGTAGTTGGCGTCGGTTTCCGCCATAGCCAGGTACCGTCTGGACCGGGTGATGTCGTAGGCCTGCAGCCAGGCCAGTCCCCACCAGCCGGTGTCGTCGTTGTAGGAATTCTCGAAGTTGCCCCGCTTGTGGTCCTTGAACGCAGTGCGGATTGCCTTGCTGTAGCCAGTGTCTCCGGTCGCTTGCTGGTAGGTCTCCAAGGTCGACAATGCGACGGCAGCTTGCCACCAGACATTGCCGACAAGTCCGGTATGCGGGTTATACGACTTCATCAGCTCGGCCATGCCAGCCTTCTGCGGGCTCGTGGCCCTAACAGATGCCGAAGCGGCGCCGCCGCTCATCGCGGTCGGGGCGACGGCGATGACCGCAACTGTGAGCGCAGAGACCAAGATCCCAAACGGCGACCGGCGACCAGATCGGACCGCGCTCGAGCTTCCGAGGGTTTTCGCCCGGCACCGGCCAGCCTCGATGACCTCGCCGTCCAGGATCCGGTACGCCGCGCCCCTGGCCCGGGCGAACTCCAGCGCGACGTCAAACACGGCACGACAGGAGACCACGCGGAGCCTCTCCCAGTAGATGGGCGATCTTTGACGAGACCTTTCTACCGGGAGCTCACCGTCTATCAGGGGATATCCGCTTATGTCCGCTTATGTCCGCGTGTCTGTGCCAATGCCCGTTAGATTCGCATGGCCGCTCCTTTAGGGAGAAACCTCAATGTACGGCTAGGTCATTTTGTCGCGCTCTGGCGATTCAGTCGGCGACCTGGCATGGGGGAGGCGCCTGGATGGCCGCAGCACATCAGGTTGACAAAGCCGCCTGGAGGGCAATCGTCTAACTAGAGGGGAAGGCCAGCCGTCTGTCGGCGGCTCCGGTGCTTACCGATGTCGCGGTCACCAGCAC
>DATMKQ010000027.1:0-47839 GCA_035571275.1 Trebonia sp.
CACCCTCAGGGCTTACCCCGCCCAGATGAATGGCCCTTTCAGCTGCCGATAACGAGTTCAACGGTCCATTCATCGGCTGAGGCTGGGGCGACCCGTGCCGACCCGCGAGGTCATCGACGGCTCGGCCGGCCTCTGAGCCTAGAACTCCGCAAACCGCGAACTAATCCGTCTCTCGCTTCACTTCGCGGCGGCGGTGGGCCACCTTGCGCAGGACGGGGAGCGCGGCGAAATAGGTGGCCGCTACCGAGCTCGCGACGATCGCCAGGTCGACAGAGACCCGGCCCTGCTTGGCCCAGTAGACGTCCTTGAGGTCGAGCAGCAGCGCGAACTCGTCGACGATCAAGGCCAGTCCGGTGCCGTAGGACGCCGCGGTGACCGGGTGCCGGCGGAGCTCTTCAGTGCCACGCACGGCGACCGCGCCGACGCCGGACACCATGCCGATGCCCCACATGTAGTGGTGCAGGTGCTCACCGCCGACACTGAGGTTGCGGAACGGCCCCTTGCCCGCCTTGATCGCATGGGTCACACCACGTACCGCGCTGAACGTCGTCGTGAACGCGAGCCAGCTGATGAGCGCCGACTGCTGGCTGGCATCGAGTTCGGAGCGATACGCGTCGCGGAACTCCGTTATCACCGATACCTTCTCCATTCCCGAGACGATACGCCTCGCGTCGGCCCCGGCGCCCAGGGACCTCAGGCTGGCTGGGCCTGACGGCCGAAGACCTGACGGCCGAAGACCTTACGGCCGAAGGCCTCGACGAGGTTGGCGCAGAACGCCGGGAGGTCATCCGGCTCGCGGCTCGTCACGAGCGCGTTCGGCCCGGCCGCGCACGTATTCGGTCCCGTTCCAGCTCAGCGGCCGGAACCCTGGTGGGCTGCCCGCCGATGTCCGCGCTATTCCTCTTCGGCCAGGCGATGTTACGTTTGAGGGCGCGGACCAGGCCCGATGAAGGGAGCGGTGATGACACACGCGCTGCTGGTAGTGGACATGCAGAACGGGTTCTGCCATCCCGACGGGTCGTTCCCGAAGATCGGCCGCGGCCTGGAAGGCGCGATGGACGCGGTGCGCAACGCCGCCGTGGCGGTCGGCCAGGCCCGCCGCGCGAACGTCCCGGTCGTGTTCACCCGGCACGTCTACCGGCCCGGCCGGCCGGATGAAGGCGCCGCGCTGATCCGCGACAGCCCGGAACTCGCGGGTGTCGGCGGCCTGGCCGTCGAGACGTGGGACGCGGAGGTGTGCGCCGAACTCGGCTGCGGCCCGGACGATCTCGTGGTCGACAAGGTCCGTTTCGACGCGTTCCAGTGGACGTCGCTCGAGCCGCTGCTGCGCGGCCTCGGCACCACTGACCTGCTGATCTGTGGCGTGGTGACGAACATCTGCGTGGAGACGACCGCGCGCTCGGCGTTCATGCGGGACTTCCCCGTCACCCTGCTCGAGGATTGCTGCGCCGCGAAGACCCGGCGGCTGCACGAGCTGGCCATCGAGGTGCTGAGCAGCTACGAACTCGCCGAGATCGTCAGCATCGGCAACGGCTTCGACGCCGGCCACCCTGAGGACGGCGCGGGCCGCCTCCCGTCTCCCGTATTGGCGTCCGCTTAACGCCGTTTCAATCAGCGTGGATCACTTTCCAGGCCAGGTCATGGAAACCGATCCACGTAGATGGATCTAGCGCGCCCGGCGGACCGCCAGCCGGGCCAGGAGCCGCCAGCCGAGCAGGAACAAGCCGAGGAACGCCAGCGCGACGCCGATGAACGCGATCGCGGTGCCCTGCCCGGAAATCACCCGCAGCACCATGCCGAACACCACCGTGCTCAGCCACACACCAAGCCCCGCGGGTCGCAGCGCCAGCGGCCGCCGCCAGGCCCGCGACAAACCCCAACCGACGGCCAGGCCGCAAAGGAACGGCCACGACGTCGAGGCGATGCCGCCCAGCGTCTCACCCTTGGTGTGGCTCGCGCGCCCGATGATGACGAAAATGAGCACGCAGCAGACGTCGAGCACCACCGCTAGCCTGGCTGAACGCATGCAGGCAAGGGTATCGCGCGGGTAAACCCGGTTCGGTGGTTAACCACGCCAACGCGGGGAAGCAGACGTCGCACGAGTCGCGCGGCTCCGTTCGGCATAAATAGCTCTTTCTTGAGCCATCATGGGGAGATGGGGACCTGGGTGATCCGGCTCGTAGATGGCGGCGGCAGCGGCCCCAGGCTCGCGGTGAAGGACTGCATCGACGTGGCCGGGCTGCCGACGACTGTGGGCTGCCCGGTGGTCGCGGAGATGGCGGAGCCCGCGATCAGCGACGCGACCGTGGTGGCCGCCGCCCGCCAGGCGGGTGCGCGGATCGTCGGCAAGACCGGGCTCACCGAGCTGTGCTGGTCCGCCAACGGGGTGAATCACTGGTCCGGCACCCCCGTTAACCCCAGGGATCCGCACCGCCTGCCAGGCGGATCTTCCAGCGGATCGGCGGTAGCCGTCGCGACAGGAGAAGCAGACATTTCGTTCGGAACGGATACGGCTGGCTCTGTCCGGGTACCCGCCGCATGCTGCGGCGTGGCCGGGCTCAAGACGTCCTGGGGCCGCGTCTCGGTCAAGGGTGTGTACCCGCTCGCCCCCTCGTTGGACACCGTCGGCCCGCTCGGCAAGGACGTGGCGGCGGTCGAAGCCGGGATGCGGCTGATCGAGCCGGGCTTTGCCGCGCCGCCGTGGAACGGCCCGCTGATGGCGGGGCGGCTGGCCGCGCGCGGCGCGGACGCGGAGGTCGACCCGGCCGTGGACGCCGCGGTGGACCAGGCGCTCGCCGCCGCGGGCATCGGGGTGCTGCCGGTCGCGTGCGGTGACCTCAAGGAGGCGCTGCAAGCCGGCGGCGTGATCATCGACGCGGAGGGTTTCCGGTCTAACGCGTACCTGATGCCGTACCTGGGTCAGCTCAGCCCGCACGTCATGCGGAACATGGAGCGCGGCGCCCGGCTGTCCAGCGCCGACCGCGCGGCGGCGGACCTGGTCAGGGAACGGATGCGGGACGCGCTGCTCTCGCTGCTCGCTGACTTCCCGGTACTTGTGTCGCCGACGCTCACCGGGCCGCCGCCCTTGCTCGGTGAACACGGGTTCGCGTTGACCATGCTGACCGCGCCGGCCAACCTGGCCGGGCTGCCCGCGCTGGCGCTGCCAGTGCCGGCGCCCGGCGGGGTGATCGCGTCGATGCAGGTGATCGGTCTCGATGAGGAGCGAGTCCTGTCATTCGGGCGGGTAGTGGAGGCGGCGGTGGCCGCCGGATGAGCCACAATGGTCTGATGACTCTATTCCAGTCGGACGCGTCGCTGCGGCGGTTCCTGCACGGGCTGCCAGGCGTTGACGAGGTTGGGGCGCGGGCGCGGGCGGACGTCCTGGCGAGCCGGTCGATCAAGACGGACAGCAAGCGGCAGGCGATCGACCTGGCGATCTCCATGATCGACCTGACCACGCTGGAAGGTCAGGACACGCCGGGCAAGGTGCGGGCGCTGTGCGCCAAGGCGCGCCAGCCCGGCTACGGCGCGCCGCCCGTGGCGGCGGTCTGCATCTACCCGGACCTGGTGCCCATCGCAGTGGAAGGCGTGGCGGGGACCGGGATCAAGGTGGCCAGCGTCGCGACCGCGTTCCCGTCCGGGCGGGCGGCGCTTGACGTGAAGCTGGCGGACGTGAAGTCCGCCGTCGCCGCCGGCGCCGACGAGGTCGACATGGTCATCGACCGCGGCGCGTTCCTGTCCGGTCGCTACCTGCCGGTGTACGAGGAGATCGTCGCGGTCAAGGCGTCCTGCGCGGACGCGCACTTGAAGGTGATCTTGGAGACGGGGGAGCTTGCCACGCTGGACAACGTGCGGCGCGCGTCCTGGCTGGCCATGCTGGCGGGCGCGGACTTCATCAAGACCTCGACCGGCAAGATCGCGCCGGCCGCCACGCTGCCGGTCACGCTCGTCATGCTCGAGGCGGTGCGTGACTTCGCCGCCGCCGGCGGAAAGCGGATCGGCGTCAAGCCGGCCGGCGGCATCAGGACCGAGAAGGACGCCGTCAGGTACCTGGTGCTGGTGAACGAGACCGCGGGCGAGCCCTGGCTGGACCCGGCGCTATTCAGGCTGGGCGCCTCCAGCCTGCTGAACGACCTGCTCATGCAGCGGGTAAGGATGGAGACCGGGCGGTATTCCGGTCCTGATTACATGACTGTTGACTGAGGACTGTTATGCGGTTTGAGTACGCTCCCGCGCCCGAGTCGCGCTCGGTCGTGACGCTGCGTGATTCCTACGGGCTGTTCATCGGGGGCGAGTTCGCCGGTGGAAGTTCGGTGTTCAAGACGATCTCGCCGGCCACCGAGGAGGTGCTCGCCGAGGTGACCCACGGCGGGCCTGAGGACGTGGACCGGGCGGTCGCCGCCGCGCGGCAGGCATACGAACGGGTCTGGTCGGTGATGCCGGGCCGGGACCGGGGCAAGTACCTGTTCCGGATCGCGCGGCTGATCCAGGAGCGGTCCCGCGAGCTCGCGGTGCTCGAGACGCTGGACAACGGCAAGCCGATCCGCGAGTCGCGGGACGTCGACGTCCCGCTGACCGCCGCGCACTTCTTCTACCACGCCGGCTGGGCGGACAAGCTGGGCTACGCGGGCTTCGGGCCGTCGCCGCGCCCGCTTGGTGTGGTCGGGCAGGTGATCCCGTGGAACTTCCCGCTGCTCATGCTGGCCTGGAAGATCGCGCCCGCGCTGGCCTGCGGCAACACCGTGGTGCTCAAGCCGGCCGAGACCACGCCGCTGACCGCGCTGCTGTTCGGCGAGATCTGCCAGCAGGCCGACCTGCCGCCGGGCGTGGTCAACATCGTCACCGGTGACGGCTCGACGGGGCACGCCCTGGTGGCGCACCCGGGGATCGACAAGGTGGCGTTCACCGGCTCCACCGAGGTCGGCAGGGAGATCGCACGGATGTGCGCGGTGTCCGGCAAGCGGCTGACCCTGGAACTCGGCGGCAAGGCAGCGAACGTCGTCTTCGACGACGCGCCCCTTGACCAGGCGGTCGAGGGGATCATCAACGGCATCTTCTTCAACCAGGGCCACGTGTGCTGTGCCGGGTCGCGGCTGCTCGTGCAGGAATCCGTGGCCGACGAGGTGCTCGAAGCGCTGAAACGCCGGATGACGACGCTGCGCCTTGGCGATCCGCTGGACAAGAACACCGACGTGGGCGCGATCAACTCGCGCGCACAGCTCGACAAGATCACCGACCTCGTTGCCGCGGGCGACGCGGAAGGCGCGCAGCGCTGGGCGGCGCCGTGCCCGCTGCCCGAACGCGGGTTCTGGTTCCCGCCGACCGTGTTCACCGAGGTCTCCCAGGCGCACCGGATCGCCAAGGAGGAGATCTTCGGGCCGGTGCTTTCCGTGCTGACGTTCCGCACGCCGGCGGAGGCGGTCGAGAAGGCGAACAACACGCCGTACGGGCTGTCTGCCGGGGTGTGGACGGACAAGGGCTCGCTGATCTTGTGGATGGCGTCCCGGCTGCGGGCCGGGGTGGTGTGGGCGAACACGTTCAACCGGTTCGACCCGGCGTCGCCGTTCGGCGGGTACAAGGAATCCGGCTTCGGCCGGGAAGGCGGCAGGCACGGCCTGGAGGCCTACCTCGACGGTCCGGGTGGCGGCGATGTCTGAGGTGGCGTCCACGGAACCGGGCCGCATCGCCGTGCGCAAAACCTACAAGCTGTACATCGGCGGGGTGTTTCCCCGCTCGGAGAGCGGGCGGTCCTACGTGGTTCAGGACAGTGACGGCGGTTTCCTCGCGAACGCGGCGCTGGCCTCGCGCAAGGACGCGAGGGACGCGGTGGTGGCGGCGCGCAAGGCGTTCGGCGGGTGGGCGGGCGCGACCGCGTACAACCGCGGCCAGGTGCTCTACCGGGTCGCGGAGGTGCTCGAGGGGCGGCGCGCCCAGTTCGCCGACGAGGTCCGGCAGGCGACCGGCGTCTCCCTGGCGGAGGCCTGCGGCGAGGTGGACGCGGCGGTGGACCGGTGGGTTTGGTACGCCGGCTGGTCGGACAAGATCGCCCAGGTGCGCGGCGGCGCGAACCCGGTGGCCGGCCCGTACTTCAACTTCTCGCTGCCCGAGCCCACTGGCGTGGTCGCCGTGCTCGGGCCTCAGGACGGCGCGGGCTCCGCGCTGCTCGGGCTCGTCTCGGTGATCGCTCCCGTGATTGTGGGCGGCAGCACCGCGGTCGTCGTCGCGAGCGAGAAGTACCCGCTGCCCGCGGTGACGCTGTCGGAGGTGCTGGCCACGTCCGACGTGCCCGGGGGAGTGGTGAACATCCTCACGGGCCGCGTCGCGGAGATCGCCCCGTGGCTGGCATCGCACATGGACGTGAACGCGATCGACCTGGCCGGCGCGCCGGGCGCGCTTGCCGACGACCTGGCGGTCGCCGCGGCGGAGAACCTCAAGCGCGTGGTCCGGCTGCCGTCCGCCGACTGGACGGCCGAGCCGGGCATCGAGCGGATGACCGCCTACCTGGAGACGAAAACCGTCTGGCACCCGATGGGTGTGTAGCCCCCCGCTCCGTGGGATAACCGTCCCGCGCCGGAAAGCATCCCGGGTAAGCGCCGATCAGCTCGGATCAAGCCGGGGTATGACCTCCGCGGCGATCTGCTCCATGTGCCCGGGGACCTCGTACAAGGGGGTGAACAAGATCAGCTCCGCCCCCGCCGAAGCCGCCGCGCGGGCCGCGGCCACGCAGTCCGACACCGTGCCCGCGACCGCCGCCTCCTCGATGGACGGCGTCCGCTGCCCGTACAGCGCTTCGAGCGCCGCGTTCATCCGCGACCGCGCCCGCGAAGCGTCGGAGTCGATCCCGACGTAGAGCCGTTTGGCGATGGGGAAGTCCGCCACGGGACGCCCGGCGGCCTCCAGGGCGGACCTGACGGTCCGCACTTGGGACTCGAAAGCCGCCAGCGTCGACGCCCCGGCGCCGAAGAAGCCGTCACCGAGCTGGACCGCCCGCCGCAGCGCGCGCTCCCCTGCCGCGCCGAACCACAGCCGCGGGTATGGCTTCTGCCACGGCTTCGGCTCCATGGCGGCGTCCTTGAGCTGCCAGAACTCCCCGTCGAAGGTCACGCGCGGCTGGGTAAACAGCGCTTTCATGAGACGTACGCCCTCGGCGAACCTGGCCGTGTACCTGGCGCCGTCCACGCCGAACGCGGCGAATGGGCGGTTCGGCCCGCCGGTCCCGACCCCGATCTCCAGCCGCCCCTGGCTGAGCTGGTCCAGCGTGGCCAGGCTCTTGGCCAGGTACACCGGGCTGTTCAGCGTGGAGACGAACACCGAGCAGCCGATCCGCAACCTCGAGGTGCACGCGGCGGCGTAGGTCATCGCCTCCATCGGCCCGAGCTGTGCGGACGCGCTCAGTGTCATCTCCTGCGCCCAGGCGGACTCGTAGCAGCCGAGCGCCTCGGCACGGGCGAAGTAGGCACGAAACGCCCCGGGGTCGAACTCGCCATCGGCGTAGAACTGCGGCACCGAAATCGCGAACCTCATGACCGCATCGTAACGACTGTGATCGTTGTCCCATATCTTCCGGGTATCCCCAAGGCCGCAATGCGGAATAACGTACGAAGTGAGACCTCAAGGACCCCAACGGGGCGGAGCCGCGGTCGGCGATCCCGGCTGTTGTGCAGTGCGCGTCCCGTCGAAAGTTGAAAGGGACGTACATGCCTGACGCATCGTCCACTCCTGATTCTGTAGAGCTGCGTTACGCCGGCGGTGAGCTTGAGCTCCCCGTCAAGCCCGCGACGGAAGGCTCGGCCGGGATCGAGGTAACGAAGCTGCTGTCCTCGACCGGCCTGGTGACGCTCGACCCAGGCTTCGTCAATACGGCGGCGTGTTCCTCAGAGATCACCTACATCGACGGCGACGCCGGCATCCTCAGGTACCGGGGTTACCCCATCGAGCAGCTCGCCGAGCACTCGAACTTCCTGGAGGTCAGCTACCTGCTGATCCACGGCGAGCTGCCGACCCCGGAGCAACTGGCGCAGTTCAGCAGCCAGATCACCAAGCACACGCTGCTGCATGAGGGACTGAAACAGTTTTTCGACGGCTTCCCGGCGGACGCCCACCCGATGCCGGTCCTGTCCAGCGCCGTATCCGCGCTGTCCACCTTCTACCAGGACAGCCTCAACCCGTTCGACGAGCCGAACGTCGAGCTGTCCACCATCAGGCTGCTCGCCAAGGTGCCGACGCTCGCGGCGTACGCCTACAAGAAGTCGGTCGGCCAGCCGTATCTGTACCCAGATAATTCGCTTGGCCTGGTCGAGAATTTCCTGCGGATGACGTTCGGCCTGCCGACCGAGCCGTTCGAGGCCGACCCGGTCGTCGCCAAGGCGCTCGACCTGCTGTTCGTGCTGCACGCTGACCACGAGCAGAACTGCTCCACCTCCACGGTCCGCGTGGTCGGCAGCAGTGAGGCGAACCTGTTCGCCAGCATCTCGGCCGGCATCAACGCCCTGTTCGGGCCGCTGCACGGCGGCGCCAACGCCGCCGTCCTTGAGATGCTCCAGGACATCCGCGATAGCGGCGGGGACGTGGACGCGTACGTCACGCGGGTCAAGAACAAGGAGCCGGGCGTCAGGCTGATGGGCTTCGGCCACCGGGTCTACAAGAACTACGACCCGCGCGCCAGGATCGTCAAGGCGACCGCCGACGAGATCCTCGGCAAGCTCGGCACGAACGACCACCTGCTCGACCTGGCCAAGCAACTCGAGGAGCGGGCGCTGTCCGACGACTACTTCGTCAGCCGCAAGCTGTACCCGAACGTGGACTTCTACACCGGGCTGATCTACCGGGCGATGGGCTTCCCGACGCGGATGTTCACCGTGTTGTTCGCGCTTGGCCGGCTGCCCGGCTGGATCGCGCACTACCGCGAGATGATCAAGGACCCGGCGACGAAGATCGCCCGCCCGCGTCAGGTCTACACCGGCCCGGCCGAGCGCGACTTCCTGCCGATGGAAAAGCGGTAGGTTTTCTCCCGCCCTAGCCCTCCCACTGGTGGTGGGCGCGGTAGTGGTCGGCTAGGAGGTCGTCCCCGAAGTCGTTGGCCGGGTTCCGCCACACGGAATGGATGTGGTTCCCGTCGGCCTGCGTGTTGTCGTGCTCGATGAGCAGGTCGGGCCCCTGGACGCGGTAATAGTGCCGCTCACCGGGCCGCGTGCCGCCCGCCCAGGCGAACGCCAGGTGCTCCGCGCCCGCGGCGAGCAGACGGTCCATCTCGGCGGCGGCCACCTCGGCGGGCAGTCGCCCGGCGAAGCCCGCCACCAGTTCGACGAGGGCGTCCAGGTGCTTGGCCGCCAGGTGGGCGCCGAGCACGCCCTTCGGCCCGGCGCGTACGTAGCTGAGGACGGACCGCTCGGCGTCGTCGATCGTGTAGTCGGGCTCAGCCTCGAACACGTGATCGGGAAACTCCACGTCGCCGATCCTGGGCAGGATGCGAGTCGCGAAGTCAGGCGGCGGGCGGTGGTAGATGATCGCCGCCGCCCGCTGCGCGCCCGACAGCGAGTTCACGAACGCGTACCCGCGCTCCTCGTCGTCCGCCAGCGGCGCCAGCGTCCCCACCTGCGTCGGGACGGCGCCGAACATGCACGGCGTGCCTGACAGGTACCGCCCGCCGGTGACCGTGAAGTTCAGCGACACGTGGTGCCCCGCGAGCTGCCACCCCCACGGCTCCGTCCCGCCCGGCGTCCCGAACACCCGCAGGCAATACCGCTCCGGGTCGAACATGTGCGCCATCTCCGGCTGCGCCGCGAGCATCATCGCCCGCCTGACGTGCTCCATCGCGATGATCGAGACGACCTTCGCGTACCCGGGCATGCTCACAGAAGCGACGATCAACTGGTGCGCGAGCTTGCGCTGCGGGTCGGACAGCGCGCCGAGAGGCAGCCCGTCCCGCACGAGCTCGGGCAGATACGACCAGGCCCGCCGCACCCCGTCCAGCTCAAAGGGATTATTCAGAACGGACCGTTGCTCCGCGTCCAGCCCCCCGATGAACGCGGCAGCCGCGTCAGCCATCCGCGCCACGGTCTCCGCCGCGCTGCTTCCCCCGCTCACTCTGCTTGTCCCGCTCGCCTCCGGGGCGCCGGGGTCCGCCCTCTTCCTTCGTCGCTCATTCGCTTTGCTCCCTCGCTCCTCCATCATCCGGCGGGGCGCCCCTTTGGCTCGCGGGGGTGCTCGCGGGGTTTGTGATCACTTAGCTCGCACGTATAACGTAACGCCGTGACCGAAGAGCCGACGGCGGCTGCCGAGGGCCTGTCGGCTCAGCAGGCACCCGCTCCTGAATCTCAGCCCGAATCCGGGTCAGAATCCGGGCCAGAAGCCCCGCCGGCGGCCAAGGATCCGTGGGACGATCCGCGGCTGCCCTGGGAGGGCAAGCCGCGACGGGTGGACATCCTGTTGTGGGCGGGCATCACGCTCAGCGGCCTGTACTACCTGGTGCTGCTGCCGTTCCGCGCCAACCTGGTAGGCACCCATCCGGTGCTGCTCGAACTGCTGAACGGCTCGACCGAGGCGATCATCTCCGCCGCCGCGTTCGCCCGGGTAGGGCACGGCTCGCTCGCGGTGGCGGTGGCCGCGGGGGTCTTCGGCGTGATGAAGTTCGACCTGCTCTACTGGCTGGCGGGGCGAATATGGGGCGAACGGATCATCCTGCTGCTGTCCGGGCGCCGCAAGCACGGTCCGAAGTTCATGGCGCGGGTGCATCGTTGGGGGCGGAAGTTCACGTGGCCCGCCGTGCTGCTCGCGCCGTTCCTGCCGCTGCCAAGCCCGCTCGTGTACGCGGTGGCGGGCTGGGCCGGGATGAGCTGGGTCACCTTCCTCATCCTCGACTTGATCTCCGAGCTGGCGTGGGTGGGGACGCTGGCCGGCCTCGGGTACGCGCTCGGTCACCACGCGGTCGTGGTCGCGGAGACCATCTCGCATTACGGATTGTGGATATCGATCGCGCTCGTAGTCCTCGTGGTAGCGCTCCAGGTGCGATCGGGGCGGATGCACCGTTAGATGCACCGTTAGCTGCACGTTACAAATGAACGTGCATCTGGCCTTGCATCTGCATCGCCGTCTCGGGCAGGATAAGTGCTGCGTCCATCAACCCGGATGACGCTGCCGCCCATTCTTGGGGTCGCCATGAGCGTGAACCAACTGGCACAGCTGCCCACTCGGACTAGGATCGATCCCGCGGCCCGGCGGCCGCTGGCTATGTCAGTACGGCCGGACTGCGGGTCCAGACGGCCGCGTGTGGTCCGGATGCCAGCTGACTGGTGGGACTCGCCGTCGGCGGTGGCCTGCCCGCTTGGCCGGGGGCCGCAGTCCGCGCGCAACGCGCGCAGGCTGACCAGGAACACACTGCGCGACTGGGGGTTGGGGTCGCTCGTCGAGGACGCGGAAACCATCGTTGGTGAGTTCGTGGCGAACGCTGTGACGCACGGTGCCGCTCTTGCCCGTGAGCGCAGGCCGGCCATGGAGACCCTGGGCCTTCGCCTGCTCCGGCGCACCGGTGAGGTGATCTGCGCGGTCCTCGACTCGAGTGACGCGGCGCCGGTGCTGCGGGTGCCCGCGGGAGCCGAAGAAGCAGGCCGCGGCCTGCAGATGGTAGACGCGCTGAGTGATGTCTGGGGATGGAGTCCGGTAGCCGGCCGCGGCAAAGCGGTCTGGGCGATCCTGTTCTGTGCCTGACGGCCTGAGCCGACGCGTGGAGGGGAGTGCCGGGTCAGGCGGGTAAAATCAGGCACAGAACAGGTTGCCCCAGGGCTGTCAGCTTTCCGGGTGCAGGCTCATCGGGCCGTACTCTTTGCGCTCGTCGTCGAGCAGCGTCACCTGGTCAACACCCCCTTCGAGCAGCGCGCGCCAGTTCTCGCCGAGCCAGTTCTCCGCGTCTCCCTGGCTGGCGAAGATCGCCTCTTGCAGCCCCACGCCGTTGACGACCGCGCCGTCTGCCTTCTCGTACCGCCAGGTCCAGGGCATCCCGCCGAGCCTCCCTCTCTCCGTCCGCGTCAAGCGAGAGTAGCACCCGCCCCGCGCCGCCCCGTCTGGGGTCAGGGGCGCTTGCGGGGGCTTTCTGTGCGGGCCGGGTCGCGGGTTATGACGCCGGCCAGGAGGGTGTCGATCTTGTGGAGCAGGTCGGGGTCCAGCCGGACGCCAGCCGCGCCTGCGTTGTCTTTGACCTGTTCGGGGCGGGTGGCGCCGACGATGGCGGCGGACACCGTGGGGTTCTGCAAGACCCAGGCGACGGCTAGCTGCGCGGGGGTCAGGCCGGCTTCGGCGGCAAGCGCGGGCAGGCCGGCCGCGGCGGTGAGGACGTCGTCGTTCAGCCAGCGGCTGATGAACCCGGCGCCGCTCTTCTCGTCTGTAGCGCGGGAGCCGGCGGGCGGCGGGGCGCCGGGCTGGTACTTGCCGGTGAGGATGCCCTGGGCGATGGGGGAGAAGACGATCTGGCCGATCCCTTCCCGCTGGCAGACGGGCACTACTTCAGGCTCGATGACCCGCCACAGCATGTTGTACTGCGGCTGGTTGGAAACGATCCGGTCCAGGCCCATCTCGGCCGCGATACGCACCGCGGCCTCGATCTCTTCCGCGCGCCACTCGGAGACGCCGATGTACAGGACCTTGCCGGCGCGCACCAGGTCATCGAACGCCCGGAGGGTCTCCTCGAGGGGCGTCTCGTAGTCGAAGCGGTGCGCCTGGTACAGGTCCACGTAGTCGGTGCCCAGGCGGCGCAGCGAGTTGTGCAGCGACTCGGCGATGTGCTTGCGGGACAGGCCGCTGTTGTTGGGACCATCGCCGAGGGGCCAGTAGACCTTGGTGCAGATCTCCACGGACTCGCGGCGCACGCCCGTCAGCGCCCGGCCGAGCACCTCCTCGGCGCGCCCGCCCGCGTAGCCGTCAGCGGTGTCGAAAGTAGAGATGCCCTCATCGAGAGCGGCCTGCACGCACGCTCGCGCGGCCTCCTCCTCGATCTGGGAGCCGTGGGTGATCCAGTTGCCGTAGGCGATCTCGCTGACCTTCAGGCCGCTCTGGCCAAGGTGACGGTATTCCATGGTTCAAACCTACCGATACCGGTGAGCACCCTCAGAACTTGTCCCCTGGCTTCAGCCGGGGAGCCGGCATGCGGAAGCGGCGGATCTGCAGCGCGCGCATCACCGCGTAGGTCGTCATGCCGCGAGTCGACTCATTCGGGCACCGGTCGGCGACAAGCTTGCGCAGCGCGCGGCGGATCAGGTACGCGTCCAGGGCGATGACCACGATGAGCACAAGCACGAACGGGGTCACGTAGGTCTCGAGGGCCTTGTTGCGCGACAGCAGCGCGATCAGCAGCACGATCAGCACGTACATGTAGTACTCGCTGGGCCGCCGGTGCGAGTCCACGTAGTCGCGGGCCAGCTTGCGGACCGGGCCGCGATCACGCGGACCCAGCGCCCAGTCCTCGCCGCGCCGCATGGCGGCCATGCGCTTGTCGCGCTCGGTCCTGGCCCTGGTCCTTTCTTCGGGCGTGGCCTTGCCCCTGCTCTTCGTCCCAGAGCTGGGGCCACGCCCGCTCGTGGTGGAGCCGGTGATCGACCGGTACCTGTCGCGCTCGGCCTCGCTGCGCTTGGGCGTGGGCCGGCCCTTGCCCGCCTCGGCGGTTGGTTTGTCTTTGGCCGGGGCTTCCGGGCTCTGCGCGGCCTGGGAATCCTGGGCCTTGCCATCGGTCGCGTCGGCGCTGTTGCGTCGGAACACGGGCATAGCTTAAAACCTCCGCAGGGTAATCGTGGACAGGGTAGACAAGTGGCTACCACCCTCAGGAGCGCGTAGGGTTGATTGCGATTAGCAGGCGGCGATGGGCTGCCGCCTGGCGGCGCCGTGCCGCCCGGGGCGGCGCTCAGGTGAATGAAGGGGACGGCCGCGTCTATGAGCGTGATGAAGCGACTCTCGCTGATATTCCGGGCCAAGGCCAACAAGGCGCTGGACCGGATGGAAGACCCTCGCGAGACCCTCGACTATTCGTACCAGCAGCAGGTCGAGATGCTGACGCGGGTCCGGCGCGGGGTCGCGGACGTAGCCACGTCGCGCAAGCGTGTCGAGCTGCAGATGAACCAGCTGCAGAAGGAGGTCGACCGCCGGGAGGGCCAAGCCCGTGATGCGCTGGGCAAGGGCCGCGAGGACCTGGCGCGGGCCGCGCTGCAGAACAAGTCAAGCCTGCAGGGACAGCTCAACGACCTGCAGGGGCAGTACTCCGCGCTGCAGGAGCAGGAGGAGAAGCTGACCATGGCCTCGCAGCGCCTGCAGGCCAGGGTGGACGCCTTCCGCACCAGGAAGGAGACCATCAAGGCGACCTACACCGCCGCCGAGGCGCAGACTCGCATCAACGAGGCCTTCTCCGGGATTTCCGAAGAGATGGGTGACATCGGCCTCGCCATCCAGCGCGCCGAGGACAAGACCGCCCAGATGCAGGCGCGGGCCGGCGCGATCGACGAGCTGCTCGCCTCCGGCGCGCTCGAGGACCACGTGGGCGGCAACCAGGACAACATCCAGGCCGAGCTCGACCGGATTGGCGCCGGGTCGGACATCGACGCCGAGCTGGCCCAGATGAAGGGTGAGCTCTCGGCCAGCGCGCCGCGCCAGCTCGAGGCCAATCCCAATGGCGACTCGCCCGCTCCGGTCGACGACCAGCCTCCTCAGGCAGGTGATGGATCGTGATCGTCCGAATTCTTGGTGAGGGCCAGTTCCAGGTCGACGGCGACGCGGCCACCAAGCTGGCCGCCCTTGACTCCGAACTTGACGCGGCCGTCCAGGCGAGCGAGGAGGCGGCGTTCAGGGCCGCGCTCGACGCGTCGGTGCGGCTGATCCGCGAATCCGGGACGCGGGTGCCCGACGACGCGATCGTGACGGCGGACTTCATCCTGCCGTTCTCCGACGCCACCCTCGCCGAGGTGCGCCAGCTGCTGACCGACGGCAATATCTCGGGCGACTCTGTCGGCCTGCCGTAGCCGCGATTCCGCCTCCTCGTGACTTCGCGAGCCATCCGCGTGCCGGGTTCGCCAAGGGCGGACAGGCGCTGGGCCCGTTCGGCTTACTCAGCGGAACTGTTCAGGCTGCGTTCGGCGTTATTCGGATACATTTGCTCGTGAAGCCAGGCGGGCGACGATAGGGTCGCGGCGCTCTGGCGTGATCGGAGGTGCCATATGGCGCGTACGAGGTATGCGCCTGACAGGGGACTGACCGTCCGGATGACCGTGACGATGTTCCTCCTCGGCCTGGTGTTTGTCGCGTTCGTTGCCCTGCTCATCGGCATCATGATTGCGGTGCACGCCTCAGGCGCCGCGATTGTGCTTGTCGCTCTCGTTTTCGGCGGCGGCGGCGCGTACATTTCCCTGTTCTACTCAGACAAGATCGCCCTCGCGGCGGCCGGCGCGCACGAGGTTACCCCCCAAGAGGCGCCGGAACTGCACGGGATCGTGGACCGGCTGTGCGCCCTGGCGGACATGCAGAAGCCCCGGGTGGCGATCGCCCCGACCGCCATGCCCAACGCGTTCGCTACCGGACGCAACAGCGAGCACGCGGTGCTCTGCGTCACTGAGGGCCTGTTGAGCCCCCGGCTCGGACTGACCAACGAGGAGCTCGAAGGCGTGCTCGCGCACGAGCTCTCGCATGTGGCGCACAAGGACGTCCAGGTGATGACCTACGCGTCGCTGCTCGCGATCGTGGCTGGCCTGCTCGTCCGGTTCGCGTTCTACTCGGAGCTGTTCGGTGGCGGCCGCCGGAGCAACAACCAGAGCGCCCTGCCGATCATCTTGGTCATCATGGTCGTGTCGGCCGTGGTCTACGCCATCAGCTTCCTGCTGATCAGGCTGCTCTCCCGGTACAGGGAGCTCGCCGCCGACCGCAGCGGCGCGCTGCTCACCGGGCAGCCGAGCGCCCTGATGAGCGCCCTGACCAAGGTGAGCGGAGCGATGTCGCGGATTCCGACCCAGGACCTGCGCTCCGCCGAGCCGCTGAACGCGTTCTACTTCGCCCCCGCGATGAAGCTCAACGGCGAGGGCCGTCAGAGCCTGGCCGGGGTCTTCTCCACGCACCCCTCGCTGGAGAAGCGGCTCGAAGAACTCGCGAAGATTCAGCGCCAGCTGGGTCAGACGACCCCGCCGCAGTAATGGGTTTCCTCGACACGCTGTTCGGCCGGACCAAACCGGTCCAGCCGAAGCTCGACGACCTGTTCGCGCTGCCGTCGGCGGCGATCACGCTGCAGGCGGCGACCGGGTTCACGCCCACCGGCTCCGGGTCCGTGTGTTTTCGCGCGGTGGAGGGCAAGACGTTCTCCGACATCCAAAGCGATGTCAGGGAACTGCTCAACATGGACGCGGGAAAGCCGGGCGGCGGCCTGCCCGTCGAGGTGACCAAGGACTCGTACGGGTTCACCTGGCTGGTCAGCTCGCACCTGTCAGACGAGGTGGAAGCCCTGGTCACCGACCTGCACGCGGTGAACAGCGCGCTCGTGGACAACGGGTTCGGCCCGCAGCTGCTGTGTACGCTGGTGGCCTTCCGCGACGCGGAGGAACGCCGGCTCGCGCTCGTCTACCTGTACAAGCGCGGGACGTTCTACCCGTTCGCGCCCTTGTCGGGCGAGCGCCGGGATAACGCGCTGGAACTGCAGATCAAGGGCACGCTCGGCGACGAGCTGAAGATAGAACAGGACCTGACCAAGTGGTTCCCCGTGTGGGGAGCGCCTGGCCTGTAGGGCCCATGGACAGCCGCGGGGACGGCGGCCGCGTCGGCCGCCCACCCCGCGCACGTTCCCCGGCTGTGCGGAATGTCAGGCCTGGGAATATGGTTGACAGGGACGACAGCGCCGCGAGAGCGGCGACAACCGAGACGGGAGCCAGTCACAGATGACCGTTCAGGACGAAGCGACGCGCCAGGGCGTCATCCTCACCGAGGCCGCCGCGACCAAGATTGACGCGCTGCTCAGCCAGGAGGGGCGGGACGACCTGCGGCTGCGGGTGGCTGTTCAGCCGGGCGGCTGCTCGGGACTGCGTTACCAGCTGTACTTCGACGAGCGCTCGTTCGACGGCGACGTCGTCGCGGCGTTCAGCGGCGTCGAGGTTGTTACCGACAAGATGAGTGCGCCGTACCTGACCGGTGCGACCATCGACTTCGTGGACACGATCGAGAAGCAGGGCTTCACGATCGACAACCCGAACGCGACCGGCTCCTGCGCTTGCGGCGACTCTTTCCACTGACGCGCCCGGCCTAGAAGCCCCCCAACAATGCGCATAGCTGTCACGGGGTCGATCGCGACCGACCACCTCATGATGTTCGCCGGCAAGTTCACCGACACGCTCATCGCCGAGAAGCTGGACAAGGTGTCCTTGTCCTTCCTCGTGGGCGACCTGGAGATTCGGCGTGGCGGCGTGGCCGGCAACATCTCCTTCGGCCTCGGCTGCCTGGGCCTGAACCCGCTGCTCGTCGGCAGCGTGGGCCAGGACTTCGCCGAATACCGCGGCTGGCTCCAGGTGCATGGCGTCGACACGTCCGGCGTGCAGACGTCGGCGACACGGCACACCGCCCGCTTCACCGCGACCAACGACACCGAGGGAAACCAGATCGCGTCGTTCTACCCGGGCGCGATGAGCGAGGACGCGTCGATCGACATCGCGTCGCTCGCCGCGACCAACGGCGTCGACCTCGTGCTGATCGGCGCGGGCGACCCGGCGGCGATGCAGCGGTACACCGCCGACTGCCGCGCCGCGGGCATCCCGTTCGCCGCGGACTTCTCCCAGCAGGTGGCCTTCCTCGACGGTGAGGCGATGCGCTCGCTGATCGACGGCGCCGCGTACTTGTTCTGCAACGAGTACGAGGAGGCCGTGATCGAGAGCAAGACCGGCTGGTCGAACGCCGACATCCTGGACCGGGTCAGCACGCGGGTCATCACGCTCGGCGCCGACGGCGCCAGGGTGGAGCGCCCCGGGGCCGAGCCGATCGTGGTCGGCTCGCTCCCCGACGCGAAGCTCGTGGAGCCGACCGGTGCCGGCGACGCGTTCCGCTGCGGTTTCCTCGCCGCCGCGGCGTGGGGTCTGTCGACCGAGCGCGCCATCCAGCTCGGCAACCTGATGGCCGTGCACGTGCTTGAGACGATCGGCCCGCAGGAGTACGAGCTCAAGCCCGGCCCGCTAGCCGACCGCGCCGCCGCGGCCTACGGCGAAGCCGCCGCCAACGAGATGGCCGCCCACCTGCCCGATTAGGCACCCTTACGGAATGTCCCGCTAGCGAAGCACCAGCGTCGCTAGCGGGACATTGTTATTCATCCCGAACGGCGGGCGGCGTTTCCCCCAGATCGCCCCCTTCGCGTCTACGGTGGCCGCCGAAATGCCCCTTCCGCCCTGCGCGGCGCGCCGCGCAGGGCGGGCGGGAGTAACCGGTGAGGCAGCAGCGCCTGGAAACAGGGATGCGGCTGGCGATGACCGCACCCGGGCGCCGTCAGAGGCTCGCACCCCGTCAGCGCGTGATCCCGCCGGTCACATCATCCTCTGGTTTTGACTTCGCATACCTTGTGACCATTTTGCCGGGGTATATATGCGGATATAACCGATATGTTCTAGTCACAGGGTATGCAAAGACGTCCGGGGTGCGCTCCAGGTCAGGCACCGCGGATCTGCTGCGGCGTGTCCCCGCAGTTGGTGGTTATGGCCCGAAATCGTGTTACACGTCTCACATGTGTCTCTTACAGCGTCGTTACGGCTGGTGGGCTACGTCTAACTCTCCGCTGGGAAAACTGCTCGGATCAGGGCGAATTCATCACGAAGAGGCGACCAATTCAGTCAGCGACGGGAAGTCCTGCACGATGCCATCGGCGGCGCAGCGGGGGCCTCGCGGCCCGGACCGTGCGAAGCCGGTAGCGTAGCTGCATGGCCGTGCTCGCCTCCGGATATCAGGGACCACCTGAGCTGACGGTCGCTCGCGCCTTCACGCAGTGGACGCCCGACCTGCCGATGATCGCGCTGGTCGTCGTCCTCGGCGGCTGCTATCTGGCCGGCGTCCGGCGGGTCCGCCGCCAGGGCGGGAGCTGGGGCACCGGGCGGGCGGTGGCGTTCTGCGGGATCGGACTGGGCGCGCTCGTGCTGGCCACGATGTCCTGGATCGGCGTCTACCAGGGGGTGCTGTTTTACGCCCGGGCGGTGCAGACCGTGCTCCTGGTGCTGCTGGTTCCGCTGTTCCTGGCGATGGGGAAGCCGCTGACGCTCCTGGGGGAGGCGCTGCCCGGCGCCGGCCGGCGGGTCACCGCGGTGGTGCGCAGCCGGGCCGCGGTGGTGCTGACGTTCCCGGCGATCACCACCCTGCTGCTTGTCGCCGTGCCGATGACGATGTACTTCACGTCCTGGTACACGGCGGTCTTCCACAGCGGGTCGGTCCGGGAGCTGACCTATCTCGTGCTGATGGTCCCCGGGTACGTGTTCTTCTGGACGCTGCTGCGAATCGACCCGGTGCCGAAGGCGTACCCGTACGGGGTGGCGTTGTGGATCACCGCGGCCGAGGTGGTCGGCGACGCGTTCTTCGGCATCGCCGTGATCGCGGACAACAACCTCATCGCCGGTCCCTACTATCACGCGGTCGGGTACCCCTGGGGACCCAGCCTGGCCACCAGCCAGGTCCTCGGCGGCGGGATCATCTGGATCCTCGGTGACTTCGTCGGGCTGCCGTTCCTCGCCGTGGGGCTCATCCAGATGATGCGCGAGGACCAGGCCGAGGCGGCCGTCATCGACGCCGAACTCGACGCCAGGGAAGCCGCCAGACGAGTCGCCGCGGCCGGTCAGGCGGTCGGCGCCACGCCGGCGCCCGAGGGGGCTGTGCTTGCGCCGGGGGGGACGACCCCCCCGAACCCCCCCGAGGGGGCGGGAGCCGCCGCAGCCGGGGTCGCCGCCGATGACGACCGGCCCTGGTGGGAAGAGGACCCGCGCTTCACCGAGCGCTTCAAGAACGCGTAAGCGACGCGACCCGCAGTCGGCGTCGCCGCGGAGAGTCACCCCGCTCCGTTCCGGATAAATCTCTTTAATACCTGCGGCGGATGCCGAATGACCAGCCCGATTGCAGTTCCTCGCGGAACACGAACTCGTGCGACTTCATGCCGCACCACGCGGGGACGTCGGTGTACGCGGCCGGATCGTCGGCGAGCACCGCGATGATCTCTCCGACGGGCACGTCGCGGATCTGCTCGGCCAGCATGATGATCGGGATCGGGCACTTGCGGCCGAGGGCATCGATCGTCAGCCGGGGGAGGACGGGGGGGCTGGAAGTCCCCCCGGGCGGGGGGTCCCGGGGGGATCGTCCCCCGGGGGAAGCAGAGCCTCCCGAGACGACACGGCCGAACCAGGTGCGGCTCATGAGATCACGTCCACGTCCTCCATACTGCCCTGCGCGCTAATGGCTACGCGGGAGAATACAGAAAGAAGCAGATCGGCTGCGGAGTGTCGCGAAACTGCCGAGGTGTGCCGAACGCCGGGGGTCCCCTGAAGCGCCGGGAGGGCTCGCGATACTGTTTCCACGACACGCTGTAGAAGACAGTGCGAAAGGGCGCTCCACTTGACTCTGATCCGTCGGCAGGCCGCGCGGGGCGCGCGCGGCGCCGCCACGCGCCGCCGGCGTAACGCGGTGCGCGTTGGTGCGCTTGCCGTCATGCTGCTCGCCCTCACCGGGTGCTCGACGAACACCACGTTTACCCGCCTTGGCTTCCCCAACCCCGTCACCAAGCAGGGCGACATAACGCTCAGCCTCTGGCAGGGGTCATGGCTCGCCGGGATGTCCGTTGGGTTCGTTGTGTGGGGGCTGATCCTGTGGGCGGTGATCTTCCACCGCAAGCGCGGAGACAAACTCCCGCCGCAGGTCCGGTACAACATGCCGATCGAGATCTTGTACACGATCGTGCCGTTCGTCCTCATCGCTGTGCTCTTCTACTACACGGCCAAGGACGAGAACACCATCGACAACCTGTCGCCCAACCCCAACCTGACCGTGGACGTGACCGGGTTCCAGTGGAGCTGGGAGTTCAACTACCCGAACTACCACGTCACGACCGACGGCTACATGTGGGGGTTTGGACCGCTTCCGCTGCTCGAGATCCCGGTCGGTGAGAACGTGCGGTTCAACCTGACCTCACCGGACGTGGTGCACTCGTTCTGGGTCCCCGAGTTCCTGTTCAAGCGCGACGTGATCCCTGGCCACCCGAACCACTTCCAGATCACCGCCACGCAGACGGGCACGTTCACCGGGCACTGCAGCGAGCTTTGCGGGCTTTATCACAGCAGGATGCTGTTCACGCTGAAGATCGTGACGCAGGCCCAGTTCAATACCTGGATCGCCCAGCAGCAGGCGATTCAGAAGACAGCTTCAGGGAGTACCACGTGACCACCGTCGATCAGCCGGCCACGGCCCAGCAGCTAGCCCGGGCGCGGCGCACCGAGCGCAAGGGCTCGGTGCTCGCGGGCTGGCTCTCCTCCACGGACCACAAGATCATCGGGCACATGTACCTGATCACGTCGTTCGTGTTCTTCCTGTGCGCGGGCGTCATGGCGCTGGTCATCCGGATCCAGCTGCTTGGCCCGACGAACTCGGTCGTGTCCGACCAGGTGTACAACGAGCTGTTCACCATGCACGGCACGCTTATGCTGCTGCTGTTCGCCACGCCGCTGTTCGTCGGGTTCGCGAACGAGCTGATACCGCTGCAAATCGGCTCGCCCGACGTGGCGTTCCCCCGGCTCAACCTGCTCAGCTACTACCTGTTCACGTTCGGCGGGCTGATCCTGCTTGGCAGTTTCCTCGCGCCCGGCGGTGCCGCGGCTTTCGGCTGGTACGCCTACGCGCCGCTGACCAGTGCGACGTACTCGCCCGGCATCGGGGCGGACATGTGGATCATGGGCCTGGTGCTGTCCGGGTTCGGCACGATCCTCGGCGGCGTCAACTTCGTCACGACGATCTTCTGCATGCGCGCGCCTGGCATGACGATGTTCCGGATGCCGATCTTCACCTGGAACGCGCTGCTCACCTCGATGCTGATCCTGCTGGCGTTCCCGGTCCTCGCGGCGGCGCTGCTCGTGCTCGAGATCGACCGCCGGCTCGGCGCGCAGGTCTTCGCCGCCAACAGCGGCGGCGCGATCTTGTGGCAGAACCTCTTCTGGTTCTTCGGCCATCCCGAGGTCTATATCTTGGCGTTGCCGTTCTTCGGCATCGCCACAGAAGTCCTGCCGGTGTTCAGCCGCAAGCCGCTGTTCGGCTACAAGACCCTGATCGCCGCGACGATCGCGATCGCGGGCCTGTCGATGACCGTGTGGGCGCACCACATGTTCACCACCGGCGCGGTCCTGCTGCCGTTCTTCTCGTTCATGACGTTCCTCATCGCGGTCCCGACCGGGGTGAAATTCTTCAACTGGGCGGGCACCATATGGCGCGGCCAGCTCTCGTTCGAGCCACCGATGCTGTACACGATCGGCTTCCTGATCGTGTTCCTTTTCGGCGGCATCACCGGCATCATCCTGGCCTCGCCGCCGCTGGACTTCGCGGTCTCCGACTCCTACTTCGTCGTGGCGCACTTCCACTACGTGCTGGCCGGGACCGTGCTGTTCGAGATGTTCGCCGGGTTCTACTTCTGGTGGCCGAAGATGACCGGCAAGATGCTGAACTCCCGGCTTGGCAAGGCCCAGTTCTGGGTCATGTTCATCGGGTTCAACATGACCTTCCTCGTCCAGCACTGGACGGGCGTGCAGGGCCAGGTCCGCCGGACGGCCAACTACCCGTTCCTGCCGGGGGACGTCACAACGCTGAACATCGTCTCCACCGTCGGCTCGTGGCTGCTAGCGCTGTCGATCCTGATGTTCATCTGGAACGTCTACGTGACGTCACGGTGGGGTGTGAAGGTATCGGAAGAGGACCCGTGGGGCTTCTGCAGCTCGCTTGAATGGGCCACCTCCTGCCCGCCGCCGCGGCACAACTTCTACCGCATCCCGCGGATCCGTTCAGAACGGCCGGCGTTCGAGGCGCACTACCCGCATATCAAGGCGGGCCGGGAGTCTCGCGGCTTGGTGCAGGACATCCCCGCCATCAGCGCAGCGAAGAAGTAGGGGCGTGCAACTGACATGAGAGTCGAAGGCTGGCTGTTCCTCGGCTGTGGTGTCTTCTTCACCGGCGCTGACATCGTCTACTGGTACACCTCGCAAGACCCCACGGGGACGGCGGCGCTGGCGCTCGCGGTCGGACTCGCCATACTCGCCGGGTTCTACATCCTGTTCACCGGCCGCCGGCTGCCGCCGCGGCCGGAGGATAACCCCGAGGGTGAGATCTACGAGGGCACGGGGGAGATCGGCTTCTTCAGCCCGCACAGCTGGTGGCCGCTGTTCCTGGGCCTGTCCTGCGCGGTGCTCGCGCTCGGCTTCGCCATCGGGTGGTGGCTGGTCCTGATCGGCCTGCTGCTGGTCGTGTTCTGCTCGATCGGCTTCGTATTCGAGTACTACCGGGGCCTCTTCAGCCACTAGCCGGCCAGCCCGGCCTGGTAGGCGATGATCACCAGCTGCACCCGGTCCCGGGCGTCGAGCTTGGTGAGCAGGTGCGCTACGTGCGTCTTGGCGGTCGCGGGGGAGATGCACAGCCGGTCGGCTATCTCCGCATTGGACAGGCCGGTCGCGACGAGGCGGAGCACCTCGCACTCGCGCTCGGTGAGCAGCCTGGTGACCTCGTCGGCGCGCGTGGCGGTGCTGCGCGCCAACGGCACGGAACGCGCGGGAGTCTGCGCGGGTGTCCGGGCGAACTCGCTGATCAGGAGGCGGGTGATGCTCGGGGCTAGCAG
Source organism: Trebonia sp. (assembly GCA_035571275.1). Lineage (GTDB taxonomy): Bacteria > Actinomycetota > Actinomycetes > Streptosporangiales > Streptosporangiaceae > Trebonia. The sequence goes on from DATMKQ010000027.1 coordinate 23,834, forward strand.
CGCCTCGCCCGCGGCGACGACCCGGATCGCGGTCAGCAGGTCGGCCGGGAGCGTGTCTTTGAGCAGGAACCCGCTCGCTCCGGCGCGCAGCGCCGCGAACACGTACTCATCGAGGTCGAAGGTCGTCAAGATGATCACGCGTGTGTCGGCCGACGCGGTGTCGGACGTGATCTGGCGGGTCGCCTCGATGCCGTCGAGCACGGGCATCCGCACGTCCATGAGCACGACGTCAGGTCTGGCGGCGCGGGCGACGGCGACTGCCTCCGCGCCGTTGGCCGCCTGACCGACCACGGTGAAACCCGGCGTCGCGGCGATGATGCCGCAGAACCCAACCCTGACAAGCGCCTGATCGTCGGCCACCGCGACGGAGATCGTCACCCGGTGCCGCCTGGGCCACCGCGGTCACCGCGGTCACGGAGGTCACGGAGGTCACGGAGGTCACCGCGGTTACGGAGGTCACCGAGGTCACCGAGGTCTCCGGGGGAGTCCCGGTCGAAGACGGCCAGGCCCGGGCCGGCCGCGCCTCCCCCAGGGGGGCCGCTGAGCAGGGGGAGCGTGGCGGTCACCTGGAACCCACCAGCCGGCAGCGGCCTGGCGCTGAAAGCCCCGCCGCACAGGTTCGCGCGCTCGCGCATGCCGATGATGCCGTGCCCGGCCGCGGGCACGACCCCAGCGCCCCCGGCAAGCAAAACCCCGGCGGGCAGGGCGCCAGCAGGCAGCGCGCCAGCAGGCAGCGCGCCAGCGGTGCGCATGGAGGCGCCCGCGGTGCCGGCGAGAACCGGGGACCGGCCGCCATCGTCCGTCACCTGGATGGCCAGGACGTCCTGCCCATAGCGGAGGCCGACGCTGCAGTAGGCGCCACCGCCCGCGTGCTTGACCACGTTGGTGAGCGCCTCCTGGATGATCCGGTAAGCCGACATGTCGATACCCGCGGGCACCGCCCGGACGAGACCCGAACGATCCAGGCTGACCTGGACCCCCGCGCCGCACGTCCGCTGGATGAGCCTGTCGAGGTCGGCCAGACCCGGCGCGGGCGCCAGCGGCACGGGACTACTCGCCCCGCGGCCCGCGCCGGCGACGTCGGCGTCCTGCTGCCGGAGCACGCCCAGCATCCGGCGCATCTCCTCCAGCGCGTCCCTGCTCGTGGCCTGAATCGCGCCGAGGGCGTCCTTCGCGTCGGCGGGGCTGCTGTCGATGACGTACTGACCGTAGCCCGCCTGGACGGCGATCACGCTCATGCTGTGCGCCACGACGTCGTGCAGTTCCCTGGCGATCCGCAGCCGCTCCTCGGCGACCGCGCTGCTCGCCGCCTGATGCTGCAGGGTCTGCGCGTACAGCCGCCGCTGGCGCACGGAGTACCCCGTCATCCAGGCGATGACCTCGGCGAACACGACCGGAAGGTACATGGCCCCGGCGCCGTCCGCCCGCAGCTGCTTGTCCGCGACCACGATCAGCCCGATGGCGGCCAGCGCCAGTGCGAGCGCGGCGGCGCCGGTCTGCCGGTTGCTGGTGGCGGTCACCAGGTACAGCACGTACGCGGCCGCGAGGAACACCAAGATCGAGGCGGCGACGCCGGCTCCCGCCGTGATGACGGCTGCCGCGATCAGCACCCCGTAGGCGATGACAGGACCGCGGCGGCGCAGCCCGACTGGGAAGAAGACCATGGCCGCGAGCAGCACGCTGGTCGGCGCGAAGAGCCGGAGCGGCGGGCCGAAGCTGGGCGAGAGCAGGAACATCGCGGACAGCGCGGCTATCGCGCCGACCGCGCAGTCGATCGCCATCCAGTGACCAGGCCGCATCCGCTTGGTCAGCGGCGCCTTGGTCACAGCCGGGCGGGCGGCTGGGCGGGCGGCCATGCGGGCGGTCGGCGCCGGGCGCGGCTCGTCCGGTGGTGAAGACATGTCGCGTTCTGAGCCCACAAGTCTAAGGTAGTGGCAGACCGGCCGCCGCGCGTCATCCCGCTGGCCATCATCCCGCAGGAGTAGCACCAGGCGGCCAGGACGGGATATTTTCACCGTCCAGGGGGACGCCGCCGCCACCGCGAAGCTGCCACGCTATGACGCATGGATCCCTCGACCGCGGCGCGTCCTGTCATCGAGACGGCCGCGCTGACCAAGGTCTACCCGGGCGATGTCACCGCGCTCGGCGGCCTTACCGTAACCGTAGCGCCCGGCGTGACCGGGCTGATTGGCGCCAACGGCGCAGGCAAATCGACGTTGATCAAGGTACTGCTCGGACTCCTCGAGCCCACGGGCGGCATGGCGAAGGTGCTTGGCTATGACTGCGTCCAGGAAGGCGAGCAGATAAGGCAGGTCGTCGGCTACATGCCCGAACACGACTGCCTGCCGGGGGACGTGACGGCGACCGAGTTCGTCACGCACATGGGCCGGATGTCCGGCATCCCAGCGACCGCCGCCAAGGAACGCGCCGCGGAGGCGCTGCGGCACGTCGGTCTGCACGAAGAGCGGTACCGCCAGATCGGCACCTACTCCACCGGCATGAAGCAGCGGGTGAAGCTGGCGCAGGCGCTGGCGAGCGACCCGAGGCTGCTGCTCCTCGACGAGCCGACGAACGGCCTCGACCCGGCGGGCAGGAACGCGATGCTCGAGCTCATCGAGCGAATCGGCGAGGAGTTCGGCATCTCCATCGTGGTCGCCTCGCACCTGCTTGGTGAGATCGAGCGCATCTGCGACCACCTGGTGGCGATCGAGGCGGGGCGCCTGCTCCGCGCCGACACCATCGACAGCTTCACGAAGGCGAGCCAGATGCTTCTCATCGAGGTGGAAGAGGGGACCGCGGAGCTGAGCGACGAGCTCACCAAGCGCGGCCTCGAGCCACGCGCTTACCAGCGTGCGCTGCTCGTTCCGATCGATGGCGACGAGACCTACGACGCGGTGCGCGACAGCGTGGCCAGCCTCGGCCTGCCGCTAAGCCGGATGGAGCAGCGCCGCCACCAGGTGGAGGAACTCTTCCGCACCGGCGATCAGCAACTGGAGGCTGTCGATGTCCGTTGAAGCGCCCCCGCCGAGCCCGGGCTCCGCGACCGGGGTCATCCACGACCTCGGCTACCGCCGCTACGATGGCCCGCGCTTGGGGCGGCCGCGGATCGTTGCGGCGCTGACCTGGCACAGCTTCCGGTCCGCGTTCGGCCTCGGCCGCGGGGCGAAGGCGAAGATCGTGCCGGTGATCACGTTCCTGGCGCTGTGCCTGCCGGCCATCGTCAACGCGTTCGCGATGTCCAGGGGCAACGCCCGGCTCATCAGCTACGACACCTACTCGCCAGTGCTGCGCGCCCTCGTGATGACCATTTTCGTCGCCGTCCAGGCGCCCGAACTGGTCTCCAGGGATCTGCGCAGCCGGGTGCTGCCGCTGTACTTCTCCCGGCCAATCCGGTCCAGCGACTATCCGCTCGCCAAGTACATCGCGTTCACCGCGGCGTGCCTGGTGATGATCGAGGTTCCGCTGCTGCTGCTCTACGTCGGCTCCATCGTGAACGTGCACGGCGGCGCCGCGGTGTGGGCGCAGACCAAGGCGCTGATCCCGGGGCTGCTCGTCGGTCTGATGTGGTCGGTGGTGCTCGCCGCGATCAGCCTGTTCCTCGCGTCGCTGACCGGCCGCCGCGGCTTTGCTACCGGCGCGGTCGCGATCTTCTTCCTGCTCACGTACGTCCTGTCGCAGATCCTGCTGCAGGTGGAGACTCAGACCGCGATCAATCAGGGCCCGGTGCAGGTCAAGGGCGGTCCGGGAGGCCCGATCGTGGCTGGCCCGGCGCTTCCTGTGCCGACCGCGGAGAAGGTCTCCGGGCTGTTCAGCCCGTTCACGCTGTTCGACGGCGTACGGATGTGGCTCGGCGGCACGACGCAAGCCGACCAAGTGCCCAAGCCCGGCTCCTTCGGCGCCGTCTACGCTCTCGTCCTCCTCGCGATCCTGGCGCTGTCCCTGACCGGCCTGTTCGCCCGATACCGGAAGGCGCGTCTGGCATGAGCGCGATAGAACTGTCCAACGTGAGCCGCTGGTACGGCAACGTGGTGGCGGTCAACGACATCACGATGACCATAGGTCCCGGCGTGACCGGCCTGCTCGGCCCGAACGGCGCGGGCAAGTCCACCATCATCCATATGATCGCCGGCTTCCTTGGCCCGTCCAAGGGAACGCTGACCGTGGACGGCAGGCCGAGCTGGGAGAACCCCGGCGTCTACAAGATCCTCGGGCTCGTCCCCGAACGCGACTCCGTCTACGCCTTCCTCACCGGAGAGCAGTTCGTTCGCGCCACCGCCAAGCTGCACAAGCTCCCCGATCTAGCCGGAGCCACCCGGCGCGCGATCGAGATGACCGATATGGCCGACGCCGCCGACCGCAAGATCTCCACCTACTCCAAGGGCATGCGGCAGCGGATCAAGGTCGCGGCCGCGCTGGTACACGACCCGCAGATCCTGCTGCTCGACGAGCCGTTCAACGGCATGGACCCCCGGCAGCGGATCCACATGATGGACCTGCTCGCCAAGCTCGGCACCGAAGGCCGCACGATCCTGTTCAGCTCCCACATCCTCGAAGAGGTGGAGCGGCTGTCCGGCACCATCCAGGTGATGGTCGCGGGACGGCTCGCGGCGTCCGGTGACTTCCGAGCCATCAGGCGGCTGATGACGAGCCGCCCGCACGTGTTCAACGTCCGCACGTCTTCGGCGTCCGACGACCGGCGGCTCGCCGCGGTGCTCGTGGGCCGCCCGTTCACCAACGCCGTCGAGCTCAGCGGCAAGGGGTTGCAGGTAAGAACGTCCGATTTCGGCGCGTTCTGCGGGCAGATCGCGGCGCTTACCCGCGACAACGGCATCGCGCTGCGCGAACTGCTGCCCACCGACGAGTCGCTGGAAAGCGTCTTCGGCTACCTGCTCTCCGACCAGGCCAACTAGGAGTCTGATGTCTTCCCTCTTCAACCCGGTCGTAGCGGCCCTCACGTTCCGCGCGACGCTGGGCCGCAGGCGCGCCGTCCTGTTCGCTATCCCCGCGGTGATCTTGATCGCGCTGACGCTCGTGCTGCGGGCCACGCACCCGGCGGCCGGCGCCCTGTGGCCGAGCAACGTGCTCGGCGACTTCGGCTTCTCGGTGCTGCTGCCGCTGACGGCGCTGATCATCGGCACCAGTGTGCTCGGCGCGGAGATCGACGACGGCAGTGCCATCCACCTGCTCGCGACGCCGGTCCCCCGCTCGTCCGTGGTCGTGACGAAGTTCGCGGTCTCCGCGATGATGACGATGGTCTTCGCCGCGCTGCCAGAACTGATCGCGGGCCTGCTGGCACCGCACAGCACCAAGCTCGCGTTCGCCTTGTTCGTCGGCGCCCTGGTCGGGTCGGTGATCTACTCGGCGGTGTTCGTCGCGGCCTCGGTGCTCACCAGCCGCGCGATCGCGGTCGGCCTCCTGTACGTGCTGATCTGGGAAGGCCTGCTCGGCAACCTCGTCGGCGGCGCCCGCATCCTGTCCGTCGCCCACTACTCCCTCGGCGTCGCGAACGCGATCGACCCCGACCAGAACCTCATGGCCGGCCTGACCCTTGCCACCTCGGTGATCCTGGGAACGATAGTGACCATCGGCGCGCTCATCCTCGCCACCCGCCGCCTGTCGGCCTTCGCCATCAAGGGCGAGCCCGCCTAAATTCGTTATCCGGAACGGAGGCGTGGCTTCCACGCCCACCGAAAGTGGCCGTGTGGGGCGCCTGGGCGCCCCACACGGCCCCGTCCTCGCCGAGCCGCCTTCCCGGCACCCCGCGCCCTCCCCGGTGGGTCGCAGGGCGCCTCAGGCGCCCTCCGCGCGTCCGTTGGGCGGTAGCGGCGCCCCAGGCGCCCTCCGCGCGTCCCGTTGGGCGGTAGCGGCGCCCCAGGCGCCCTCCGCGCGTCCCCGGACCCGGCCCAGGTCCTTCTCCGACGCATCTCACACGCACCTGCAGCCTCTCCCGCTGAGGAGCCACGTTACTGCTGAAGGTTCGACCGCCTGTAGCCGGTCCAGTTTTCAGCACAAGGACAAAGTACCCTTTTGGGTTCAACGTATGTCACTATAAGTGGGTGCTTGGACACGTATCGTCATCAATGGCGAGCGCACTCGAGCGGCAGGACGGGCTTATTACCCGGGAGCAGGCCATCGACGCGGGACTGACCCGACACGCGATCGAGGCGCGCCTGGTCTCCGGCCGTTGGCAGCGACTCCACCGGGGCGTGTACGCGACTTTCAGCGGACCGATCCCCCGCGGAGCGATGCTCTGGGGCGCGATTCTCCGAGCAGGCGATGGCGCGGTGCTCAGTCATCACACGGCAGCGGAAACCTGGAAGCTCAGCGATCGCGTATCGTCATCGTTCCATGTGAGCGTCCCCCGGCAAGCCGGACCGCTTGCTGCTGGACGGGGGATGGTGGTGCACTACTCGTCGCGGCTACCCGGGGCCCGGCATCCAGCGCGGTTGCCGCCGCAGACCACGCTCGAAGAAACCGTCCTTGACCTGGCGGCCCTAGCGGCAACCGCGGAAGATGCTGTCGCCTGGGCGTTCAAGGCGTGCCAGCGTCGTCTGACCACCCCGGAGCGAATCAACAGCGCGTTGGCATTGCGGCGCCGCACCCGTTGGCGGCGCGACCTGGGTGACGCACTCACCGAAGTCAGGGAAGGCGTCCACTCACCCCTCGAACTGCGTTACAAGCGAGACGTCGAGAGCAAGCACCGCCTTCCGCGGGGTGAACGTCAGGTCCTCGCCATCCGGGGCTCTCAGCGGCGATACCACGATGTGCAATACGTGGGCTACGGCGTCTGCGTAGAACTCGACGGAGTGGATGCCCATCCGGAAGATTCCAAGCGGCGGGACGTCCGGCGTGACAACACCAACATGCTCGAAGGTCTGCTAACCCTGCGCTATGACTGGATCCCGGTCGCCTACCATCCGTGTTCGGTTGCTCATGACGTCGCTCAACTCCTCAACAAACGTGGATGGCCCGGGAACCTTCGCCTCTGTGGCCCGGCCTGTGTTCCCCTGGAGAGGCTTGGGCTGAGGCTTTGACCGCCTATAACCGGTCCAGCCTTCAGCCCAAGGGGACGAACCGCAAACGGCAAGCGCCCCGGCGCCGTAAACCGGCACCGGGGCGCTTGCAGCGACTACAGCGAGCGGGGGAGTGCCCCGCGAGGTCAGTGCTCCTGCCCCGACCCAGACCCCGACCCAGACCCCGACCCAGACCCAGACCCCGACCTCGACGCAGACCCGGGGTCCTCACCCGCGTCGCTAGAGCCAGAGCCGACCGCGGCGTGCTCACCCTCCTCGACGCCGTGCCCGTTGGCGTGGCCATTGCCGTGGCCGTACCCGTTGCCGTGGCCGTCGCCGACCACAACGGTCTCAGTGAACGCGCGGTTGGCGACCCCGCGGGCCCAGCCCATCACGCCGCGCGAGGTGGGGGAGGGCACGCCGTTCTCGTCGGGCTGTCCAGCCGCGGGCAGCGCCGCTGGCACCTCCTTGGCATCCACCACCGCACGCTCTTCGTCGGTGAGCGGCCTGGCTTCCTCGATGAACTCACCCGTGGGCAGCTGCCGAATGATGCCGATCTCCACGCCGTGGGTGAGCAGGGCGGCATCCTTCCGTTGCAGCCCGATACAGATACGTCTCGTAACGTAGAACGCGCCGATGGGCACCACGAAGATCGCCACCCGGGATATCCACGTGACCGTGTACAGCGGAATCTGCAGCGCGTTGGCGAGCACGTCGTTCGCGCCCTCGGCCCACAGGATGCCGTAGAAGCAGACCGCCGCCACGCCCGTCCCGGTCCGCACCGGCGCGTTGCGCGGCCGGTCGTTGATATTGTGCTGGGCCCGGTCCCCGGTCGCCCATTGCTCGAAGAACGGCCACAACGCGGCGCCGGTGAAGATGATGGCGAGCGGCAAAACGGCAGGGATCAGCACCGACAGCGACAGCGTATGCCCGAGGAAGTTGATCTCCCATGCAGGCATCATGCGCAGCGAGCCCTCCAGGATGCCCATGTAGAAGTCGGGCTGGGACGCCGAGGAGATCGCCAGCGGCGTGTAAGGCCCGTACAGCCAGATCGGGTTGATCTGCGCGAACGTCGAAAGCACTGCCAGGGCGCCGAAGATGAAGAAGAACCACGCCTGGCCCTTGAGCAGGAAGTACGGCCAGAACGGCTGCCCGACCACGTTCTCCTCGGTGTTGCCGAGCGCCGGCATCTGCGTGTGCTTCTGGTGGAACATGATAAACAGGTGCGCGGTGATCAGCGCCAGGATCAGGCCCGGGATCAGGAACACGTGCAGGATGTACATCCGCGGGATGATCGCGCTACCCGGGAACGGCCCGTCGAACAGGAAGTACGCCGCGTACGTGCCGACGATCGGGATGCCCTGCAGCACGCCCTCGGTGATCCGCAGGCCGGCGCCGGACAGCTGGTCGTCGGGAAGGGAGTAACCGAAGAGCCCCTCGACCAGGCCCAGGGTGAACAGCACGATGCCGATCAGCCAGTTGACCTCGCGCGGCTTGCGGTACGCGCCGGTGAAGAACACCCGCAGCAGGTGCGCCATGATCGCGACCATGAACAGGTCGGCCGCCCAGTGGTGGATCTGCCTGATCAGCAGGCCGCCGCGGACGTCGAAGGAGATGTTCAGGGTCGACTGGTACGCCTGCGACATCGTGATGCCGTCCAGCTTGGTGTATGAGCCGTGGTACACCACGGGGGCCGCCGATGGCACGAAGAACAGCGCCAGGTACGTCCCGGTGAGCAGCAGGATCACGAAAGACCAGAGCGCGATCTCGCCCAGCATGAACGACCAGTGGTCGGGGAAGACCTTGCGCATCAGGACGCGCACGCCGCGCGCCCCGTGGAACCTGTCGTCGAGCCAGCCGCCGACGCCGGAGACCGGTGCCGGGATCTTGACTGCGTCCTCGCTCATCCGCGCTCCCAGAAGCTCGGGCCGACCGGCTGCGTGAAGTCACTGGCCGCCGCGATGTAGCCGCTGGAGTCGATCATCAGCGGAAGCTGCGGCAGCGCGCGCGCCGCCGGGCCGAAGATCACGTTGGCCCCGTTCGCCGCGTCGAACGTCGACTGGTGGCACGGGCACAGGATGTGGTGCGTGGTCTGCTCGTACAGCGCGACCGGGCATCCCACGTGCGTGCAGATCTTGGAGTAGGCGACGATGCTGCCGTCGAGCGTCCAGTTCATCGTCGACACGAGCGTCCCGCCGTCGTAGTTGGTCGGGACGTGCAGCTGGCCAGGCCCGAACTTGATCAGGATCACCCCGGCCTTGGCCAGCGCGTCGTCGTCGTCCTGGTAGCCCTCGGGGATCACCGTGATCATGGTGCCGGGGGTGTCGAAGTCGGCCGGCATCAGCGGCCGGAGCCCGCCGAGAGTCACCGCGCGCAGGCCCTTACGCCACACGGTGTGCCGCAGCGAGGTGCCGGGCAGCGGACCCAGGTCGCGCAGCAGCACCAGCGGGGCCAGCGCTAGCGGCGCGGTGGCGAGCAGCATCGTGCGCCGGACCAGCGGCCGCTTGGTGACCTGGCTGAACGCCGCGCCCTCGGCGAATTCCTTCTGGAACGCCGCCCGCTCCGCTTGTGTGGACCGCAGGTCGTGCCGCTCCTCCGCGATCTCGATGTTCGGGGTCAGGTGCCGGACCCAGATCATCGACCCGGTGCCGAGCGAGAGCAGGACGACCGACAGCGACAGGCCCAGGGCCAGGTTGGACCGGAACACGGCGTCGACGTCGTTCCCGCCGGCCGGAATGCTCGACGATCCGACCTCAAGACCGACATACGCGGCGATGAACCCGCAGCCAGCCACGAAGGCGAGGATGAACAGGGCCGCCACAAGCTTTTCAGCCCTCGAGGCGTGCACTGGGTCCGTCGGGTCGGTGGGGACCGGCGGCTCAGCCGGTTCCTTGCGGACGTCGACCGCGGGGGGCGTGGTCGGCGGCGTCCCTATTACCCGGCGGGGGCCATTCGGCTCCCCGATCTCCCGGCGAGGGCCACCCGGCTCCTCGATCTCGCTCATCAGTGTTCCTCAATCTTCTTGTCCCGCCGCTTGGCGGTGAGCCACATGGCGATGAGCACGAGGAAGCCGAGCCCGCCCAGCCAGGCGACGAGACCCTCGGTGGTCGTTCCTGTGCGGCCGAGGGAAAGCCCGCCGGGGTTGGGCTCGCTCCGCGTGTCGACGATGTAGGCGATGATGTCGCGCTTCTCCGACGGGGTGATCACCCCGTCACCGAAGACTGGCATGGCCTCGGGGCCGGTCAGCATCGCCGTGTAGATCTGAGTCGGCGTCGACTCGGTCAGCGGCGGCGCGGACTTGCCGTAGGTCAGCGCGCCGCCGGCACCAGCGAACCCGTGGCACTGCGCGCAGTTCGTGCTGAACAGCTCCTCGCCCAGCGCGGTGTTCGCGCCGACCGTGCTCACCTGCTCGGCCGACGGGATCGCGGGACCGCCGCCCAGCGACGCGATGTACGCGGCGATGTCGTAGATCTGCCCTTGGTTGAACTCCACCGGCTTGCGCGGCTGATCGGCGCCGAGCTCCTTGGCGGGCATCCGGCCCGTCGACACCTGGAAGTAAACGGCGGCCGCGCCCGCCCCGACCAGCGATGGCCCTTGCGACGAGCCCGCGGCTCCGTACCCGTGGCAGGAGGAACAGCTTTCGTTGAAAAGCGCCATGCCGTTGGCGATGCTGGTGTCGGCCTGCGCGGGGGCCGAGGCTGACGCGCCGCCGCCGGACAGCGTGCTGTAGAGCACGCCAGCGGCTACGAGGCCGACCGCGATGGCCGCGTATCCGGCGGCCGGGTGCCTGCGCCGGGCGATGATCGAACTCACTCGGGTTCCCATGGTTAGTGGATGAGGTAGATGGTGGTGAACAGGCCGATCCAGACCACGTCGACGAAGTGCCAGTAGTACGACACGACGATCGCGCTGATCTGCTGCTCCCGGGTGAAGCGCTTGGCGGCGTAGGTCCGTCCGAGCAGGAACAGGAACGCGATGAGACCGCCGGTCACGTGCAAACCGTGGAACCCGGTGGTCAGGTAGAACACCGAGCCGTAGTTGCTCGACCCCAGCGTCACGTCCTGATGGCGGATCAGGTCGAGGTACTCGTAGCCCTGCCCGCAGACGAAGTAGAGCCCCATGATGAAGGACAGCACGTACCACTCGCGCAGGCCCCACTGCATGAAGTTGAAGATCGACCTCGACCGCCTGATCTGGCCGCGCTCAACCGCGAACACGCCCATCTGGCAGGTGACGCTGGACCCCACGAGCACGAGGGTGTTCGCTGTCGCGAGGGGCAGGTCAAGGTGAGCCATCGGCCACGGCAGGCTCTGGCCCTTATCTACCGAACGGATCGTGAAGTACATCGCGAACAGCGCAGCAAAGAACATCAGCTCGCTGGACAGCCAGATAATGGTGCCCACGCTCACGAGATTCGGTCTGCTGGCCGGGGTGCGCGGTACCGGAGCCCTCTCGGTCAGGGGTGTCGTCGCCACGATGGCCATTATTACGACACCCCGTAGGGGATGTGCACCCGACCCCCCCGAAAAGGGACTAGGCGGGAACCTGGGACGGCTATCAGTAAGATGCAGCCATGAAGGTCGTTGTCTACAGTCACGACGCCGACACGCGAGCCGAGATGAAGCTCGCGATCGGCCGTCGCCCGGCCCCCGACGTGCCGGAAGCCGAGATCGTCGAGGTGGCCACCGCGCCCGCGCTGTTCCGGCTGCTCGACGCGGGCGGCGCGGACGTCATGGTGCTCGACGGCGAGGCGCAGCCCGCCGGCGGCATGGGCGTCTGCCGCCAGGCCAAGGATGAGATTTACAACTGCCCGCCAGCGCTGCTGATCGTCGCCCGTGCCGACGATCGCTGGCTCGCGACCTGGTCGCGGGCGGAGGCTGTGGTCAGCCACCCGATCGACCCGGTAGCGCTGGCCAGGGAGCTGGCTGCCCTCATGCGCTCCCGCACTGCTATCACCGCGAAGTAATAAAAGAGTTATCCCGAACGGAGACGTGCTTCCTCCCTCGGGCCGGCTTCTCGTTCCGCCCTCCCCGCCCGCTCAACTCTCCCGCCCGTTCCCCGCCCCCGTTAGGTGCCGCCGATGGACACGTTCACCTGGCCCGCGCTGATCCGCGCGCTTATCCAGGGCGAGGCGCTCAGCGCCGACGAGACCGCCTGGGCGATGAACGAGATCATGGACGGGGCGGCGTCGCCGGCCCAGATCGCGGGCTTCGGCGTGGCGCTGCGGGCCAAGGGCGAGACCGTGCAGGAGATGGCCGGCCTGGCCGAGGCCATGCTGTCGCGCGCCACGCCGGTTAACCTCCCCGGCCCCGCCACCGACCTGGTCGGAACCGGCGGCGACGGCGCGCACACCGTCAACGTGTCCACGATGGGGACGATCGTGGCGGCGGCGGCCGGCGCCCGGATGGTGAAGCACGGGAACCGGGCCGCGTCGTCCGCGTGCGGCGCGGCCGACGTGCTCGAGGCGCTCGGCGTGGTGATCGACCTGCCGCCGGAGGCGACCGAGGCGCTGTTCGCGGAGCTGGGCGTCGCGTTCATGTTCGCGCCTATCTACCACCCGGCGTTCCGGCATACCGGGCCGGTGCGCCGCGAACTCGGCGTGCCGACCGCGTTCAACTACCTCGGTCCGCTTACCAACCCGGGTCGCGCCTCCTCGCTGGCCGTCGGCGTGGCCGACCCGCGGATGGGCCCCGTGCTGGCAGGCGTGTTCGCCGCGCGCGGCAACTCGGCGATCGTCTTCCACGGCGGGGGACTGGACGAACTGACCACGACCGGCCCGTCGTCGGTGTGGGTGGCCTCCGACGGTGTGGTTTCCACGACCGACTTCGAACCGCGCTCGCTGGGCCTGAACCGGGCCTCGCTCGACGACCTGCGCGGCGGCGACGCGGCACACAACGCCGACGTCGTTCGCTCGGTGCTGTCCGGCGAGCCGGGCCCGGTCAGGGACGTCGTCGTGCTCAACGCCGCCGCCGCCCTCGCCGCCACAGAAGGCCTGCACGGACATCCCGTGGCGGACGCCCTCGTCAAATCGCTGGCCGACGGCCTGGCCAGGGCGACAGAGGCCATCGACTCCGGCGCCGCCGCCCAACTCCTCACCCGCTGGTCCCAGACCACCCAGCGGCTGTCCACCCCCCGCCCCCGCGCGTAACCGCTCCCGCCCCACCCCGCCCCCGCGCGTAACCGCTCGCGCCCCACCCCGCCCCCGCGCGCAACCCTTCCCGCCCCACGCCACCCCCACCCCGGGCGCGGCGTCAGGCGCCCTCGGCCAGGCCGATCGAGAAGGCGGCCTCGAGGTCGTGGCGCGAGTAGGTGCGGAACGCGATGTGCGTCTGGGTCGCGGTGACCCCGGGCACCTTGTTGAGCCCGCCGGGAATCACATCGGCGAGCTCGTCGTGCGCCCGGACCCGGACGATGGCCACTAGGTCGTAGTCGCCGGTGATCGAGTAGACCTCGCTCACCGCCGGGATCTGCGCGATGACCTCGGCGACCTCGGGGATGCGCTGGATCTCGGCCTTGATCAGGACGATGGCGGTGACCATGTGCTGCCTCCCTGTCCGCGCGGGCTGCGGCTGACGGCCCGGTAACGCCGCTACCTTATCCTTGCGTCGCGCGCGGAACGGGCGCGATACCCACGCCACGAGCCGTTGCCGCCAGCCGCGGCTGCCTTCAGCCTCCGCGCGCGCGTGCGCGGCCGCCGCCTCGGCCTCGCGGGCGGCGAGCCATGTGGTCAGCTCGCCGAGCGTGTAGATTTCGCGGTCGGCCAGCCGCCGCAACAGGTGGCCGAGCACCGACGCCGTGGCCCGCGCGTCGGCGAGCGCGCGGTGCGACGGCTGCACCGGGGTACTGAAGAACTCGGCCAGCGTGCGCAGCTTGCAGTCTGGCACCTCGTCGGGCGTGACGATGAGATGCCTGGCCAGCCGAACGGTGTCAAGAACCTCGAAGCCGGGCCAGAACAGGTCCGCTCCCGCGCACGCCGCCGTGATGAAACCCAGGTCGAACGGGGCGTTGTGGGCGGCGAGCACGGTGCCCTCGGCGAACGCGAGCAGCCCGGGCAGCACCGAGGCGACCGGCGGGGCGACGGCGAGCATCTGATCGCTGATCCCGGTGAGTTCCGTGATCGAGGCGGGCACCGGTGTCCCGGGGTTGACCAGCGACGTGAACTCCGCGACGACTTCGCCCCGGCGCACCAGGACCGCGCCAACCTCGGTGATGCCCGCCTCCTGCGGCGACCATCCGGTCGTCTCGATGTCCACGACCGTGAAGCTCAGGTCGCGCAGCGCAACGCCGGCGATGTCCGGCAGGGCGTCGCTGCCGACGGTGTCTGTCACGTTCTCCACCGTAGGCCGGGGTACTGACATTCCGGCCGAGGCGTGCGCGGCTCGAATGTCAGTGCCCCCCTTTACCGTGGGTGCCATGGGTCATGGCAACTCATTGTCAGCCAAGAATCACAAGGAGACTAGATGACCGTCGAATGCGAGCGATGCGAGGTGCGCGGCCTCGCCTGTGGTAACTGTGCCGCGCCGTTCATCGTCGCGGCGGACCCGGTGCTGGGCCCCGCCGAACTGCGTGCGCTGGCCGTGCTCGCCAACGCGGGGATGATCCCGCCGCTGCGGTACGCGCCGCGGCTCGCGAGGGCGTCATTATACGAATCGGGTCCACCGCGCGAAGTCGAATCGCGTACCCCTAACCGGAACGTCGCAATTGACCGAATCGGTTGAATCGCCGCAGCCTAGTCAATAGCCTTACCAGTGCTTTGAGCGTGTTCGGCAGTAACCACACACGGCGACGGCTAATCCGCTATCGTCCGGGCTTGGAGCCTGTCCCTGTGAAGCACGGTGAAGGAGCGTGGCAATCACGTTGCGTATGCGGCTTGTGACTCATGTGTCAAAAGCCAGGCGAGCTGCCGTGGTTGGCGCGGCTATCGTGCTGGCCGGTGGTCTCGCCACCGGGATCTCCCAGATGGCGGGCGCGGAGCCGAACCCGAGCATCAGCCAGGTGCAGGCCGAAGTCAACGTGCTCACCGCCAAGTTCAACAAGGCGGTGCAGCAGTACGACGCGGTCGCCCAGGAGCTGACCGCGGCTAAGTCCAGGCTCTCCCAGGTGAACAAGGAGATGGCCGCCGACCAGGCCAAGTACAACGACTCCAAGCTCAAGGTCGTGCAGATCGCCGACGCCACGTACATGGACTCCGGCTCGACGTCGCTGGCCGGCTTGCTCACCTCGAACAACCCGGGCCAGGTTCTCACGGAAGCATCGATGGTCGAGCAGCTCACCGGAGCCCGCAACTTGCAGACGCAGCAGTTCCTCGCCGCCGCGCAACAGCTCACCTCGGTGCAGGAAGAGCAGCAGCGCACGGAGTACGCCATCCAGCAGTTGGACACCCAGCGGTCGAACGCCAAGAGCGCGGCTCTCAAGGATCTCAACAGCGAGAAGGCGGAGCTCGACACGCTGACCGCGCAGCAGCAGCAGGCGGTGCAGACCAACAACGTCGGCGGCACTGGCGGCACTACGACGAAGCTCACGTACACCGGCCCGACCTCGACCCAGGCGGACAAGGCGGTCCAGTTCGTGTATGACCAGCTCGGCTGCCCCTACGTCTACGGCGCGACGGGCCCGTGCGCGGACGGGTTCGACTGTTCCGGCCTAGTACAGGCCGCGTGGGCGTACGCGGGGGTCTCCATCCCGCGGGACACCTACGAGCAGTGGGCCGCGCTGCCGCACATTCCCGAATCCGATATCGTGCCGGGCGACCTGCTGTACTACAACGGCATCGGGCACGTCGCGATGTACGTCGGTGGCGGCTACATCATCGACGCGCCACAACCGGGAATGGACGTGGAGCGGGTCCCCATGGACGAATCCTGGTACGCGGACAACTTCAACGGCGCCGCTGAACCGTAAGCCGCGTAACGGCCCCCACGACAGCAGCGGGACACGCGAGCCTCTACACTAATGCCCGCCATGCGCCGCACCCTGATCGTCACTAACGACTTCCCGCCCAGGCAGGGCGGCATCCAGTCGTTCGTGCACGCACTCGCTCTGCGGCTGCCTCCCGACAAGCTGACCGTCTACGCGCCGAAGTGGGACGGTGCGCGCGAGTTCGACGCCAACCAGCCCTTCGAGGTCGTCCGGCATCCAACGTCGCTGATGCTGCCGGTCCCGTCGGTCACCCGCCGGGCTGTGGCCATCGCGAAGGCACGCCAGGCGGAGGCCGTGGTGTTCGGTGCCGCGGCGCCGCTGGGCCTCATCACGCCCGCGCTGCGCCGGGCCGGCGTGGAGCGTGCCGTGGCGATCACGCATGGGCATGAGGCCGGCTGGGCGGCGCTGCCCGGCGCGCGCACCCTGCTGCGCCGCATCGGCGACGACACCGATGTCGTCACCTACCTGGGTGAGTACTTCCGGGTCCGGCTGTCCCGCGCGCTGTCCCCGGCCGCCGCCGCCCGCATGACGCGGCTGCACCCGGGCGTGGACGCGGCGCGGTTCAGCGCCGGCCCGCAGGCAGGCCAGGCGATCAGGCAGCGGCACGGACTCACCGGTCGTCCGGTCGTCGTCTGCGTGTCCCGCCTGGTCCGCCGCAAGGGTCAGGACATGCTGCTCAAGGCCTGGCCGGGGGTGCTGAAGAAGGTCCCGGACGCCGCGCTCCTGATCGTCGGTGGCGGACCGTACTCCGCTCACCTCCATACTTTGTCCGAACGAATGGGGCTTACTCTCTCCGTCCGCTTCACCGGCCCGGTCCCGGCGGCCGAACTCCCCGCGCACTACGCGGCCGGCGACGTCTTCGCCATGCCGTGCCGGACCAGGCGCGGCGGGCTCGACGTGGAGGGACTCGGCATCGTGTACCTGGAGGCGTCGGCGACCGGCTTGCCGGTGGTCGGCGGCGACTCAGGCGGCGCGCCCGACGCGATCCTCGAGGGCGAATCCGGCTACGTCGTTCCAGGCCGGGACGTCGCCGCGCTAACCGAACGCCTCGTCGACCTGCTCTCCGACCCCGCCACGGCCCGCGCGATGGGCGAAAAGGGCCGCGCCTGGGTAGAGCGCGACTGGTCCTGGGACCTAGCCGCGTCCCGCCTCGCCTCGATAATCGGGTAACCCCGCGAGCCAAAGGGCGCGCCGGTGCCTGGACTGAGGAGCGATGAAGCGAAGCTTCATCGCGACGAGGGAAGGCATCGGCCAACAGCGCCCGGAGGCGAGCGGGGTCAGGAAGAGCGAGCGGGGTCAGGAGTAGAGCGCGTCGATGTCCTTGGCGAACTCCTTCGCCAGGACGGTGCGGCGGATGCCGAGCTTGGCGGACAGGTGGCCCTGCTCCTGCGTGAAGTCCACGTCGAGGATCAGGAACCGCCGGATCGATTCGGCGCGGGAGACCGCCTTGTTGGCGTCGTCCACGGCGGCCTGGACGTCCGCGCGCAGGTCGGGGTCGTCACGCAGGTCGGCGACGGTGGCGCTGGTCGGCTTGCCGTGCCGTTCCTTCCACGGGCCGAATGCGTCTTCGTCGATCGTGATAAGCGCCGCGACGTACGGCCGCCCGTCGCCGACCACCATGGCCTGGCTGATCAGCGCGTGCGTCCTGAGCCTGTCTTCCAGCACGGCCGGGGCGACGTTCTTGCCGCCCGCGGTGACGATCATCTCCTTCTTCCGGCCGGTGATCTTGAGGAACCCCTCGTCGTCGATCTCGCCGATGTCGCCGCTGCTGAACCAGCCGTCCGCGGTGAACGTGTCCGCTGTCGCCTGGTCGTTGCGCCAGTATGCGGGGAACACGGTCTTGCCCTTGATGAGCACCTCGCCGTCGTCGGCGATGCGGAGGGCGACGCCGGGTATCGGCAGGCCGACGGTGCCGATCTTCTGCCGGTCCGGGTGGTTGACCGACACGGCGGCCGTCGTCTCGGTCAGTCCGTAACCCTCCAGGATCGTTATGCCGGCGCCGCGGAAGAAGTGCCCGAGCCGCTCGGCGAGCGCGGCGCCGCCGGAGACCGCGAACTGGGCCTTGCCGCCGAGCGCGGCGCGCATCTTGCCGTACACGAGCCGGTCGAACATCGCGTGCTCGGCGCGCAGCCCCAGGCCCGGGCCCTTGGGGGTATCGAGCGCCTCGCTGTAGGCGACCGCGGTCCTGGCGGCGCGCGCGAAGATCTTGCCCTTGCCGTCGGCGACGGCACGCTGCTCGGCGCCGTTGTACACCTTCTCGAACACGCGCGGCACCGCGAGCACGAACGTGGGCTGGAACGAGGCCAGGTCCGGGAGCAGGTCGTTCATGTCGGAGCAGTGCCCGAGGATGAGGCCGTTCTCCAGGCAGCCGACCTCGATGATTCGCGCGAACACGTGCGCGAGCGGCAGGAACAGCAGCGTGCTCGCGTCCGCCACCGAGTGGATGGAGGCGAGCGGGCCCATGAACGCGTTGCGGACGTCGGCGAGCAGGTTCTCGTGGGTGAGCTCGCAGCCCTTGGGGCGCCCGGTGGTACCTGAGGTGTAGATGATGGTCGCGATGTCGGCGGCGTTCCGCGCGCTCGTCCGCTCGGCGAGCGCGTCCTCGGTTACCCCGGCGCCGCCCGCGGTCAACTCGCTCAGGCCCGGGTCCATCCGCCACAGGTGCTCGAGCGCGGGCAGCCGGTCACGCGCGTCGGTGATCATCTTCTCGAAGCCCTCGGTCTCCGCGATGACCGCCTTGGCGGCCGAGTCGGAGAGGATCCACTCGGCCTGCTCGGCGGACGAGGTCTCGTAGATCGGGACCACCACCGCCCCGGCGGCCCAGGCGGCGTAATCGACGAGCGTCCACTCGTACCTGGTGTGCGACATCAGGGCCACTCGGTCGCCGGGGCCGATGCCCGCCGCGATCAGGCCCTTGGCGAGCGCCGACACCTCGTCCCTGAACTGGGTGGTGGTGACGTCCTCCCAGGTGCCGTCCGCGCGCTTGCGGCGCAGTGCGGTGGCTTGCGGCTGCTCGGCCGCGCGGCGCGAGACCACGTCGGCGAGCGTGCAGGTGGCCGGGATCTCAGCAAGGGCGGGGATGCTGTACTCGCGCACGAACTCTCCTCTTGGCCAGCCCCCATTGGACGACGACGCGTCCAGCCTAACGAACGTCGGTCGCCGGTGTCCCTACTCGCGGGTAGCTTCTTGTGCTGGTCTGTCCGCGGCGTGCGGGGGTACCCGCCCTTCAGTCTATGTTGATCTCATGAAAGTCCACGTGGTGAGCGACGTGCACGGCGCGGCCGACGCGCTGGCGCTGGTCGGCGAGGGCGCGGACATGCTTATCTGCCTGGGTGACTTGCTGCTGTTCCTCGACTACGCGGACCACACGCAGGGGATCTTCGCCGAGCTGTACGGCGCGGAGAACGCGAGGGAGTACATCGAACTGCGCACCGCGCGGCGATTCGACGAGGCCAGGCAGTTGACGGTGGGAATCGCGGCCAGGCTCGGCGCCGATCGCGGTACCGACTTGCGCACCTTGACCGAGCGGGCGATTAGGAAGCAGTACGCGGCGCTGTTCGGGGCGTTGGCCGAGCCCGCCTACCTGACGTACGGCAACGTGGACGTGCCGCGGATGTGGAACGGGTACCTGAAGCCCGGCCACCACGTGCTCGACGGCGACCGCGTAGAAGTCGGCGGCGTCACCTTCGGGCTGGTCGGCGCGGGTCTGATCTCCCCATACCGGACGCCGAACGAGATCCCCGAGGCGGAGTTCGCCGCCAAGCTCGACGCCGTGGGCGCGGTGGACGTGCTGTGCACGCATATCCCGCCCGCCGTTCCGGAACTCCTCTACGACATCGAGGCGCGCCGGCTCGAGACGGGCAGCGTCGCGCTGCTCGAAGTGATCAGGCGCACCCAGCCGCGGTACGCGCTGTTCGGCCACGTGCATAACCCGCTGGTGCGCCGGGCGCGGATCGGCCGCACCGAATGTGTCAACGTTGGTCACTTCCGCGCCACGCGCGCGCCGTATGTGGTCGATCTGTAGGGGTACGGTTACGAGTATGAGCGAGCGAGGCAGCGACCCTATTGGTGATCTCCAGCGGTGGCTTATGAAGGCGGGGGCGCGCAGCCTGGGGCGGGATGTAGCGGACCGGGTCAAGTCCACGGTCGGCGGCGGTAAGCAGTCGGCGAGCGTGTGGGAGACGGCGACCACGGAGCCGCCGGGCGACGAGCCGCCCGAGTGCCAGTGGTGCCCGATCTGCCGGGCGGCGCGCAGGTACCGCGACTCCGGTGGCACGGGTGCCGGGCTGAGCTCGCAGCTAGCGGGGGTGGGCGACACGCTCGCCGGGTTCACCAGGGACGCGTTCGGCATCTTCGAGGCCGCGATGCGGGCGTCGCAGCGCCCGGCGGGCACCGGCCGGCCAGGCGGGCAGGCGGCGCCAGAGGCGCCTGGGACGCCAGGCTCAGCTGATCAGGGCAAGCAGGGATCGCCGTCGAGCGGCGGCTCAGACAACGGCTCCGTCGTCGTCGGACCCGGAGTCGCGTGGCCCACCGTTGTCCATGCGCAGCACGAGCACGACGAACCCGCCAACGAAGGCGGCGACCGCGAGGAAGGCGGCAAGCCCGGAGATCTCCCAGCCGACGGCCGTGGCGATGAGCAGGTAGAAGGGCCCGCCGAATAGCGCGAGCCAGGCGCCCTTCGTCACCGGGTCGAGCCTGGGGAACGGCGGAGGCGGCGGCGGGACGAAGTGGTCGTCCGCGGGGTCTTCCGGAGTCCTGGTGTCTCTCGGCCCCAATCCGCCGCCGAGCCGCTGCCACGGGTTGTCCGGCGTGGGAGGCAGGCCGGACGGGTTCGTCGGCGGCTCGCGGGGCAGCCCCTCCGGCAGGCTAGGCGGGACGCTGGGCGGCAGGCTAGGCGACGGGGCCGGCGGCTGGCTCGGCGGCGGGGCGGGCGTCACGTGTACCGGGCCGGCCAGGTCCTCGCGGTCCGGCCACGGCACGTCACCCTCCTCGGACGCGGGCGCGCCAAACCTCGCGATCAGGTCAAGCCACGCGGCTTCCTCGCCGTCGCTGCCTGCCGCGTTTTCGCCTGCGCCGTTGCCTGGCAAGTCCCCGTCAGCCACTGCCTGTCCTTATACCCTCTTCTCCGCAGGATTGTCGGCAGAACCCCCTTGGGAGGCTGGGCCCCGCGACCCAGACAAGTCAAGGGTGTGTTGAGCTATGAACGCCTCGGTGCCCGCGAAGATTTCCTGCGCGTCGTTGTCCAAGGTCGCGACGTGATAGCTAGCACGAAGCGGGCGCACTTCCGCCGAGGGCAGCGCGGCCCGCAGGACTCGCATGCTGGCCGGACCGACTACGTGGTCGACCGTAGACCGGTACACGAGCACGGGCTGGCTCACCTCGCTCAGGTGCCGCGCGGTGAGCTTCCATAGCGCGGGCAGCGTGGCCGCCGCGCGGACCGGCACGCGGTTGTAGCCGCCCTCGTCGCCGCCCGGCTTCTTGATGTCGCCCGCGATGCCCGGCAGCGATGATATGACGTGCTTGAGCACGGGCGCGAGCAGGAACATCCGGGTGTCAGGGGCTAGTGACGGGTTGACGAGTACCAGGCCGGACACCGCGTCGCCCTTGGTCTGGGCCAGCCGCAACGCCAGGCAGGCGCCCATCGACAGGCCGACCACGAAGACCCGCTGGCACCTGCCGCTGAGCTCGTCGAAGGCACGCTCTGCCGCGCCGTACCAGTCGGGCCACCCGGTCGTGTTGAGGTCCTGCCAGGTGGTCCCGTGCCCGGGCAACCGGGGGGCGCGGACGGTAAGGCCGGCCGCCGCGAGGTGCTCGGCCCATGGGCGCACCGTGCGCGGGCTGCCGGTGAAGCCGTGGCAGACCAGGACCCCGACGGGACCCCTGTCGGCGGAGAACGGTTCCGCGCCAGGCTGTATGTTGGGCATGCCTCGCATCGTCGCATGCCTTGCGAGTCCACGCACCACGAGGCCGGATTAAGACAAAGCTCATCACTGTGCGTGATGCTTATCCAATCTTTCGTCACCGGATCGACATCGCTCACGAACGTGGGACGATGTGTAGGTGTTCTACTGGGTAGTGAAGTACACGCTGGGCATGACGTTGAAGATCGTGTTCCGGCCCTGGTCGCGTGGGCGAAAGAACATGCCCAAGCGGGGTCCTGTCATCCTGGCGAGCAACCACCTGTCTTTCGCCGACCATTTCTTCGGCCCGCTTCCGCTGCCGCGCAAAGTTGTGTTCCTCGCCAAGGCTGAGTACTTTACGGGCCGCGGGATCAAGGGCCTGGTGAGCAGGGCATTCTTTAGCGGCGTCGGCCAGATCCCGATCGACCGGGGTGGCGGCGAGGCGAGCGAACGGGCGCTGCGGTCGGGCCTGCGGGTGCTGGCGGAGGGCAAGGTGCTCGGCATCTACCCGGAAGGAACGAGGTCGCCGGACGGGCGGCTGTACAAGGGCAGGACCGGGGTGGCCCGGCTGGCCCTGGAGTCGCGCGCTCCCGTGGTGCCGTGCGCGATGATCGACACGTTCGAATTCCTGCCACCCGGCTCGTTCCACCCGCAATGGCGGCTGCGGCCCGGTGTCGTCTTCGGCCCGCCGATGGACTTTTCCCGGTACTACGGCCAGGAATCGGACCGGGCCGTCCTGCGCGCGGTGACCGACGAGATCATGCTGCAGATCGGGAAGCTGTCCGGACAGGAGTACGTCGACATGTACGCCAAGCAGGCGAAAGAACTTCAGGCGCCTGCTGGGGAGCAGGACTTATCGCCGGCCGGCAAGTTACCTCTTGTTATTCCACCGTCCAGTACAAGTGGCGCGCGGATGGATAGTCTTGGCTCATGCGAGTGGGAGTCCTCACCGGAGGCGGCGACTGTCCTGGGCTGAACGCCGTCATCCGCGCCGTGGTACGTAGGGGTATCCAGGAATTCGGGCTGGAGTTCGTCGGGTTCCGCGACGGCTGGCGCGGGCCGCTCGAAGCGGACACGGTACCGCTCGACGTGCACGCGGTGCGCGGCATCCTGCCGCGAGGCGGCACGATCCTCGGCTCGTCGCGGACGAACCCGTTCAAGGAGACCGGGTCTGGCCGCAACGGCGTCGAGCGGATCAAGGACAACATGGCCGGCCTCGGCGTGGACGCGCTCATCGCGATCGGCGGCGAGGACACCCTGGGCGCGGCGGCCCGCCTTTACCAGGAGGGCATCAACATCGTCGGCGTGCCGAAGACCATCGACAACGACCTCAGCGCGACCGATTACACCTTCGGCTTCGACACCGCGGTGAACATCGCGATGGAAGCGATCGACCGGCTGCACACCACTGCGGAGAGCCACCACCGTGCGCTGATCGTCGAGGTCATGGGCCGGCACGCGGGCTGGATCGCCTTGCACGCGGGCCTGGCCGGCGGCGCGAACGTGATCCTGATCCCCGAGCGCCCGTTCGACATCGACAAGGTGTGCTCGTGGGTCGAGCACAGGTTCCAGACCAAGTACGCGCCGATCGTGGTAGTCGCCGAAGGCGCGCACCCCGCGAACGAGGACCTGGCGGTCTCGACCGGGCAGCTGGACTCCTTCGGCCACGTCAGGCTCGGCGGAGTCGGCCAGATGCTCTCCGAGGAGATCGAGAAGCGGACCGGCAAGGAGGCCCGCTGCACGGTCCTCGGCCACATCCAGCGCGGCGGCACCCCAACCGCCTTCGACCGGGTGCTCGCCACGCGCTTCGGCCTGCACGCAATCGCGGCGGTGCACGAGGAGGATTTCGGCTCCATGGTGGCGCTGCGTGGCACCGACATCGTCCGGGTTCCGCTCACCGAAGCCACTCGCGAGCTCAAGACCGTCCCGGTCGAGCGCTACACGGAAGCCGAAGTCTTCTTCGGCTAACCTCAGCCACCCCACGCCCCACCCAAGCCCCAAAAGCCTCCCGCCGCGCCTCATGATCCCGAAGACATTTTTCACCATGTAAATAATTCGCACCAATAGCTCATAAATGTTTTCGGGTCAGCGGTCCCTGTGACGCAAGTTGCCCGCGTGACACCCGCCGCACCCCGCACCCCGCACCCGCGCCCGCCCACGCCCGCCCGTGCTCT
>DATMKQ010000028.1:0-23746 GCA_035571275.1 Trebonia sp.
CGGTGGCCGCGGGTCTCCCACGGCGGCGGTCACCAGGGCGACGGCTTCGGTGACCGGCACGTGCTCCCACAGCCGGACCACTATCCAGCCCGCCTGCGCCAGGGCGGCGTCGGCCGCGCGGTCGCGCTCCACGTTCCTGGCCAGCTTGGGCGACCAGTACCACTCGTTGTTCTTCGGCTGGGAGCCGTGGTCGGGGCAGGCGTGCCAGAAGCAGCCGTCGACGAACACCGCCACCTTGCGCGAGGTGAACGCGATGTCGGGGCGCACTCGCCGCCGCGGCAAGTCGAGCCTCAGGTCCTTGCGGTACCGGTAGCCCATCGCGTGCAGCGCGCTGCGCAACGCCAGCTCGGGCTTGGTGTCCCGGCGGCGGTTCGCCCTCATGTTGGCGGACCGGCCGGGGCTCAGCGGCAGCGGGTACGGCCTCGCCGGCGTGGCGTCCTGCGCGGTCTGGTGCGTGGTCTCCTGAGCCACGCGCAAAGCCTAGCGGGCGGCAAACAACTCCGTCAGCCGCACGATCGTGTCGGCCGCGTCGGTGTGGTGCATGCCGGTCATTCCGCAGCCGACCGCCGCCCGGACATTCGGCTCCAGGTCGTCGATGAACACGCATTCGGCTGGCGCGACGTCGAGCAGGGCGGCGGTATGCAGGAAGATGCGCGACTCGGGCTTGCGCATACGGACCTCGCCGGAGATCACCACGGCATCGAAGAGGCCGGGGAAATCCTGCCTCGGGTAGCCGCCGCTCCCCCACGAGTTCGACAGCAGCGCGGTGCGCACGCCGCTGGCCCGCAAGTCGCGGATCACCTGGTACATGCGCGGATCCGGCCTGCTGGCGGACAGCATCCTGGTGAGCAGGCCGTCGGCTATGACGGTGCCGCCGGTGGTGGTGACGAGGCGGTCGGCCAGCAATCGCTCGAAGTCGGATACGGTGCATTCGCCGCGCTCCAGGGCGTGCACCGGGTTGGCGGCGGTGTTCAGTGCGTCGTAGGCGCCGGTCAGCCATGGGCCGACGACCGACACGTAGGTGTCCCAGTCGATCTGATCGGCGACGATCCAGTCCCGGACGGTGTTCCCGATGGGTTGCGTCAGGACGCCGCCCCAGTCCGTGATGACGGCGCGCAATTCCGGCATATCACCGATCGTAGGCCACGTTAGCGACTACCCAGAGCCGCGCTGCTCGGGCCTGCTGCAGCGGGGCTGCTGCAGCGGATGAATGGCCCATTCAGCTGGTAATAGCCAGATGAATGGGCCATTCACCTCGCTGAAGAGAATGCTTAATTTTCGCGATCATGAAATGTTGCGAAGCTCTGGCGATCAGAATGTCAGGGGCGTCGTATACAAATAATGCGCAATTACTTGCTATTGGCCCCGTACCGACCCCCAGGAGACAAATGCCAGCGTTGCTTTCGCCTGAGCGGCAGAGACACGATCCGTTGTGCGGTGGCGGACTTCAGTGTGACGTGTGCCTAGGTGCGGATGACTCGGTCGATGACTTGTCCGGCTTGCGCCTTGTGCCGGTGCCCGATGTCGGACCGCCCTTCGACGGTGAGATGGTGCCGAGCACCCCTGCTTTCGTCGCGGTCGGCGGTGCCACGGCCGAATGCCCGCAGCCCGGCCAACTGGCGAATCCGATGGCGAGCACGGCCGGGATCGGCCGAGACGAAGGTCCGGGCGAATGGCCACAGCAATTCGCCCGGCTTCTCGCGGAGGCACTCGCGGGCGCGAGGCCGGTCCGGCAGATCCTGCCGTGGACGTCCGATCGGGCGCGCGGGCACCTGCTCAAGCTGATGCCGCTGTTCGGCGGCGGGCAGCGGCCGCGCGTGCAGCGCGTCATCGCGACCAGGCCGACGCGCGAGGTCATCGAAATGACCGTGATCGTCAGCATCAGCACGCGGACGCGGGCGCTCGCCATCCGGCTTGAGCACACGGCGCCGCGACGGCATCTATCCAGGCACCTTGACCGTGCCGTAGGCAACGTAGACAGCACTCAGCCGGCCCTCCGCTGGGTGTGCACGGCTATCGAGGCGGCCTAGCGACAGCGGACGGTCAGGCGTTACGCGGGTCGCCGTGGCAGCGCTTGTACTTCCGGCCCGAGCCGCACGGGCACAGGTCGTTACGGCCGACGTTGGCGAAGGGGTCGGCGTTCGCGCCGCTCCGTTGCTCGACGCCGCCGCCTTCCGTCGGGGCCGAGTACTGCAGCTGCCGCGGCCGGTTCGGCTCGAGACCGCGCGCTACCGGGCCGTTGCCGGCAGCGGCGGCGTGCGCGCCGCCGCTACGCGTGGCGCTCTGGCCGCGGCCCGCGGCTGTCGCGTGGCTGCGGCCGTCGCTAGCGTGCTTACCGCCACCCTGCCGGGCGGCCTGCCGGGAACCATCCTGCCTGGCACCGCCTTGGCGAGCGCCGGCCTGGGCAGGAGGCCTGCCGAACGCGGCGGGCGGTGCCGAGGCGGCCTCGGCGGCCGGTGGCACAACACCCGCGGGGACCACGCCAGGTGGCGCGGCGGGCGGAGGAACCGCACCAGAAGCTGCCGACCCGGCGACGCTGGGCGCGTCAGCAGCCGCTCCGGCTGCCAGCACCGCCGCGGGCGCGTCGTCGGTGACCTCTTCGACGATCGGGTTTTCCTGGATCTCAAGCTGGAGGTTGAACAGGTTCCCGACCGACTCTTCCTTGATGCCTTCCA
Organism: Trebonia sp.; assembly: GCA_035571275.1. GTDB lineage: Bacteria > Actinomycetota > Actinomycetes > Streptosporangiales > Streptosporangiaceae > Trebonia. The sequence continues at coordinate 2,676 of DATMKQ010000028.1, forward strand.
TCATCGCGTTGAACATGTCGTAGCCTTCCCGCTGGTACTCGACCAGCGGGTCGCGCTGCGCCATCGCGCGCAGGCCGATGCCCTCGCGAAGGTAGTCCATCTCATACAGGTGCTCGCGCCACTTGCGGTCGAGAACGGAAAGCACCACGCGGCGCTCGAACTCGCGCATAACCTCCGACGACAGCTCCTGCTCACGCCGGTCGTAGGAGGCTTGGGCGTCCTCTCGCACCAGCTCGGTGAGCAGGTCGGAGGTGAGTCCGGACTTGTCGCCGCCGGCCTCTTCGATCACCGCGTCGGTGCGCAGCGAGATCGGGTAGAGCTGCTTGAACGCCCGCCACAGCTTGTCCAGGTCCCACTCCTCCGGGTACCCGTCGCTGGTCTCGCCGGCCACGTAGGACGCGACAACCTCATCCACCATGGAGCGGATCTGCTCGTGCAGGTCGGCGCCCTCGAGTACCTGGTGCCGTTCGTTGTAGATGACCTTGCGCTGCCGGTTCAGCACGTCGTCGTACTTGAGGACGTCCTTGCGGATCTCGAAGTTCTGCTGCTCGACCTGGGTCTGCGCGGACCTGATGGCGCGGGACACCACCCTGTTCTCCACCGGGACGTCGGCCGGGATGCTCAGCCGGTCCATGATGGCCGCGACCCGATCGGAGTTGAACATCCGCATCAGGTCGTCCTCGAGCGACAGGTAGAAGCGGCTCTTGCCCGGGTCGCCCTGGCGGCCAGAGCGGCCGCGAAGCTGGTTGTCGATGCGGCGCGACTCGTGCCGTTCTGTGCCAAGCACGTAGAGCCCGCCCGCCGCGACGACCTCCTCGTGCTCGGCCGCCACCGCGGCCTTTGCCTTCGCCACCGCCTCCGGCCACGCGGCCTCGTAGTCTTCCGGGGTCTCCACCGGGGAAAGCCCGCGCTGGTGCAGTTCGACGTCGGCGATGAACTCGGGGTTGCCGCCCAGCATGATGTCGGTACCGCGGCCAGCCATGTTCGTCGCCACGGTGACCGCGCCAAGCCGGCCGGACTGGGCGACGATCGTCGCCTCCTGCTCGTGGTACTTGGCGTTGAGCACGTGGTGCTTGATGCCGCGCCGCTTGAGCAGCCTGGACACGATCTCGGACTTCTCCACGCTGGTGGTGCCCACAAGCACCGGCTGCCCGGCTTCATTACACTCGACGATGTCCTCGACCACCGCGTCGAACTTAGCCTTCGCCGTCTGGAAGATCACGTCGGTCTCGTCGGCCCTGATCATCGGCATGTTGGTCGGGATGGGGACGACACCGAGCTTGTAGATCTGCATGAACTCGTTCGCCTCGGTCATGGCCGTACCGGTCATCCCGGCCAGCTTGTCGTAGAGGCGGAAGTAATTCTGCAGCGTGATCGTGGCGAAGGTCTGGTTCTCGTCCTTGATCTGCACGCCTTCCTTGGCCTCGATGGCCTGGTGCATGCCCTCGTTGTACCGGCGGCCGTGCAGGATGCGGCCGGTGAACTCGTCGACGATCAGCACCTCGCCGTTCATCACGACGTAGTCCTTGTCTCGCTTGAAAAGCTCCTTTGCTTTCAGCGAGTTGTTGAGGAAGCTGACCAGGTGCGTGTTGACCGGGTCGTATAGGTTGTCGATGCCGAGCTCGTCTTCGACCTTCTCGACGCCGGCCTCCGTGATGCCGACGGTCCGCTTCTTCTCGTCGACGTCGTAGTCGCCTTCGCCATCCTCGCCGCGGCGCAGCTTCGGCGCGATCCTGGCGAATTCCTGGTACCACCGGGAATTCTGCTCGGCCGGCCCGCTGATGATCAGCGGTGTCCGGGCCTCATCGACAAGGATCGAGTCCACTTCGTCGACGATCGCGTACTCGTGGCCGCGCTGTACGCACTCCTCAAGCGACCATGCCATGTTGTCGCGCAGGTAGTCGAAGCCGAACTCGTTGTTCGTCCCGTAGGTGACGTCCGCCAGGTACGCCTGCTTCCGGGCCGCTGGCTGCATCTCCGCGAGAATGACCCCGACCTCGAGGCCGAGGAAGCGGTGCACGCGGCCCATCCACTCCGAGTCGCGCTTGGCCAGGTAGTCGTTGGTGGTAACGACGTGCACGCCCTTGCCGGCGAGCGCGTTCAGGTAAGCGGGGAAGACACCGGTGAGCGTCTTGCCTTCACCGGTCCTCATCTCGGCGATGTTGCCCATGTGCAACGCCGCGGCGCCCATCAGCTGCACATCGAACGCGCGCTGCCCGAGGGTGCGCTTGGCCGCCTCGCGGACGGCCGCGTAAGCCTCGGGAAGCAGTTCGTCGAGCGTCTCACCGTCCGCGTAGCGCTGCTTGAACTCATCCGTCATGGCGTGGAGCTCAGCATCACTCATCGCGACGAAGTCGTCCTCGACAGAGTTGATCTGTTCGCTGATCCGCTTCAGGTGACGCAGGATCTTGCCTTCGCCGGCGCGAAGGATGCTATCTAGGATGACTGGCACTTGTCGTCGTGCTCCTTGCGGATGGGATGGGCTGAAAACGCCTCGCAAGTCATGGTAGGCGAGACGGGGCGCGAAACCGAGTCCGCGAGGGAAGTCCGGAGGAGATTCCGCCCCGCGGGGGCCGGCTGCAGCTTCCTGGCGGCGATGGGGTATTTTCTTGCCAGTTTCAGCATATGCAGGTCGTGTTATGGAGGAGGAGTCGTGGCCGAGCAGCCAACAGGGGCCGTGGACCTAGGTCCCGCGCAACCCTTGGCCCACTACGGCGCCGAGGAAGTCCACCACCACGGCAAGCCGCTGTCCTGGGTCGCGGTCGTGATCATCTGCATCGGCTTCGTCATCGGCGGCGTCGCGCTGGTGCCCCACCCGACCTGGTGGCTCTTCTACCTCGGAGTGGGGATCGCGGTCATCGGCTGCATCATCACGCTGTTCGCGCACACGTTCAGTGACGACTGGTACTAACAGTTACGAAGCCTCGCGTGTTCCCCGCTCCGGTTCGTTGACTCGGTTCGCTATCCGGCGGAATGTCAGACCCCCTCGGTACAGTCAGGGGCGTGGGAGAGAACGCGGTGTCCGTTCGGACTGGGCTGGACAGGGACGGCGGGCCGCACCTCTCGCCGAGTCGTGAGCTGACCCCCGACCAACTACGGCGGGTCACCCTGCACGCGCAAGGGTTCCTGGGCGCGGACGGGCGGCGCGGCGGTGTCGCCGGCGTGCTGAGGCGGGTCGCGGCGGTGCAACTCGACACGATCAGCGTGCTAGCGCGCTCGCATGAGCTGGTCGCGTACGCGCGGCTCGGGCCGGTCGGCCGGGAGAGCGTGGAGAAGGCGTTCTGGCCCGCGAAGAAGCCGACCACGTTCGAGTACTGGGCGCACGCGGCGTGTGTGCTGCCGCTTGAGGACTGGCCGTACTACGGGTGGCGGCGGCGGGCGATCGCCGCCCGCGGGCAGCGCTGGCACAAGGTGTCGGAGGAGGCCTGTGCCGAGGTCCTCGCCCGGCTGAAAGCCGAGGGGCCGCTGACGGCGACCCAGCTTGGCGGCGCCAAGGCGGGCGGCCCGTGGTGGGACTGGTCGGAGGTGAAGATCGCCGCTGAGTGGCTGCTGGATACGGGACGGGCGGTCTGCGTGCGACGAACCGGCTGGCGGCGCGTCTACGACCTGCCCGAGCGCGCTGTCCCGCAGGTCCTGCTTGAGCGGGAGCCATCCGACGCCGAATGCCTGACCTACCTCGTCGGCTCGACGACGCGGGCCCTTGGCGTGGCGACGCACGCGGACCTGGTCGAGTACCAGCGGCTCAACGGGTACGGCCTTAGCATGCGCGCGCAGGAAAGCCTGGATGACGCCGGCGCGGCGGCCGGACTGACCCCGGTCACGGTCGTGGGCGGTAAGCGGCCGGTGCGCGCCTGGGCGGACCCCAGGGCGCTCGACTGGCTCGACGCGGGCGGCCGCGGCACGCACAGAACCACGCTGCTGTCCCCGTTCGACTCGCTGATCTGGGACAGGAAGCGGACGCTGCGGATGTTCGGATACCAGCACGCGCTCGAGGCTTACGTGCCGAAGGAGAAGCGCATACACGGCTACTACACCATGCCGCTGCTGGCTGGCGGGCAGATCGTAGGCCGGGTGGACCCGGGGCGCGACGGCAGGACGCTGATCGCCAAGCACGTGATGCTGGACAAGGCGGCCGCCGCCGCACCCATGGCCCGGGCGCTCGCCGAGGCCGCCTCATGGGTTGGCTGCGACGCCATTCATACCGACAGGATCTCGCCGTCTGCCCTGGCCCAGCCGCTTGCCTCCGCGTTGAAGGCGGAAGGATTTTAGCTGATCTCGATCAGCTTTTCCCTGACCGCGATCATCACGGCCTCCATCCGGGAGTGGATCTGCAGTTTCTCCAGGATGTTCCGCACGTGGTTTTTCACGGTGTTCTCTGAAATGAACAACTCCTTGGCGATGTCGCGGTTGTTCATCCCGCGCGCCACAAGCCGCAGCACCTCCATCTCGCGCTCAGTGAGCTTGGGCGCGGCGACGTGCTTAGTCGGCTCCTCCTCGGCGTCCCGCTTGGCGAGCGTGGCGAACTCGGTGAGCAGTTTGCCCGCCATTGACGGGTTGATCAGCGATTGCCCCCCGTCCACCGAACGGACCGCGTCGGCTACCTCGTCGAGCGGAATGTCCTTGAGCAGGTAGCCGCTCGCGCCCGCCCTGATCGCTTCGAAGAGGTCCTCCTCCTCGTCGCTGATCGTCAGGATCACGATCTTCGCGCTCGGCGCGACCTCCTTCATCAGCCTGGCGGCCTCGATGCCCGACGTCTTCGGCATCCGGATATCCATCAGCACGACGTCGGGAAGCGCCTCGCCGGCCATCTGCACCGCCTCGGCGCCATCGCACGCCTGGCCAACGAGTTCGATGCCGTCCTCGTCGTTCAGGACCATCTCGAGTCCGTGCCGGAACAGCGCGTGGTCGTCCGCGATGAGCACGCGGATCGGGTCGAGGCGGCCGCGATCGCCGGGGTCGCCGTCAGGCCCCGACGGGGCCACCGTCGCGGCAACACCAGGGGACGACATGGGCCGATCAGTCACGGCCGCTCCTTCCAGTTCTGTTCAGACTAAGGATAGGGAGTGATCCTTAGTCCTTTTGAACCACCCCGGACCACCCTGGGGACTACTCCTCGACTAGCCGGATTACACCGTAGTCGTAGCCGCGGCGGCGGTAAACGACGCTAAACCGGTCGCAGTCGCGGTCGTGGAAGAGGTAGAAGTCGTGACCGACGAGTTCCATCTCGAGCAGCGCCTGGTCGATGGTCATCGGGTGCGAGGGGTGCATCTTTTCCCTGACGACCAGCGGGCCCTCCCCTTCCATCTGGATCGGCACGAGCCCGGATACCGAAGCCTCGGCGGCGGTGTCGTCCGGGTAGTCCGAGAAGTCACGGTCGCCGGTATCTTCCGGCATGTCAGGCAACTGCACGACGGTCTCCGACCGTGCTCGTCCATTCACCTTACCCCGGCGACCGCGAGTCGCGACGTCGAAGAGCGGTTCCTCCTCGAGCAGCGCGGCGACGACGGGAGCAGCGGTGGTGTCCGCGCCCGTATGCGATGCCGCTACCGCGCCCACCGCCTCGGCCGATCGCACGGTCGCCTCCGAGCGGCGGGTCTTGCGGCGCTCAGACATCCGGCGCAGCCGCGCCTCGAGCTTTGCGAACGCGAGGTCTAGCGCGGCGTACCTATCGTCCGCCGCCGCTTCCGCCCGGATCGCCGGGCCTCGCGATCTGATCGTGAGCTCCACCCGCTCACTGTGGTCGGACTGCCGGGGGTTGCGTTCCTGCGACACTTCTACGTCGATCCGGAGCGCTTTCTGATCGAGCTTCTCGAGCTTGGCCAGCTTGGCGGTCGCGTGCCTGCGGAAACGCTCAGGAACGCTGGTGTGCCTGCCCTTGAAGGTGATTTCCATCTCGATCCCCCTACTGGAGTTGACCGGTAGTGGGCACTCGCCCGGCCGACCTGGTCTTCGTCCCCACATCCGCCTGCTGAGGGGTTCGCGGCCTTCCATGGCCACTACTGCCCTTCTCCCGGGAGCGGGGAACTAGGTATTCCCCGTCGAGGCAGGACTTACTTCTAAGCCGCACCGTGATCGGTCGACGAGAAGTCGCCTTACGTGGGCCGTTTCGCCTGCGGCTGGCATCGGCTTGCCGGACCGGACTTTCCGCCACGGGAAGGCTTCCCGCTGCGGCCAGAGCCGGCCAAGCGCAACCACGGACCCGGGCGAGTGCCATGCATGAACGCTAGCTCTCTCAGGCCGAAATGTCAGGAGGGACATTAGCTGCGATACATCACATAGCGCACAGGAGCGATAGCGGGTCGTGGTAGTCGTCCGTCGTCAGCTCGAAGCCCACGTCAGACATGGCCTGCTCAGCCCGGATAGACAGGACTGAAGCCGCTCTTGATGATCGGAGCGAGCGGCCAGACGCCCGTGATGGGGGCGGCCGTCACCCCGCCCTTTACCAGCCCGGCTATCAACGGGTATCCGTAGCTGGCGGTGATCGACGCGATGTGTGCCGGCGACGGCAGGGCCGTCGAACTGCCGCCGTTGACGGGATATTCGGTTAGGGCCTGGTTTGGCGCGCTGAGCGTGATCACAGCCTTTGATCCGTACCAGCTCACCGACTCAAACGTGGTGGAGCCCGCCTGTGAGACGTTGAACGGCGACAGCTTGATCAGGACAGTCTGCTGACTGGCACGGGTGCTCTGCGGGTAGTTGATCGCGCCGAAGTAGAGGATAGAACCCTGGTTCGGGCTCTGGACGATGATCGCCATCCGCACGCCGTCCGGTGCCACCCGCAGCGCGGTGAACGGCCCGAGATTCGTCGTTCCGTCCGAGTTTTGCACGGTGACCGGGACTGGGACCGGCTGGCCGAACGGCTGTCCGGCGTTGTCAGGGCCTGGCAGCTGCCAAACCTGGCTGGCCGTGTTGGCCCACAGATCGTCTTCCGGGTCCCAGCTAACCGACAGGTACCCGGCGCCGCGCTGCCTGGTTAGCCTGCCGCCGAGCGGCCCCGCGTAGAGCACGCCGCCGCTCGTCAGGGCGGCCACGTACTGGCTGCTCAGGCCAGGGGAAACCGCGATCTGGGAGTATCCCGTGCCGATGCGGACGATCCTGGCCGGTGTGCCGGTCGGTGCGCCATCAGCAAGCTCTTGTTCGACCAACCACCCGGAGCTGTCCACGTAATAGAAAGCACTGCTGCCTCCCGAGGGCGGCTGGTATTTCGCCTGGTTTGGCTGCTGAACCGGGTTCTCCTGGCTGTTCGGCGGGGTCCACGGCACCCCGTTCACGGAAAGCTCAACCGACTTGACCTCGGACCCGGCCTGACTCGAGTCGGTCAGGGTGAACAGCAACTGGGCCGATATCTGCTCTTTCAGCTTCGTGACGTTCGTCCCCTTGGCAATGGGGATGCTGAGGCTGACCATCGCCGTCCCGCCAGCGACCGTGACGTCGCCGATGAGGCGGGTGCCATCGGGGAAAGCCGACTCGGCGGCGTTGGGAGAGAGCCAGTCACTCGGCGGCTTGATCAGGTCGTTCACCAGCCCGGACATCAGGTCGTTCGTAGTGGCCTGCAGCGGCACGTACGCGGGGTCAGGCACCAAATAGGAGTCCGTCGTCTGGTCGAAGAAGTACAGGTTTCGCAGCTGGTAGTCGAGATTGAATAGGAGGCTGTTGAGCAACAGCTCCGCCGGCGCCGACTTGATCCGCCATTGACCGCCTACCTTGACGAGGTCGAAGGTCGGCGGGCCGTACGCGCGCGCCGAGGCGGCAGGAACCGCGTAGCCGCGGGTCTGGGACAGGTTCGCCTGTACCTTGCCGCCGATCGTGACCGTCGCGGTCTGCGGTGCGGTCCGCTTCGCGCTGCCCTTCGCGGGCTTCTTCTGTGGGGCCTTCGACTGGTAAACGGGTGGGTTGACGTTCGGCCCCTGGCTGTACACGATCGCCGACCAGGTGGGATTCCAGTCCGCGCCGCGCGCTAGGTATTGCTCCGCGATCTGCCGGTAACCGAAGCTGGCGGAGGCGGCCAGGAACCCCTCGACGATCTCCCTCGGGTCCCAGTTGGCGACCGGCGCCTTCGGGATGAGCTGCATGTAGTGCTGACCCTGACCGCCAGGATCCTGAGTCACCGTAGATGACACCACGGGCCCGCCGCTGGCTATCGACACGCAGCCCGCCAGGGTGGCGGTGAGGATCAGGCCGAGCGCCGCGATCCGGAGCCGGTTAGCCACGACCGCCGCCGGCCAGGTCGGCTTCCAGAGTGCTGGTGACTATCTCAGCCTCGTCCGGTTCCAGCGGAAGCGGGGAGCCAGCGATCGGCTGTCCGGACACTCTCGGCACGGTCAGCCGGAACACCGAACCCTTGCCCCGCTCGCCCCACGCCTGCAGCCAGCCGCCGTGCAGCCGGGCGTCTTCGAGGGCGATCGCCAGCCCGAGACCGGTGCCACCGGTGGTACGGGCGCGCGCCGGATCTGCCCGCCAGAACCGCTCGAACACCAACTGCTCCTCCCCCGGGCCCAGGCCGACACCATGGTCGCGCACGGCCACCGCCACCGTGTCACTGTCCGCGGCCACGGTCACCACGACATCCCTGCCCTCACCGTGCTCCACCGCATTCACCAGCAGGTTCCGCAGGATCCGCTCGACGCGCCGGCGGTCTACCTCGGCCACGCAGGCCTCGACGGGGAGCCGGAACTCGATGCGGCAGGAGCGCCGCTCCGCTAGCTGCTGCGCGTCGTCGGCCGAACGGCGCACGATGTCGCACATGTCCGCGGGCTCCGCGTCCAGCGTGGCCACGTTGGCGTCGTGCCTGCTGATCTCGAGCAGGTCGGTGAGCAGCACCTCGAACCGCTCGGTCTGGCTCTGCAGCAACTCGGCGGAGCGGGCCGAGGCGGGGTCTAGCTGCTCCCTGGACTCATACAGGAGCTCGGCCGCCATCCTGATCGTCGTCATCGGCGTGCGCAGTTCGTGGGACACGTCCGAGACGAACTGACGCTGCGCGTTCGAAAGCTCCTCGAGCTCGCGCAGCTTGTCCTGCAGGCTCTGGGCCATGTCGTTGAACGACGTGGCGAGCGCGGCGAGGTCGTCGGCGCCGCCGACCGGCATCCGCTCCTCCAGCCGTCCGGCGGAAAGCCGCTGCGCCGCCTGCGCCGCGTGCCGGACCGGCAGCACCACCCACCGGGTGACCAGCGAGGCGATGGCGGCGAGCAGGGCGACAAGCGCGATCCCCACGCCGATCAGCGCCGTCTGGACGAGCTGCAGCGCCTGCGCCTCCTGGGTGAGCGGGAAGACAAGGTAAAGCTGATACCAGGCACCGAGCGGAGCGCCGAACGCGATGGCGGGCTCGGTCTGCCCGCCATCACTAAACGTCAGCGTGGTGGGCACCCAGCTGAGCTGGGTCTCTGCCTCGCCGCGCTGCACGTCCACCGTCTGTTCCTGCTGGACGTCGGCGAGGAGCTCTTGCGGCAGGTTCGCGTTGACGCTGCTGTCCCAGGTGAAATACCCCGCCGAGTCCGCGAAGGTCTGGTTCAGCCCCACGATCACGTAGTAGGGCGGCGTGGTGCCGTTGGCGGTCGGCTGGAGCGCATTGCCAGCGGAGGTCATGAACTGAGTGGCGATCTGCCCAGTGCTCGGAGGATCCAACAGGCCGGGGAGCGCTCGGGCGTTGTCCAGCGCACTGACCATCTGCGCACGTGCGGAGTCCCTCGCGTTGTTCCACAGGCCGGTGTTGATCTGCTCGGTGAGAAAGAACCCAAGCACCGCGATCACCGACGCCGAGATCAGCAACGTGGTGCCGACCACCCGCAGCTGCAGGCTCCGGTGCCAGCGCGCCCGCAGCTTGGCGACGATCAAATGCTGCCACCGCAGCACGGCGCGGATGACGATGGTCAGGCCGTGCGGCAGCCAGCTCACCACCCAGCGCACCAGCTTCTTGCGGCGCAGCGCCATCTCCCAGGCCTCGCGCACGTCACGCTGCTGCGGCGGACCAGCGGGCATGGCGGAGCCCAGCACCGACGCCTGAACCGGCGCGGCTGGCGCACCGGCCGCGTCGTGGTTAACCGCGGGCCGCTCCATCAGAAAGTCAGCCGGGTCCCGCCTTGTACCCCACGCCGCGGACCGTTACCACGATCTCCGGGTGCTCCGGGTCCTTCTCGATCTTGGCCCTGAGCCGCTGCACATGCACGTTCACCAGCCGGGTATCGGCGGCGTGCCGGTACCCCCACACCTGCTCGAGCAGCACCTCTCGGGTAAACACCTGCCTAGGCTTACGGGCGAGGGCCACCAGCAGGTCGAACTCCAGCGGGGTGAGGCTGAGCGTCTCGCCGTTCCGCTTGACCGAGTGGCCAGCCACGTCGATCGCCACGTCCCCGATCTGCAGCATCTCCGGTGCGGGCTCGTCCGTCCTGCGCAGCCGTGCCCTGATCCTGGCGACAAGCTCCTTGGACTTGAACGGCTTCAGGATGTAGTCGTCCGCCCCTGACTCCAGCCCGAGCACCACGTCGACGGTGTCGGTCTTCGCCGTCAGCATGACGATCGGCACGCCCGACTCGCCCCTGATCTGGCGGCACACGTCGATCCCGTCAGAACCAGGCAGCATCAAGTCGAGCAGCACCAAGTCTGGCCGCGTGTCGCGGAAGACCTCCATCGCCTTGTCTCCATCGGCCACGAACGTCGGCTCGAACCCCTCACCGCGGAGCACGATGCCGAGCATCTCCGCGAGCGCCGCGTCGTCGTCGACGACTAGCACACGTCCTTTCATGGGCCCCATCGTTCCATCTGTTTGGCTCTAAAGAGCACCCGCGGCGACAGACAGTGACGTCAGTCGCACGTCCAGCGCCAACATGCGCAGGTTAATCCTTTTTACCAGCTCCGCACCACCCGTGAACCGTTTAACGAAGCGTGAAGCACGCAAACCTGCGGCACAGCGGAGTGAGCCGCTAAAGTTCGCCCATGCCAGAGCCGTTGAGCAACATCGTCGAGGCCGGCTGGGCCACCGCCCTGGATCCGGTCAAGGACCAGATCGCCAAGATGGGCGACTTCCTGCGCGAGCAGGTCGCGGCCGGCAAGCGGTACCTGCCCTCGGGCGAAAACGTGCTACGCGCCTTCAAGCAGCCATTCGACGACGTCAAGGTGCTCATCGTCGGCCAGGACCCGTACCCAACCCCCGGTCACCCGGTCGGCCTGAGCTTTTCTGTGGACCCGAAGGTCACCAGGCTGCCCGGCAGCCTGGTGAACATCTTCGCCGAGTACTCGGCGGACCTCGGCTTCCCGGCCCCGGCGAACGGCGACCTCAGCCCCTGGGCCGAACGCGGCGTCCTCCTGCTCAACCGGGTCCTCACCGTTGAGCCCGGCAAGCCAGGCTCGCACCGCGGCAAGGGCTGGGAGGAGGTCACGGAACAGGCGATCCGGGCGCTCGCCGCGAGGGACAGGCCGCTCGTGGCCATCTTGTGGGGCCGGGACGCACGTAACCTGGCCTCGGTACTGGGCGACGTGCCGCGCATCGAGTCGGCGCACCCGAGCCCCATGTCCGCTCATAACGGATTTTTCGGCACGCGCCCGTTTAGCCGGGCGAACCAGCTCCTGGCGCGCCAGAATGCCGAGCCCGTCGACTGGAAACTGCCCTGAGCCGACCGGCGGTTACTTTCACCGTCAGGAAGCGGGGATACTGTGTTCGTGGCAGCGGGTAGTGGAGCCCAGCCGGCGAGGCAGGAATCGGCGCACATGGCATGGCCCAGCCGTCGCCTGATCACGATATGGTTCGCCGCCTTCACGCTCATCGCTGGTGTGGCGGCGGTCTCCGCTGGCCACGAAGACAGCGACTGGTCCACGTGGGCCTTCGGAGCCTACGCGGTGACGACGATGCTGCTGTACTTCACCCGCGGATGGCTGCTGCCCCTCGTGGTCGCGGTTGCCGGGGCGCTGATCGCGCCGCTGCTCTGGCTGGCAACGCTGATGCCCGCCCCGGCTGAGGTGCTGGTCCTCACCACTGGGGCGACCCATCTGGTCAAGTACGGCACGCCGTACCTGCCGCCGAGTCAGCTGGTCGACTGGAAGTTGTACAACCCGTACCTCCCGGTCATGGACGTCTTCGGCCTGCCGCGCTCGGCTGGCCTTTCCGGAGTGCTCGGTGACCCGCGAGTCTGGGTCTCGCTTACGTCGATCGCAGTGTTCGCCGTGGCTTTCGCGGTCATGTCGCCGCATGGGGTCCGCGACTGTACCGAGTGCCGCCACCGCGTGGCCGGCCTGACCGCCCTCGCCGTCGCCTCTCCGGTGATCGCATATCCGCTGGCGCTCGGCATCACGGATCCGCCGGTTATCGCGGCGCTGTGCCTCACGCTGGCCCTGGCCAGCCGGGGCAAGCTGGCGCGGGCAGCGCTCGTGCTGGCCATCGCGTGTGCGGCGAAGACCACCGCGTGGGCCGCCGTCCCCGTGCTGGCGGTCATGGCCTGGGTCCGGTACGCGCCGCGCGCCGCCGCGAGGTTCACCGTGACCGCGGTGGCGGCGACCGGCATCCTGTCGCTGCTGGCCGCTCCCGAGGCGCTGGCCACGCCGGATGCCGTGAAGCAGAACCTCCTCGACTTCCCGCTCGGTCTCACGAAGTTCAAGACTCCGGCGGCGAGCCCGCTGCCCGGGCATCTCATCGCCGGACTCGGTAACGCCGGCCACTACACCGTGGTGGCGCTGACGGTGCTCGCGGCCGTGGCGTTCGTGGCCTGGCTGCTGCTGCGGCCGCCGCGCGACGCGCGAGACGCCGCGTGGCGCCTCGCGGTCGGATTCACGGTCTTGTTCCTCCTCGACCCGTCGAGCCGCTTTGGCTATTTCGTCTACCCGCTCGCGCTGCTGGGCTGGCTGGTATTGACAAAGACCAACGATTCAGAACGGACCGCGCCGACTCCCCCTGACGCCCTCCTCGTCCCGACCGGCGGACCGGCTCGCTGACGGCCACGCTGCCTCGTCCTTGAGCAGGTCAGGCGATCTGGTGCCACGTGGCAGTGCTCCCGCCTTTCTTGCAGAACCACAGGCGACCCGTGCTGTCGGCGTACAGGTCACCGCGGTTGCCGTTCTTGGGGTGCGTCGCTTTCGATCCGGGGCTGAGCTGGACCTGCGCGGCGGAGCCTGAGAAGATGCCGCCCCGGCCACTACCGCCTGAGCCGTTGCCTTTGACTCCGACGCCGGCGCTCCCTGAGCCGTTGCCTTTGACTCCGACGCCGGCGCTCCCTGACCCGCCGGCCTGCACGCCGGTGGCGCCGCTCGCGACCACCCCGGTCTTGCTGCCGCTGGCATGCACGCCGGTGGCGCCGGCCGCCTGCACCCCGGTGCCGGTGGTGGTGCTGGCGCTCGCGTTCACGCCGACGGAGTTGCCCGAAACCAGTGCGCCCGTCGCGCCGGTGGCTGTCAGTCCGACCTCGCTGCCGGAGGCGGTCACGCCGGTAACCCCGTCGCCGCTCACGCCGGTCCCTGAGCCACCGCTGCCGAGCACTCCGATGCCGCTCGCCGCGGTCCCGTAGATCCCCCACCCCGAGCCCGCGTGGGATCCCCAGACCCCGATCCCAAGGCCACCGGTGCCGTTGTTCACGCCCCGGACCGCCGCCGAAAACCCTCCGGGGCTGGTGCTGCTGATCGTCCCGGCGATCGCGGTGGCGCTGCCTGATGTGCTGTTAGTGAATCCGGCGACCGCCGCGCCGGTGCCCGTACCGGCGGCGTTCGACCCGACGATGGCGTGTCCGGCACCGTCCTCGGTATAGCCGTAGATGCCGTTCGGCAGGCTGCCGCCGGCGGCCCAGCCACCGAGCGCGGCCGGGAACTCGGCAGCGCTCGCAGAGAAGCTGGTGTCGTTGGCGAGGAAAACCACGCCCGGGTTTGACGACCCGTCAAACTGAACCGTGGTAGCGGACTCCGCGGTCGTGGTGTTCCCCGCCGTTATGGAGCTGCCGTTGGATGCCGCAGCCGGGCGCGCGGTCGCGTCGACGAGCGCGGCCGCGCCGACCACTCCCGCCGCGGCGGCGCCAAGCGCCTTCCCGAGCTTGCGGCGACTGAGCTTCTCGTCTCCCGCGTCACGCACCTGCGGCGCACCAGCGGACCGCGACGGTGCGCGGCCGCCTGCCGGTGACAGCCGCGCGACCTGATCGCGCAGTTCTGCGTTCTCTTGGCTAAGCCGGGCACATACCCGGCTAAGTTCGTCGATCTTCGATGCCAAGGACTCATATCCCGACCCATCTTGTCTTTCCATTTGCCCGCTCCCGATTCGTGACAGAACCCGACCTATAGCGCGCACAGCCGCCCTAGCCTGCGCCTAGCAAGTCGATTAGAAACGGGTAAAGATGCGTGTTCTTGTAAGAATAAGTAAAACAAACATCTTTACCAGTTCTTAAGGACGGTCCATAACCTTCCACGAGGCGCGTCGAGTGTCAAGATAAGCGTGAGGCAAATTGACTTCGCCGAACATCCGCACTGGCTATACAAGCCGGTGCAAAGCCAATCGCTGGTCGGGTCGGTCAGCAGCCGCAGCCCGCCGACCTCGAGGGCAGCGCGGTGAGCGCGTCACACGCGGCGAGTCAGGAGCCGAAGCGCCAGGAGGCTAGGTAGGCCCGCTGGGCGGGGGTGAGCGAGTCGATCTCAGCGCCGAGGGCGGCAAGGACCAAGCGGGCCGCCTCGGCGTCGATGTCCGCGGGCACGGGGTGCACGTCCGGGCTGAGCTTGCCCGCGTTTTCCGCGAGCCAGGCGAGTGCCAGCGCCTCGATGCCGAACGCCACGTCCATGACCTCGGGCGGGTGACCTTCGGCCGCGACCAGGTTGACCACGCGGCCTTCGGCGAGGAGCAGCAGGCGGCGGCCGTCGGCCAGTTCATACGCGTCCGTGTGCGGCCGGACCTCCGGCTGGACGCTGACGGCCAGCGTCTCAAGCGCCCGGACGTCGATCTCCACGTCGAAGTGGCCCGCGTTGGCGAGGACCGCGCCGTCCCGCATTACCGCCATGTGCTCGGCGGTGATCACCTCCGCCGTCCCTGTCGCGGTGATGAACACCTCGCCGAGCGGCGCCGCCTCCGCGAGCGTGAGCACGCGGAACCCGCGCAGCACGGCATCGACCGCGCGCACCGGGTCCACCTCGGTGATCATCACCCGCGCGCCCAGGCTGCGGGCGCATTCGGCGATACCGACGCCGCATGAGCCGAACCCGGCGAGCACCACGGTCTTGCCCGCTAGCAGCATCCCGCTGGCGCGGAGCAAGCCGTCGATGACGGACTGCCCCGTGCCGTACGTGTTGTCCACCAGCCGTTTGACCGGCGTGTCGCTCGCCGCGACCATCGGGAAGGCGAGCGCGCCCTCCGCGGCCATGCGGCGCAGCCGCAGCACGCCGGTGGTGGTGCCCTCACAGCCGCCCCGCACCCTCGCCAGCACGTCCGCCCGTTCCGTGTGCAGGATATTCAGCAGGTCGCCGCCGTCGTCGATGACCAGGTCGGGGCCGTCCGGGCCGAGGGCCAGCGCGATGTGCTCGTAGTAGGTCTTGCGGTCCACTCCGGCACGGGCGAACACCGAGATTCCTTCCGTGGCGGCGAGCGCGGCGGCGATGTCGTCCTGCGTGGACAACGGGTTCGAGGCCGCGAGCCCGACCCGGGCACCGCCGGCCCGCAGCAACCGCGCCAGCACGGCCGTCTCCGCCGTCACGTGCAGGCAAGCCGCGACGGTCATCCCGTCGAACGGCCGGTCAGCACGGAAGCGATGAGTGAGCGCGGTCAAGAGCGGCATCGACCGTTCTGAATACCGAATACGCCGATCCCCGGGCTCCGCGAGGCCGGGGTCGGCGATGTATTCGTCCGGCGAAACGCCGTTCATTCCGGCTGACTTAGTAACGGTAGTGGTCCGGCTTGTACGGGCCCTCGACAGGAACGCCGATGTAGTCCGCCTGCTCCTTGGACAGGACCGTCAGGCGCACGCCGAGCGCGTCCAGGTGCAGCCTGGCGACCTTCTCGTCCAGGTGCTTGGGCAGCGTGTAGACGCCGACCGGGTACTCGTCGGTCTTGGTGAAGATCTCGATCTGAGCCATCACCTGGTTGGTGAAGCTGTTGCTCATCACGAAGCTCGGGTGCCCGGTCGCGTTGCCGAGGTTCAGCAGGCGGCCTTCCGATAGGACGATGATCGTGTGCCCGTCGGCGAAGGCCCACTCGTCGACCTGCGGCTTGACGTTGACCCGCTTGATCCCCGGCAGCGCGGCGAGGCCGGCCATGTCGATCTCGTTGTCGAAGTGACCGATGTTGCCGACGATCGCCTGGTGCTTCATCCGCGACATGTGGTCCGCGGTGATGATGTCCTTGTTTCCTGTCGCGGTGACGAAGATGTCCGCCTGGTCGATGACGTCGTCGATCGTCGCGACCTGGTAGCCGTCCATCGCCGCCTGGAGCGCGCAGATCGGGTCGATCTCGGTGATGATCACCCGGGCGCCCTGGCCGCGCAGGCTCTCCGCGCAACCCTTGCCCACGTCGCCGTAGCCGCAGACGAGCGCCACCTTGCCGCCGATAAGCACGTCCGTGCCGCGGTTGATGCCGTCGATCAGGCTGTGCCGGCAGCCGTACTTGTTGTCGAACTTGGACTTGGTCACCGAGTCGTTCACGTTGATCGCCGGGAACTTGAGCGTGCCGGACTTGGCCATCTCGTAGAGACGGTGCACACCGGTGGTGGTCTCCTCGGTCACGCCCTTGATGGTCCGCGTGGCCTTCGTCCACTTGCCGGGGTTGTCGGCCAGGGAGTTGCGCAGCCGGTCGAGGATGACCCGCCACTCCTCGCTGTCGTCCTCGGCCGGGGACGGCACGGCACCGGCCTCCTCGTACTCGGCACCCTTGTGCACGAACAGCGTGGCGTCGCCGCCGTCGTCCAGGATCATGTTGGGAGCCTCGCCGTCAGGCCAGGTCAGCGCCTGCTCGGTGCACCACCAGTACTCCTCGAGCGTCTCGCCCTTCCAGGCGAAGACCGGGATGCCCTTCGGGTCGTCGGCGGTGCCATCAGGCCCGACCGCGACGGCCGCCGCGGCGTGGTCCTGGGTGGAGAAGATGTTGCAGCTCGCCCACCTGACTTGCGCGCCAAGCGCCGTCAGCGTCTCGATAAGCACCGCGGTCTGGATCGTCATGTGCAGCGAGCCAGTGATCCGGGCGCCGCGCAGCGGGCGGGCTGCCGCGTACTCGGCGCGGACCGCCATCAGGCCGGGCATCTCGTGCTCGGCGAGCTGGATCTCTTTGCGGCCGAAGCTGGCCAGCGAGAGGTCAGCGACCTTGTACGGTTCGGTGCTCATGCACTAACTCCTTCATCGGATACGTGGCAACGAGCACGACGCTACGGGATGCGCGGCCGTCTCGCACGCCGAGCGCGCGGTTTCTTACACGATAATGTTAAGATCTGTGCCATGCGAATCACGGAAGCGGCCAAACGTCTCGGGATGTCACCCAGGATGCTCCGCTACCGGGAGGATCTGGGCCTGCTGCCGCAGTTGCGGGACCGGCCTTCCGGGCGGGGGCCGGCGCACCGGCAGTTCACCGAGGAAGACCTGGCCGCGATCACCGTAGCGGTGCAGATCGAACGGCGCTACGACATCACCCCCGCGGCGCTGGCGTTCGGCCTGCGGGTGCTGACCGAGCCTACCGTCCGCGCTGCGGTCGCCGACCTCGGGCGGCGCACCGGGCACGTACCCGCCACGCCCGGCCGCGCGCTCGACTTCGAAAAGGAGCGCGCCCTGCGCGCCTTGGGCGGTGCAGGCGCTGCAGGCGCCCCCGGCGCCCCGGCGCCGGGGGCGCCTAAGCCCGGATGAATGTCCCATACAGCTGCCAATAGCACGATGAAGGGGACATTCACCTGCTGGGATCGGCCCGGCCCGAGTCACCGGCGTCGCGGGCGTCGCGGGCGCTGGAGGGCCGGCGCGGGGTGCGGCGCGCGCGGCTGCGGCGGACTACCTGAATCGACGGGTCGGTGACGTCCTCGCGGCCGGGCGCGTAGATGTCCGGCTCGAGGTAGATCGTCTCGGCGATCGGCACCGCCTCCCGCACCCGCCGCTCCGCGGCGTCGATCCTCGCGACCAGGTCGGACGCCGGCAGCGAGCCGGGCACGGCGACCTTGGCCGCGACGAGCAGCGAGTCCGGGCCGACATGGGAGGTCCGCAGGTGGATCACCCGGAACCCCTCAGGGCCGTCCTCGATCGCGGCCACGATCGACGACGTCGCCTCCGCGCTGGCCGCCTCCCCGATCAGCAGGCTCTTCGTCTCGTAGCCCACGATGAACGAGGCGCACACGAGCAGCGCTCCCACCGCGACGGACCCGGCGCCATCCCACACGCCCGAGCCGGTCAGCACCGACAACAGGACGCCGAGGAAAGCGAACCCGAGCCCGAGCAGCGCGGCGACGTCTTCCATCAGGACGACGGGCAGCTCAGGGGACTTGGTGGCGTGCACGAACGACCGCCAGCTCTGCCGCGGACCACGGGCGGCGTTCGCCTCGCGGATCGCGGTCCGCAGCGAAAACGACTCGAGCACGGCACAGACGAAGAGCACGGCGAACGCCACCACGGCGTCCCGGATTGGTTCCGGGGAAAGGATCTTGTGCACGCCCTCGTAGATGGAGACGACGCCGCCGACGGTGAACAGCAGGATCGCCACCACGAACGCGTAGAAGTACCGCTCCCGGCCGAAGCCGAACGGGTGCAGTTCCGTCCGGGCACGCCGCGACCGGCCGCTTCCTATCAGCAGCAGCAGTTCGTTGAAGGTGTCCGCCACCGAATGAATCGCCTCGGCGAGCAGCGACGACGAGCCGGTGACCAGGAACGCGATGAACTTAATGACCGCGATGCCAAGGTTGACCGCCAGCGCGGCGATGACTGCCTTCATCGGCGTGTTACACCGGTGGTTCCGTGAGGTCCCGCAGATCCTTGATCGCCGCGATCGCGAGCGGGTCGATGCCGCAGGCGATCCCGAGGTACACCGACGCGTAGTCGAGAAGATGAACTGCCCCGGCCAGGCGCACCAGCGGTTCTGCGCCGTCCATCGTGATCTCGGACACCTCGATGCCCCGCGCCGCCGCCAGCGACACCGCGGCCTCCCGGGAGCGCGTCACCGCGGACTGCTCCCCCGCCTGATCGGCGAGCAGGACGAGGCGCAGCAGCGGGTTGTCATCCGGCGTTTCTGTGAGCGCGCCGACGTCGTCTTCGGACAGCTCGCCGAAAGAGTCCTCGTCGAAGTCCTCGGCGGCGGGGAAGTCTGGCTCTGGCGGGGGCGCGAACGGCCCGTCGAACGTGGCCACCTGATCGTGGCCGACGTCAGGCAGCACCCCGGCGAGCGACGGGTACTTCGCGTTCGCGGCGAGCTGGGCAGCGAACCGCCGCGCCGCGACGCTCGCGAGCGGGGAACCACCCCAGATCAGCGGAAGCGTACCGACGAGGTCGAGCGCCAGTGACTTCCCCGGGTTGACGAACGACTCGCTGGACGGACGGCACTGGTGCGAGATGTCCTCCATGGCGACCGCCGCGGACTCATACGCCGCGACGTCGACCCTGGCGACTCCGAGCCGGGACGCCATCACGAGCAGCGGCACCGCCAGCGCCCAGGGCATCGACCGGGCGGGCCCGCCTGACGTCACCGGAATGAACGTGCCGCGCGCCGCCAGCGCCACCTGCTGCAACGGCGAGCCAGGCGCGGCCACGGCGGCCAGGTCGCAGCCGCGCCGCGCGGCTTCGGCCGCCAGCGCGAGCACCTCGGCGGTCTCCCCGGAGCGGGACACGGCGATCACCAGGTCCGCGGCGCCGACCCAGCCCGGGAGCTGATATCCGGACACGCCGATGACCTGCGTCGGTGACCTCGGCCCGCAGATCGCCGCGAGCGTCTCCCCGGCGAATACCGAGCCGCCCGCCCCGGCCACGACGATCGCGCGCGGACGGCGGTCAGGCCGCAGCGCGGACAGGTCGGTCTCGTCGCTGGCGCGCACCGCGGTGCGCACCTGCGCCGCGGACGACGCGACCTGCCGCAGCATCCCGCCCGGGTCCCCGGACTCCACGAGCTCCGGATCGTCGAGCCGGAACGCGGCGAGCGCGACGCCGCCATGCGGGGTGTTCACCCGGCGCTGCCCGGCTGGCTCTCCGGCTGCCGCGCCTCGTCCACGAGAAGGACCGGGATATTGTCGCGAACCGGGTAGGCGAGCCCGCACCCGGTACAGACAAGCTCGCTCGCGGCATCGTCGGCCCTCAGCCCCGCGCGGCACTTCGGGCACACGATGATTTCCATCAGCCAATCGTCAAGTTCCATGAACAGCCCTTCTTCTCGCAGCGGAGGGTGGCGCCTGTGCCCAGGCCGCGTTACTCCGTGCTGCCGGCAGTGCCTCTGACAATGCCTAGCACTTCATCGCGCAAGGCGGCCATCTCTGGCTCGGTCGCCGCTTCGACGTTGAGCCGCAGCAGCGGCTCTGTGTTGGACGGCCGGAGATTGAACCACCAGTCGCCGCCTGTGACGGTGAGACCGTCCAGCTCGTCGAAAGTCACCCCGGCCCGTTCCTGATAATGGTCGCGGACCTTGGCCGTCGCGGCCGCCTGGTCGTGCACCTCGCTGTTTATCTCTCCGCTGGCCGAATACCTGGAGAACTCAGCGAGCAGGGCAGACAGCGGGAGCGTGTCGTGGCCGAGCGCGGCGAGCGTGTGCAGCGCCGCGAGCATGCCGGAGTCAGCGAACCAGAAGTCCCTGAAGTAGAAGTGGCCCGAGTGCTCACCGCCGAACACCGCGTTGGTTTCCGCCATCTTCGCCTTGATGAACGAGTGGCCCACCCGGGTGCGCACCGGGATGCCGCCGTGCTCGGCGATCAGCTCGGGGACGGCGCGCGAGGTGATGAGGTTGTGGATCACCGTGGCGCCCGGCTCGCGGGCGAGCTCACGACTGGCGATAAGCGCGGTCAGCACCGACGGGCTGACGATCTCGCCGCGTTCGTCCACGACGAAGCAGCGGTCGGCGTCGCCATCGAACGCCAGGCCGATGTCCGCCTGGTTGTCCTTGACCGCCTGCTGCAGGTCGCGAAGGTTCGCCGGCTCGATCGGGTTGGCCTCGTGGTTGGGGAACGTGCCGTCGAGCTCGA
>DATMKQ010000029.1:0-7185 GCA_035571275.1 Trebonia sp.
TGCGGCGTCTATGGAGCCGGCGTCACCCTTGGCCACGTTTCATGCGGCGCTACCTCTTGTCTTGATCGAACATGACCCTCTCGCACGAATAGATGGAATTTGACGTCGCTTCCACGTTTTCCTTCGCCTTCGAACGTCCCGGCTCCCATAGAAATCCCGGTGGGCAGGCCATCGGGTGAACCGCGGGCGTCCAGCGTTTGTTGACAGGCCTACCGCGGCGTGTTGAATTCAGATGCATGCTGCCGGCGGCGCGGGTCTGCGGCCCTGCGCCCCTGCACAGAAGTGAGCAAGACGTAACAAAACTCACGGAACGAGGGAGGCCAAAATGACTCGCAAACGTTTGATGGCAACGGTTGCTCTTCTCGCGGGCCTGTTGTCGAGTACGGCACTTAGCGCGCAAGACCTTAAGCTCTACGCGTTCAGTTCCGGCGCGTTGACGCTCGGCAAAGGATATTTGGTAAACGGCGCGGCCATGGAGCCGCCGATCCAGGTTCCAGTCGGTTTTTACGTGATCAAACATCCGAAAGGGAATGTCCTCTTCGACACAGGTAACAACGACAAGATTATCACCGACCCGGGCTACTGGGGTGCCGCGTTCACCGCGTTGAAGCCGGTCAATACGCCAGATGTCGCGATCGATACACAGCTCAAGAAAATCGATCTCACGCCCGACGACATCACCTACGTCGTGGTGAGCCACCTCCACCTCGACCACGGCGGCAACGTCGCCAAGTTCCCGAAGTCGACCCTTGTCGTGCAAAAGAGCGAGATTCAGAACTTCTTCTGGCCGGAGCCCGGCACCGGCTCCAATTACGTTCTCGGCGACGTCCTGCCGCTGCGCGGGAACATGACAGCTAGCGCGAACGCGGTGAAGATGTTGCAGCTCGACGGCGATCAAGACCTGTTTGGAGACGGCACGCTCGTCGTGAAGCGCTGGGTTGCCCACACGCCGGGCAGCCAGATGATGACGGTGCGGCTAAAGAACACCGGCCTCACCATCCTCACCGGGGACAACGTCTATTTCCGGGAGAACGTCGAGAAGAACATACCACCAAGCACCCCGCTGGTCTATTCGACATCGGGATACTACTCAGCCTTCGAGTGGATACGGCGGGAGATGGCGACCCAGAAGGCAAATTTCTTCACCGCCCACGACCCGGACGCGTTCAAGGCGATGAAGAAGGCGCCGGAATTCTACGATTGACCGGCTCCGCGCCGACACTGGACCTGCACTTGACCGACAGACCGCGCCGAGCCTCGGCGGGTTTTGGCGTTGCGCCGGCTGAAGGCTCGCGGCACGGCGTGGCCGTCGCCTCCGTCGAACGGCTGGGCAAACGTTACGGCCGCCGCCAGGCCGTGGACGGCGTCTCCTTCGAGGTGAACGAGCGGGAAGTGGTGGGCCTGCTTGGTCCCAACGGCTCGGGTAAGACCACCATCTTGCGCGTCCTCACCGGCTACCTGCGGCCGAGCGAAGGAACTGTCCGCATCGACGGCTTCGACGTGGTCCGCGACGGGCAACAGGCGCGCGCGCGGGTCGGCTATGTGCCGGAGAACGCCCCGCTCTACGGCCACATGCGGGTGGACGAATTCCTCCACTTCATGGGCCGGTTGCGGGGCTTGCGGGGACCAGCGTTGCGCCGAGGCGTCGAGTCCGCCCGCGCGCGGCTCGCGCTCGAGCCGGTCGGCGACGCCGTGATCGGCCGGCTGTCGCGCGGCTACCGGCAGCGCGTCTCAATCGCCCAGGCCGTGCTGAACGAGCCCAAGCTGCTGGTGCTCGACGAGCCGACCAACGGCCTCGACCCGCGCCAGGTCATCGAGCTGCGCGGCCTGCTGCGGACCCTGGCCCGCGACAGCGCGGTCCTTGTCACCTCGCACATCCTTGCCGAGATGGAACGCGTCGCCGATCGGGTCGCGATCCTGCTCGACGGGCGGCTGCTCACCGTCCACCACCTCGCCGGCCCCAGGCGCGGCGCCTCGCTCCGGGTCCGCGCCCGAGCGGATCGGGCGGACGAGGTCGCGGCGGCCTTGTCCGGCCTGCCGGGGATCGACGGCGTGACCCGGGAGGAGCCGGGGGGGACCCTGGCCGGCTGGCGGGTGGAGGTGGCGGAGGCCGGCGCAGCGCCGCACGTCGCCGCCGCCCTGTGCCTTGCCGGCATCGCCAGCGTCGAGACGGTCGAGGCGGCGCCTGACCTGGAGGAGCTGTTCCTCCGGCTAACCGCGAGCCGAGCGCTCCAGTGACGGCCTTCCTCGCGCTGGTTGCCAAGGAGTTGCGCGCGCTGTTCGTCTCGCCGATCGCTTACGCAGTCATCGCCGTCTTCCTTGTGCTCAACGGCTACGGCTTTGCCGTCACGCTCTTCGCCACGAAGCAGGCGACGCTGGTGAACGTCTTCTTTCAGGCGGCCGTGCAGCTCGTCCTGTTCGTGCCGCTCGTTACCATGCGGCAGTTCGCCGAGGAACGCCGGGGCGGCACCCTCGAGCTGCTGCTGACGGCACCGGTGCGCGAGGGCGACATCGTGCTCGCCAAGTTCGCAGCCTCAATGGGCATGCTGCTCGCGATGGTCGCGCTCACTTTGGTCTATGCAGGGATACTGGCGCGGTTCAGCACGCCCGATTGGGGGCCGATCTACAGCGGCTACCTCGGCCTCGCCCTGCTCGCCGGCGCCCTGGTCTCGATCGGTCTCGCCGTTTCCGCGCTCACGGCCAACCAGATCGTGGCCGCGGTCGTCTCGCTCGGCGTGTTCGGGATGCTGTGGGCGATTGACGCCTGGGCCGCGTTGCTGCCGTCGCCGATCGACGATTGGGTGCTCGGGCTGTCGCTGCTGGCGCGCTTCCAGCCCTTCGCTGTCGGCGCCATGTACGCGTCGGATTTCGGCTTCTTCCTCGTCGTGACCCTGCTCGGGCTGTTCCTCGCCGTGCGCGGGCTGGCCCGGCGCTGACGCCATGGAGCACTCCGAGCTCGACTGGAACGCGTTGCTCTGGGCTGGCGGCTGGCTCGGCGCCGTCCTAGTGCTGTTCGCGGCCGGGCTGAGGCTGCCGTTGCAGACCGAGCTCGCGGGCTGGCGGGGGCGGGCCTATTCGGCTGGAGTCATCCTGGCCGCGGTCGGCGCCGCGGTGCTGGCCAGCGTCGCGCTGCATCTGCATGACGTGCATTTCGACCTGACGCGCGAGAAGGTCTATACTCCCTCGGAGGCGGCCATGCGGGCGATCGACGAGGTCTCCCGCGAGGTAACCGTCACCTACTTTTATCGCTCGCAGGACCCCGCTGGGCGGCGCGCGCGCGACCTCCTCGCGATCATGGCCCGGCGCAACCCGCTGCTCAAAGTCGTTGCGGTCGATCCCGACCGGGACCCGAGACTCGCGCGTGAGCAGGGGATCCAGCTCTACAACGCCGCGGTCGTCGAGGCGGAGGGACGCCGGGTGCTGGTGCAAGGCACGGACGAGACAGAGATCGCCATCGGTATCCAGCGCGCATTGCGCGGGCGCGCGATTACGGCCTGCTTCCTCGAGGGCCACGGCGAGCTGCCGATGGACAACTTCGAGTACCACACGCACCTGGAAAGCGGCGCCGGCCATAGCCACGACGACGCCAGCTCGCAGGTGGTGGAGATGCCGGGCCACGGCGTGGGGCGACTGCGCCGCGCGCTCGAAGCGCAGGGGTATGAGGCGCGGAAACTCGTCCTCGCCACCGAGGGCGACGTGCCGACCGGGTGCATCCTCCTCGTCGCGGCCAATCCGCGGACCACGTTCCTGCCGGCTGAGAGCGCGGCGTTGCGCGCCTATCTGCGGCGCGGCGGGTCGGCCCTCCTCCTGCTGGACCTGGGTTTCGTGCTCGAACCCGGGCTCGCCCGGCTCGTCGCCGAGCTCGGCGTCCGCCCGGAGCAGGAGGTCGTCATCGATCCCTTGAGCCACTACTCGACCAACCCCGAGATCGTGGCGGTCACGGGCTACGACCCCCACCCGGTTACGCGCTCGGTCTCGCTCACCTTCTACCCCGGCATCCGTCCCCTCACGATGCTGCCGCCGGCGGGCGACCTCCGCGTCACCCCGCTGCTCCTCAGCAGCCGCGACAGCTACACGCGCCCGGTGAAGCCGGTGGGGTCACACGCGGTCGAGCCCGCCCCGGCGGGCGACAAGGACGCGGCGGCGCCCCCGGTCCCCGGCCCGCGCGTGTTGGGCGTCGCCGTGGAAGGGCGCCTCGACGGCGACGCCCAACCTATGCGCGCCGTCGTCATCGGCGACAGCGACTTCGCCAGCAACTCGTTCTTTCCCTACATGGCAAACAGCGACCTTTTGCTCTCGGCGGCCCGCTGGCTGGCACGTGAGGAGCGTACGACGGCCGTCGCCGCGCGCGTCCCCGTGCCTCCCCTCATCGCGTTGACCGGGCGGCAGTCGAACGCGGTGTTCTTCCTGCTCGTCGTCGCACTGCCGCTCCTGGTGGTCGCGCTCGGCTGCGTCGTTTGGTGGCGACGGCGATGAGGCGGTACGTCCTGCACCCCGTCCTCGCGGCGCTCGCTCTCCTCTACCTCGCCGCGATGGTGGTGAGCGGCGCTATGCCGGTGCAGCGCCAGCTCGTGCGGTTCGAGGCCAAGGGCGTGCTCAAGCTCCCGCCGGAAGAGGTCACGCGGGTGGAGTTGAGCCGCGGCACGCGGCGCGTTACCCTGCTCCGCACGGGCGAGACGGAGTGGGCGACGCCGGACGGCGTCAACATCGGCGCCGCCGGGCTCCGGGTCAGCAAGGCCGTCCAGATCATGCACAATTCCCGACCTGTCCGCGAGATCGAGGCGGCGGAGCTGGCGGGGAGCGACCCGGCGCCGTTCGGACTCGACCCGCCGCGGCTCTCCGTGAAACTCTACGGAGGGGACGGCGAGCCGGTTCTTACCGCCCGCTTTGGCGAGTTCAACCCCGAGGGGTACCTCCAGTACATGCGCATCGACGGCGACCCGCGGCTCTACCTCATGTCCCGCTTCGTCGGCGGCGAATGGAGCGAGGCCATGACCGAAGCGGCCGCGCGATGACGCCCCCCGCCTCGCTCCGCCGGGCGGCGCCATGGGCCGCTCTCGCCCTGCTGCTACTGCTCGGGCCTGCGCAGGGGCACATCGCCGGGTCGATGGGCTATGCCACGGTGAGCCTGTACGGCGGAACTGTCCGGTACAGCCTCACCCTCGGCCCCGACGCGCTCGCGGCGGCCGGCGGCGAGGCGGCCCCCGGGGCACGGCCGCCGCCCCGTGGAGGCTACGCCACGCTGGCCGATTTGGTCGCGCGCAAGGTCGCCATTTCCGCGGATGGGATGAGATGCGAGCCGGTGCCTGGGACGGTCACGCCGCCCACACCCGACCGCGCCAACGCCGTAGTGACCGTCGATTACGCCTGCCCCGGTACGCCGCGCGAACTCGCCCTGCGCGACGACCTGACCGACGCCCTCGGCCGCGACTACCACACGCTTGTCCGCGTCGAAGCCCAAGGGAGCGTGCAGCAATACACCCTCGAAGCCGACCGGCGCGAGGCTCGGGTCGCCGTCGCGGCACCGACCGGGGGCGGGGCGCCCGAGGTTTCCGCCGGGAGCGGCGTTTTTGCCTTCTTCCGGCTCGGCATCGAGCACATCCTGACGGGAGTCGATCACCTCCTATTCGTACTGGCCCTGGTCCTGGGCGGCGGAGGAATCGGCTCCTTGTTCGCCGTCGTCACCGCCTTCACCGTGGCGCACAGCATCACCTTGGCGGTGGCGGTGCTGGGCGCGGCGTCGCCGCCGGCGTGGATCGTCGAGCCGGTGATCGCGCTGTCGATCGTCTACGTCGCGGCCGAAAACGTTTTCCTCAAACAAACGGCGTCGTGGCGCTGGGCCGTGGGCTTCGCGTTTGGCCTCGTGCACGGCTTCGGCTTCGCCGGCGCGTTGCTCGAGCTCGATCTGCCCCCGGCCGCGTTGGCCGGCGCGCTGCTGTCGTTCAACCTCGGCGTCGAGGCCGGCCAGGCAGCGGTGATCGCGGCTTTCCTGCCGGCCCTCCTCTGGCTCCGGCGCGTCGCGTGGGAGCGCCGGGCGGTGACGGCTCTCTCCGCGGTCGTGCTGGTCGCCGGGCTCGCCTTCCTCGTCGATCGCGTTCTCGTCGCTGCGAGCTGGTGAGATTCCGGCAGGACCGCGCCCGTCCGCGCGGACTGCTGATCTATTGCTCGGACAAAAACTAGCTTCCAATCCTCCTAACCATTCGGGAATAGATGCGTGTTTGAGCCCGCGAGCGACTACAATCGTGTCGCGACTGAATGGTTCCCGGTCGCGGTGCAAACCAGCGTACTGAGGTCGCGCCATGAAAAAGCCGAGCAAAACAGCCGCCGAACTCGAAGCCTCAATCAAGGTGGAAATGGAGGACATTTGCGACTGGCCGACCGATATGATGATTTCCGTTCAGCCTGACGGCGACAGTTGGAAGGTGGTGGTCATGCAAGAAGGATCAGTAGTCGATGCAGACCGGCGGGAAATGATCGAACAGATCGCTGCGCGGCTTAAAGCTGAGAATGATCTGAAGGGTTGACGCGGCACGCCATGGGTCAATCGACGCCAGTAAAACCGTCGAACCCCACGAGCATCAAGACGGTGGCGGCGTGGGATGGTAACGGTAAGGCTGCGGATCGACGCAGATCTGACTTCGAAGTGGAAAGCTATGACACAGATAGCCTATCTGGCGGGGCCTGATGTATTTCTTCCGAACGCCGTCGCGCACGCGGCAACGAAGACAGAAATATGCCGACGGTTTGGAGTGCGCGGCTTGCCGCCGCTCAACGAAGATGCGGAGGCAGCCGCTACGGGGCTGGAGGCGTGGCGTTCAATTTATGAAAAGGACGTCGCAATGATGGAAAAGAGCGACATCATAATTGCCAACCTCACGCCGTTCGCGGGCGCGTCCGCCGATGCTGGCACCTTGATCGAGGTCGGGTGGTTTCTTGGGAAAGGTAAACCGATCTTCGGTTATTCGAACACGCCCGAAACCTTCGAGGCGCGGATGCGGAAGCAACTTGGCCCAACGCATGCGGACCTCGGCATCGAGGGCTTCCATCTGCCGGATAATCTCATGATTGTGGGAGCGGTCCTGAGCGGCGGATATCCGGTCTTTCTTCCAACCGACGGTAAAGCACGTGGCCTCGAAGCCCTAGACGTATTCGAAACCTGCGTAGAGGCGGCGGCACGATATTTAA
>DATMKQ010000030.1:0-2113 GCA_035571275.1 Trebonia sp.
GGCCTTCACGATCGCGGCCGCGCGCTTGGCGGGGTCGCCGGCCTTGAAGATGCCCGAGCCGACGAACACGCCCTCGGCGCCGAGCTGCATCATCAGCGCGGCGTCGGCGGGGGTCGCGATCCCGCCCGCGGTGAACAGCACCACCGGGAGCCTGCCGACCCGTGCCACCTCGGCGACCAGTTCATACGACGCGCCGAGCTCCTTGGCCGCGGTGAACAGCTCCTCGGAGGGCAGCCCGGACAGCCGCGCGATCTCCGACCGGATCGAGCGCATGTGCCTGGTCGCCTCGACCACGTTTCCGGTGCCGGCCTCGCCCTTCGAGCGGATCATCGCCGCGCCCTCGGCGATCCGGCGCAGCGCCTCGCCCAGGTTGGTGGCGCCGCACACGAACGGCACGGTGAACTTCCACTTGTCGACGTGATTCGCCTCGTCGGCGGGCGTGAGCACCTCGGACTCGTCGATGTAGTCGACCCCGATGGCCTGCAGCACCTGCGCCTCGGCGAAGTGCCCGATCCGGCACTTGGCCATCACGGGGATGGACACCGCCGCGATGATGCCGTCGATCATGTCGGGGTCACTCATCCTGGCTACCCCGCCCTGCTGGCGGATATCGGCAGGCACGCGCTCAAGCGCCATGACAGCGACCGCGCCCGCGTCCTCGGCGATCTTGGCCTGGTCGGGCGTGACCACGTCCATGATCACGCCACCCTTGAGCATCTCGGCCATACCGCGCTTCACCCGCGCGGTGCCCGTGGCTGGCTCAACGTTGACAGTGGACACCCGGAACCTCGCTTGATAAATCGTGACTGCTTACCAACATCGTATGGCTAGCTGACCAGAAGGTCGCCTTCGGCGGGGCCCGGCCGGGCCACCTGCGGAAAACCGTCAGCTGGCTAGAGGCCCAGGGGGGCGCTGACGTTCTCGGCGACCAGGGAGTCGTCCATCTCGAAGAACTCGGGGGCGCCGGCCTTGCCAGACAGGCGCAGCACGCGGGCGAGGGGGCGGCGCCTGGCTTCCCGGGTGGCCGCGACCATGTCGTTGTAGAACTTGCGGGCCAGGAACACCTGGTGCGCGGCCGCCTCGACCTCGGTGAGCAGCTCGTCGGCGCCTTCCTTGCCGCTCAGCGAGGACCGGAAGCCGGGCTGGCTGAACGCGGCGCGCAGCGCGCGGGTCAGGTCGCTCTCGGCCAGGTCCCGCGGGCGGTCGCCGCCGCGAGTGCCGTGCACCGCGGCGGCCAGCAGCAGGCTGGTGGCCGGGTCGAGCAGCCCGGAGGTGGCCAGCTCCAGAGCCAGCGAACTGCGGCGCAGCAGGGTCACGTCCAAAGCGGTCCTGGCCATCTCGACCCGGGCGTGCAGGCGGTCGATCCGCCCCGCGCGCCAGGACACGTACACGCCCACCAGCAGCGCGGCCGCTACCACGATGACGATGTCGGTGATCATGGCTACACGTCCGGGGGAAACTCGCCGCCGGAAGCGGTGACGGGGACCTGGGTGCTGCCGAGGACGACGGTCTCGTAGACGCTGAACACGGCGCGGGCGACGACGGACCAGTCGTAGTCGGCCACCGCGGCCAGTGCCGCGGCGGAAAGCTTGGCCTGCCGGGCCGCGTCGTCCAGCAGCCGCCCGGCCGCCCGGGCCAGGTCACCGGCGTCCCCGGTCACGAACAGCTCCCCCGCCTCGCCGCCGCGCAGCACCTGCCGGAACGCGTCGATGTCGCTGGCCACGATGGGCACGCCGGCCGCCATGGCCTCGGCGGTCACGATGCCGAACGACTCGCCGCCGGTGTTCGGCGAGCAGAACACGTCGACCGAGTGCAGCACGCGGACCTTGTCTTCCTCGCTGACCTGTCCGAGCAGGACGACCCGGTCGCGCAGTCCGGCCGGCACCCGGTGCAGCACCTCTTCGGCGTCCGCGGTCGGGCCCGCGACGAGCAGCCGCAGCCCGGGCCGCTGCTTACCGAGGACCTCGAACGCCTTGAGCAGGACGGACAGGCCCTTGCGGGGCTCGTCGAGCCGTCCGAGGAAGCCGATCGCACCGCCGGGTCC
Organism: Trebonia sp.; assembly: GCA_035571275.1. Classification (GTDB taxonomy): domain Bacteria; phylum Actinomycetota; class Actinomycetes; order Streptosporangiales; family Streptosporangiaceae; genus Trebonia. The sequence continues at coordinate 2,045 of DATMKQ010000030.1, forward strand.
CGGCCAGCCCGGCAGCGGTTCCGCCTTACGGTAGCGGCGGGTGGCCACTCCGTTCGGGATGACGACAGC
>DATMKQ010000031.1:0-18500 GCA_035571275.1 Trebonia sp.
GCCGTAGGAGCCACCCCACAGGGCGGCGCGGCGCTGGTCCACGCCCAGCTCGGGCAGGTAAGCGTGCAAGGCAGCGAGGTCGGCGACCGCGTCAAGACGGCGGTGCTTGTCGTCCGCCGTGTACCAGCGCTTGCCGTAGCCCGTCGACCCGCGGACGTTCGGGACCAGGACGGTGTGACCGGCAGCGGCGAGCGCTTGGACGACCACATCGAAATTCTGCCGGGCCTGTAGCTCGGGACCGCCGTGCACGACGAGGACCGCGCTCCCGGCTAGGCGCCCTGGACGCCGATATACGCGACAAGGCACCAGCTGGCCATCGGCTGCCGGCACCCGGTGCTGCTCAGGCAGAACCGGCGCGTCAACGCCGAACGCGCGCGCCGAATGGGTCAGCCTGCGGACCTGGTGCCCACCGGTGCTTGCGCCCAGGAGCCCGACGTCGAGGAGCAGCGCGTCGCCTGGGAGCTCGGGGCTGCTGATGGAGAGGGCGATACCCCCGGAATCTGGCGCCCATCTCGGCGAGGCAAGCCGGGGACTGCTGACCGTGCCGACGGCGGGCAGCGGCAGGTCACGGATCCTATGGCCAGTGGCGGCTTCATACAGTGCCAGCTCCGACGCGCCATCGTCGTTGCGCTCGACGAGCAGTGCGGCGCCGTCCGGCGAGAGCCAGCCGGTCAGGTCGGCGGTGTCGTCGGTGACCAGCCAGGTCAGCTCCTTCTTGGCCAGATCATGCCGTGCCACCGCGGTGAATTCGCGGTCGTTGTTGGAGCTGAAGATCAAGGCATCGCTGCCCGGCGTCCAGGCCAGCGCTCGGTTTATGGCCGGCGCGTCAGGCGGGCTAACCGGCATCAGCTGCTCGCCGCCTACGGGGATGGTCAGGTCGGCCAGGACGACATGGGCGGCGGCCGCGGTGACGGCGGACGCGACGATCAGCGCGAGCCACCTGCCGTCGGGGGAGATGACTGCTTCTTCGAACCTGTGATCGCCAAGATTGACGGTCCGCTCGGTACCGTCGGCCAGGTCGAGGATCACCGGGTCGAAGGCGACCCCGTTCCGCCGATTGGTCAGGTAGCAGATCCGGCCGGGCGCGACGTCGGCGAGCGTATGGATATACCGCGGGTCACGCACCAGCGGCTCCAGGTCAGCCTCGGTCGCAGCGTTTTGGCTGGGCAGCCTGGGCAGCCGGGGCAGCTTGAGCAGCGACAGCTGGTAACGCTCGTTACCGCTCGCGTCGTGCGACACGATCACCGCGCGCCGCCCGGGCACGTACCGTCCGGTGCACGCACCCGGCAGCGCAGTGAGCTGTGTCACAGAGCCATCGCCGGCGATCTCGATCAGCTGCGTGGAGCCCGTGTCATCGCTGCCTGCCAGCACCCGGCCGGACTCGTCGATGTCGAAAGCCTGGAATAGCCGGAATTCAAGCAGGCGGTTCAGGTCAAGTCCCATGAAAGGCACATTGCCACGCAGCCAGCCAAACTGCACAGTCATGGCGGGGGTCGCGCCACCGTGCTGACCTTGGAACGCGGGGTCTACGATGGCGGAGCCAACCGGGAAGGGGACGGGTGAGATGAGCCGCGTGGTTGTCATCGGAGCGACCGGTCACATCGGCACCTACCTGGTACCCCGGCTGGTCGATGGAGGCCATGAGGTGGTCGCGGTCAGCCGGGGCACTCGCGGCCCGTACCGCGACAGCCCGCAGTGGGACGCGGTGACCACGATCACCGCCGACCGTGACGCGCACGACGCGGCGGGAGTGTTCGGTGCCCGGATGGCTGAGCTGCGACCTGATGTGGTGATCGACCTCATCTGCTTCACCGCGGCGTCCGCGCGGCAGCTTGTCGAGGCGCTGCGCCCGTCGCGCCCGCTGCTGGTGCACTGCGGGACCATCTGGGTCCATGGCCCGGCCTTGCGGGTGCCGGTGACCGAGGATGAGCCCCGGACCGCTTATGGCGAGTACGGCACAGGCAAGGCTGAGATCGAGACACTGCTGCACCAGGAGACCCTGGCCGGCGGCGTCCCGGCCGTGGTGCTGCACCCCGGTCACATCAGCGGGCCGGGCTGGCCGGTCATCACCCCGGCCGGGAACCTCGACCCCACCGCGTGGACGCAGCTGGCGACGGGCCGGCCGCTCGCGTTGCCCGATCACGGGCTCGGCGTCCTGCACCATGTGCACGCCGACGACGTGGCGCAGGCCTTTGAGCTGGCGCTGGCCCGTCCGGCGGCGATCGGAGGCAGCTTCCATGTCGCCGCTGAGCAGGCGATGACGCAGCGAGGCCTGGCGGCCGGCGCGGCACGGTGGTTCGGCCGTGAACCGGTCCTGGATTTCGTCGGCTGGGACGAGTTCACCCGCCGGGCCGGATCCGGGCACGCCGAGGTCACCCGCGAGCACACGTCTCGCAGCATCGCCGCCAGCATTGACCGCGCCCGCGAGGTGCTCGGGTACGCGCCGCGCCACAGCTCGCTCGATGCCCTGCACGAGGCGCTGGCCTGGCTCGTGGCCAACGGCCAGGCAGACGTGGGCGGCCAGCGTCTGCCCAGCCCCTAGCGGCTCCGCAGCCGGCCCACCTGCCCGGCCAGCGGCGGCATGATGAACCACAGCGGCCACGCGAAGGTCGTGACGAAGAAGAGCGGGATCGACAGTCCGAAGCCGGACATCAGGGCATAACAATGCCGGACCGTGCTGGTCACCACCGATAGAGGCGCGCCAGGCATCTGCCCGCGCGAGACCATGTGCCGCAGCATCACCAGCACCGCACCGGCTTCCAGCACCTGCAGCAGGGCGTAAAAGCCGAACCGGAGCGCGTGAGCATCGAGGGTGGAATGCCCGCTCGCGGTGAGCAACCTGGTCGCGAACGGGTTCAGGACGATCGTCAACAGCCAGGCCATGTTGAACGTCCGCAGCCGCGGGTCGATGCGCCTGGTGTACCGGAAGAGATCGTGATGATCACCCCACGCCGCGGCGATCACCACGAAGCTGATCAGGAACGCCGCATAGTGTCCGTCGTTGCGTCGGACCGAGGACCAGAACGCGGACACGGTGTCCCCTTCGGGCACCGGCAGATCCACCGCCAGCAATGTGATCGCGATCGCTACCACGGCATCGGAGAAAAGGGTCAGCCGCTCCACGATGCGCGGTTCGTCCTCCGCCTCCGCGTCAGACTCCCGCTTCGCGTCGGACTCCCGCTTCGCGTCAGACTCACGCTCCGCGTCAGACTCCCGCTCCGCGTCAGACTCCCGCTTCGCGTCAGACTCCCGCCGATCATCTCCCGCGCCCACTCATCAGCCCCCCGATCCGCGTCGTCCGCAAGATCACATGCAACCACAGCTTCTTTTCGTGGTTTAGCGGAAGTCAGCGGGTACCAAACTCGTCATGGAGCAAGTCTGGTTCATCACCGGCTCATCGCGAGGCTTCGGCCGCGCCCTCACCGGCGTCGCTCTCGACGCCGGTGACCGCGTCGTAGCCACGGCCCGCCAGCCCGGACAGCTTGCGGAGGTCGCCGAGCGGTACGGCGACAGGGTGCTGCCGCTCGCCCTTGATGTCACCGACTCCGGGGCGGTGCACGCTGCCGTCGCGGCGGGCGCCGGGCACTTCGGCCGTCTTGACGTCATCGTCAACAACGCCGGGTACGCGAACGTCGCACCCATCGAGACGGGTGACGACGCTGACTTCCGCACCCAGTTCGAGACCAACTTCTGGGGCGTGTACAACGTGTCAAAGGCGGTGATCCCGCTGCTTCGGGGACAGGGCGGCGGCATCATCGTGCAGTTCTCCTCGGTCGGCGGGCGCGTGGGCGGCTCGCCGGGCATTGCCAGCTATCAGGCCGCCAAGTTCGCGGTCGACGGCTTCAGCCGCGTGCTCGCCGTCGAGACCGCGCCGTTCGGCATCAAGGTCATGGTCGTGGAGCCCAGCGGTTTCGCGACCGACTGGGCAGGTGCCTCGATGACCGTGCACGACATCCCCGCCGACTATGACGGCACGATCGGGACCATGCAGAGGCTCATGCGCCGCAACCCCGCCGGTCCCGCCGGCGACCCGGCGCGCGCCGCGGAGATCATCGTGACCACCGTCAAGCGCGACAACCTGCCGTCGCACCTGCTGCTAGGGGTGAATGCGGTCGACATGGCGTTCGGCTACTCCACGCGGCAACTCGCCGAGGCCACCGCATGGCAGAGCGTGAGCCGATCGGCCGACTACGCCGAGCCCTATCCCGCGCAGTACCCAGTCGACGCGCCCGCGCGCTGAGCCGGCGAAAGGCGAGTTGCCAGATGAAGCTGCTGCGGACTCCGGAGGAGCGCTTCGATCACCTGCCGGACTTCGGCTACGAGCCGCGATACGCCGACGCCGGCGCCGACGGGCTGCGGCTGGCCTACGTCGAGGCGGGCCCGCCGACGGGGGAGGCGGTGCTGCTGCTGCACGGTGAGCCGAGCTGGTCGTTCCTGTACCGGAACGTCATCCCCGTGCTGGCCGAGGAGGGACTGCGTGTCATCGCGGCCGACCTCATCGGCTTCGGGCGGTCAGACAAGCCGGCCGAGGTCGCCGACCACAGCTATGCCAGGCACGTGGAATGGATCCGCGCGTTCGCCTTCGACGCGCTCGGCCTGCGCGACGTGACGCTGGTCGGGCAGGACTGGGGCGGCCTGATCGGGCTGCGGCTAGTAGCCGAACATCCCGACAGGTTCGCCCGGGTCGTCGCCGCCAACACCGGGCTGCCGACCGGCGACCAGCCGATGCCGCAGGTGTGGCTGCGGTTCCGCGAGGTGGTCCGCACCGCGCCCGAACTGAGCGTGTCGCGGCTCGTGCAATCCGGCTGCCAGACGACATTGCCGCCCGAAGTCCTGGCCGCCTACGACGCACCGTTCCCCGACGCGTCTTATGCGGCCGCGGTCCGGGCGATGCCCGATCTGGTGCCCGCCACGCCGGACAATCCCGCGTCCGCGGCCAACCGGACCGCCTGGCGGCAGCTCGCCGCGTGGGACAAGCCGTTCCTGGTGGCGTTCAGCGATCGCGACCCGATTACCGGGGCGATGGCGCCGGTGCTCAAGCGCGGCGTGCCAGGCGCGGCGGGCAGGCATCACCCGGTGCTCGAAGGCGCCGGCCACTTCCTCCAGGAGGACGCGGGAGAAGAACTCGGCGCGATAATCGCGGCCTTCGTCCAGGCGACTTAATAAGGGCCTCACAGTCATCCAGAACGGCCTCGGCGATGCCCATGAAACGCGCGTCGTCTGCGCTCCCCGGGCTATGCCGCCGTGACCACTCCACCTGTCGGAGGCTGAGGTGGCACAGATACACCGTGGTCCACGCCAGCCCGCTGACCGACAGTGCCCGTTCCCACAGGACTTCCCTGGTCCGCTCGATGTCGTAGGTGTAAAACAGCAAGGTCGCGACGTCGAAGCCGCGGTCTCCTTGCCCGGCGCCGTCGAACGGGATGTTCCAGTCCACCACGCCGGACAGGCGCCCTCCGGCGTGCAGGATATTCGCGGGGTTCATGTCGAAGTGCACCACGTCCCGTGTCCGGGCCGCCTCGTCCCGCAGGTTGCGCCTGGCCAGCGCCTGCAGCCGGTCGAGCAGCGTGGCGGTGCGGGGGGACTGGCGCATGGTGGCGTGCAGGCAGTAGCCGTCACCGCCGTTCTCGATCGTGTCGAGCAGCCACGCGGGCCATGGCGGCTGGGCCAGATCGCCCGCATCGTGCTGCAGCTCGATGGCGGCAAGGAGACTGGGGAGCAAAGCGGCGAACAGCTCGGCCGGAGGCGGCATGCCCGGTCCCGCGTGCAGGATCTGACCTGGCAGGCGTCGCTGGACCGTGAAGACCGTGCCGTCTGATTCCCCTACGCCGACGTACTCGGGCGCGGGGTAGCCCCGACGGCGCAGGTCGCGGACCAGGCGAACCAATCGCCATTGGTTGCCAATAGCCCCCTGGACGAGCTTGACGACGAGCTCGTCACCGTCGGCGGCAACGGCGAAGGTCGAACGGGATTCACCCTGGAGCGTCTCATCCATGACCAGAACGCCGTCAACGCCAGCGACGAGCGCCACCGCGTCCAAGAGCCGTCGATCAGGCCGGGCAACCGCACGGTCAGCCACGCAGCCAGGTTAGTGGTCTGTCGGCTGCCCGGCGCGCGGGGAGACCAGGCCGGTCTGATAGGCGAAGACGACGAGCTGCGCCCGGTCACGGGCGCCGAGCTTGATCATCGCGCGGCTGACGTGCGTCTTGGCGGTGGCCGGGCTGAGCACCATGGTGGCGGCGATCTCGTCGTTGGAGAGTCCATGCGCGACCAGAGCGACCACCTCTCGTTCCCTATTAGTAAGGGTTTCCATACCAGCGGCGGCGGTAGCGTCTGGCGGCCGGGCGACGAACTCGCTGATCAGGCGGCGGGTGACGGCGGGGGACAGCAAGGCGTCTCCGCGCATGACGACCTGTAGCGCCTGCAGTAGCTGGGCCGGCTCGGTCTCTTTCAGCAAGAACCCGAACGCGCCCGCCCGCAGCGCGCGGAAGATGTACTCGTCGAGCCCGAAGTTGGTGAGCATCACCACGCGCACGCTGTCTAGCCGCTCGTCCGCGACGATCTGCCTGGTGGCCTCGACCCCGTCGAGGACCGGCATCTGAATGTCCATGAGCACGATGTCGGGGCGGTGCTCGATGGCCAGCGCAACCGCCTGCTGCCCGTCGACGGCCTCGGCGACCACATCGATGTCCTCTTCCGCCTCGAGCAGCGACCGGATGCCGCTGCGGATCAGCGCCTGGTCGTCGGCGAGCAGGATCCTGATCATCCTTCGAGCGTACGCGTCATCGCCCCGAGCGCATCCATCCGTGGTGGCTATTGCCGGCTACTCCCCGCGCGGTATTCCGGCGTCCGCCGGCCTCCCCGCTGGCCAGGCAGAAGTCACTTCCTGGGCACGACGACGGCGCGCCGTCCGGCCGGAAGTATCGATGGCATGGCAATGACATTTCCCGCAATCGGCAAGGCCGGCACCCGCGACCGCAGCCGCCACCTCGGCGTCGCGTTGCTGATCATCGCGACCGCCCAGCTGATGGTCGTGCTTGACGCGACCATCGTCATCGTCGCGCAGCCGCACATTCAGGCGGCACTCGGATTCTCCGGCAGCAGCCTGGAGTGGGTGACCAACGCGTATTCCCTGACGCTCGGCGGGTTGCTGCTGCTCGGCGGCCGCGCCGGTGATCTGCTCGGACGACGCCGCATGTTCGTGGTCGGCCTGCTGCTGTTCTCCGCCGCGTCCCTGGCCGGCGGGCTCGCCACCTCGCAGGCGTGGCTGCTGACGGCACGGGCCGTCCAAGGCGTGGGCGGCGCCATTGTCGCGCCCACCGCGCTAGCGCTGATCGCGACAACGTTCCCGCAAGGCCCACCGCGGAACCGGGCGATGGGTGTATACGCCGCGATGAGCGGGGCCGGCGGGGCCGTCGGGCTGCTCGCCGGAGGCCTGCTCGTCACGTACGTGTCGTGGCGATGGGTGCTGTTCGTCAACGTGCCGATCGGCATCGCCGTCGCGCTTGCCGCCCTGGCCGTGCTCCCCGGCGCCGCGCGTCGGCCCGGTCGGCTCGACCTGCCCGGCGCCATCACGGGAACCGGCGGGGTCGTCGCGCTCGTCTACGGCCTGTCCAACGCCGCCACCAGCCCGGACGGGACATCGCACTGGGGTGACGGCAAGGTGATGGCCGCGCTGGCCGCCGGCGCGGTCCTGCTCGCCGCGTTCGCGGTCATCGAGACGCGCAGCAGGCACGCGCTGCTGCCGATGCGATTGCTGCGTCAGCGCGACCGTCTCGGCGCGAACCTCATCATGCTGGGAGTAGGGACGGCCATCTTCGGGGTCTTCTTCTTCGTCAACTACTTCGTCCAGGAGATATGGGGTTACTCCGCGCTGCGGACGGGAGTGACGTTCCTGCCGATCACCGTCGTGATGCTGGTCGCATCGGCCGCCGCGGCCACGCTCGTGCCGCGCATCGGCGCGCGCCCGCTGCTGCTGACCGGCGCCGCCGCCAGCGCCGGTGGCATGTTCTGGCTGTCCCGGCTGACCGAGCACAGCACGTACGCCGGCGGGCTGCTCGGCCCGATGCTGGTGCTAGGGGCCGGGCTCGGCCTGCTGTTCGTCCCGCTGCCGCTGGTCGGCCTGGCCCGCGTCGACGAGGCGGACTCCGGTGTGGCCGCCAGCCTGCTCAACGTCGGCCGGCAGGTAGGCGGATCCATCGGCCTCGCGGTGCTCGGCACGGTGGCCTGGACGGTCGTCGCCAACGGCGCCCGCGCCGCCCGCGCCGCCCGCGCCGCCCGCGCCAACGGGGCCGCGACCCATGCCGCCTACGAGCACGCGCTCGCCGTCGGCTTCGACCGTGCCTTCCTGGTCGCCGCCGGGATCGCCGTGCTCATCCTGGTGGTCGCGATCACCACGATCCGCGTCCGCCGCGCAGACCTGAACGGCGAGGTGGCCTAGGGTCCCCCAATTCTTATTCCGAACGGTGTCGTGGCGCCTGTCTCTCGGCCCGCTCGAGGCCAGCCAGGCGCCTGACGACACAGGCCAAAGGAGATACCTCATGCGCACGTTTTTGCCTCGATGATTTTCGATTGTGCTGAAGGTTAGACCGGGCATAGCCGGTTAAACCTTCAGCACTACGTTCAATCTTGCTTTCGGCGCAGCCAGAACCAGACAGTGGTGTTACCAGCGAGGCTGAGGTTGCGCGCGGGCTAGATGTGACCCGTCGTTGAGCCTTAGAGGTCAGTCGCGAACCCTACGAGGTCATAGGCCCACGGCGGTGGGTGCGGCCGGGTCGAGTGCCGCCTCGATGATCACTGCCTCGATGGCGCGCAGGAACGCCTCGATGTTGGCCGGCGACAGGTAATGCGTGTCGGCCAGCAGCTCGTACTGGATGGTGTCGGGCTCGTTGTTGATGTGCAGGTAGCATCTCTCGCCGCCGTCATCGTTCTGGTATCCCTTGATCAGCGTCGATGGCCGGGCGGCCAGTACCTGCGCAGGGCCGGGAGGCTGGTCGCCCGGCTCCTGCCGGTGCTGCATCCGGCGGTCGTTGACGAAGCAGGTGCCGATGTCAGGCTCCTCGCCCCGTTCGCGGCCGATCCTTGCTACTAGTTCCCGGCGTCTGAGCGGATCGCAGTACGCGCTCTTGTAGGCGCAAATCGCACTGCGGCGCGCACGCTGGACCGCCTCGTCGATCGTGATGTCCGCGACGTCGATCACGCACAGGCTGAAGTGGCACAGCTGACTCACCACCTGGGCGAAGCCCGGCCGGAACCTGTTGTTCACGACGAGCTGGACTACCGCGGGATTGCTGCCGGCCAGCCGGGCCTGCGCGACGGCATAGGCGGCAAGCAGGACGGTCCCGGTGCTCACCCCGATCCGGGCCGCGACGATCTGGACGGCCAGGAAAGAAGCCGGCGAGTCGTAGAACGTTTGCCAGTACCTCGGCTGGCGATGGTCGGCGGGGCCGGGGAACCCGCGGGTCGGGACCGTCCTCAGCGCCCGCTCCCAGTGCCGCAGCGCCGCCTCGCTCTGCTTCGTCGCCGCCGGGGTAGCTTGCCGCCTGGCCAGCTCCAGGGGTTGTATCGCGGTGACCGGCCCGGCCGCGAGGCCCGTCACCGGATCCCGGCGGGCCAGGTCGTCCAGCAACACCCGCACCCCCTCGCCGTCCGCCGCGAGGTGAGAGATGAGCGATACCAGGTGCGTGGCGGCGCCCTGGCTGACGATCACCGCCCAGCGGATCGGCCAGTCGCTGGCGCAGTCCAGGGCGGGCCTGCTGTCGAGGCGGCTATAGACGTCGGCCGCGACCTGCGCGGGGTCGGCGTCGCCGGCGTCGACGACTTCCAGTAAAGCCTCCCCGGACCCGGCTATGGTCTGCCGCGGACGGCCATCCGCGGCGAATTGCAGCCGGGTCCGGAGTGCGGAATGTCGGCTCATGATGAACCACAGATCGTCGGCGATATCGGCCGCGGTGCGGCCCGGCGGCAGTTCCTGCCACCAGCCGATGCTGAACGACGTCGTGTGCGACGCCAGCAGCGCGGGCCAGATCTCCCGTTGCCCCCACGTCAGCTCGCCGACGCCGGAAATGTCGCCCTGGAACGGGACCACGATCTGCTTGGTCATGACGGCCTATCGATACGGGTTAGTTGGAGTAGACCTGGAACTCGGCTATCTGCGGGGCGCCCTGGACGTTGTTATTGCTGACGTCCAGGCGTATGTAGTTCACCGTGGTGGAAGGAACGGCGATATCGACGACGTTGTTGCCTGCCGCGTTGTTCGCGCTGAACAGGTAGACCGTCGGCGCTACGAGCTGGGTCCAGGTTTGGCCGTCGGTGCTGCCGTCTACCTCGATGGTCTGGTCCCGGTCTCCCCAGCCCTGCGGAAGCTCCAGGACGATCCTGTCGACGGGGGCCGACTCGGCCAGCTGCAGTGTGAGTACGCCGGTGCTCGCTGCCGCCTGCCAGTAGGTGGCCTGGTTGTTGTCGTTGGCGTTGGTCGGCGGGAACCCGGCGAGGGAGTTGTCGGCCGAGGCCGTGGCCGTCAGCGCGAGGTTGCCGTTCGGGTTGTAGACGGCAGCGCTCAGGCTGACCACGTACGGCGCGAACGGGTTATTGATGGGGTTGGCGTCGAACACCAGGTTGCCCTGGTATTCCTGCACGGAAGCGGGCGTGATCGTGACAGTGGCGGTGCAGCTGGCCCCGACGGCGAGCGTCGCCGGGCAGTTGTTGGTCTCATCGAACCCGTTGGTCGCGTAGACGGAGGAGATAGGCGCCGGGTCCGGTCCTGGATTGGTGATGGTGACCGACTGCGACGGGCTCTGAGTGTTCAGGTTGACCAGGCCGAAGTCAAGCGACGAGGTGGACGTGCTGAGGTAGTCGAGCGGCGGGAACGCGCACGCCGAGCCGCTCCACCCGCTGTTGCCCGTCCCGTAGGTGGGGGTGATGCCGTAGGCGCAGGCCATCGTTCCGTCTATCCCGACGGTCCCAGTGGAGACCACGTGGGAGATCGTGTCGTCCGACCCGGCGGACTGGAGCTGGAACACGAACGTACCGACGTTGCGGACGATGTTGTGGTTGATGTGGACGTTGTCGATCGCGTAGGCCGGCGGGGTGGCGTTGGGGATGTAGTCACCGACGAAGCCGAACGCGTCGTACGGGCTGTCGAGGATCGTGTTGTGGTCGACGTTGATCGTGCCGGTCATGTCCTCGCCGTCGGAGGCGTAGAACCAGATCGCGCCCACGCCGAACCTCCAGTTCGGGTCGAGGGTGCCGGTGCGGACCAGCGTGTTGTCGGCGATGGTGGTCGTGCCGGACAGCGGCACGGCGGCGAACCGGTTGCCGACCTGGATGCCGCCGCCCTGGGTGATCGTGTCAGTGCCGTAGTCGTGCGTGACGGAGTTGTCGCTGCCGCCGTAAATGGCGAAGTTGTTCGCCAGGATCGGCAGCACGACCGTGTCGTGCGAGACGACATCATTGGAGTCGGCGACACCGTTGGACCACAGTGCGATGCCGTCGTCGCCGGTGTTGCGGATGTAGGTGTTGGTGACGGAGGAGTCCGTGATGCCGCCGTCGAAGTTGATCCCGTCAGCGACGGTGTCCTGGATCCGCACGTGGCTGATCTTGAGGTTGGTGAACGGGCCGGTCATCCAGATGCCGGCCTGGACGTGCTGGATCCACACGTCGCTGATGGTGGAGTCTTGCAGCCCGCCGCCGATGCCCATGAAGTCCTCGGAGTCGACCCGGGCGTTAACCTGGCCGAAGATGGCGAAGTTCGACAGGTGGACGTTGGTGCTGGGGTCGGGGGGCAGGTTGCCGAAGACGCCGACGCCGTTGCCTCCCAGCACCGAATACCACTCGCCCGCGCCGGTCAGCGTCACGTTGTTGACGGTCAGGTGCGCGGTGACCAGATAGTTGCCCGGCGGGATGTAAACCGTCTTGCCTTCCGTACTGCCGGCGTCGATCGCGTTCTGTATGGCGGTTGTCGAGTCAGCCTGGCCGGTCGGGTCCGCCCCGTAGGACAGCACCGAGATCGAGCCCGGCGGCCGCGGCGCGGGCGGCGCGACCTCCTGGAAGTCCGCGACGTTGATGGTGACCGGGATCGACGGGTTGGCGATCTCGAACCGGACGTGCGTCCCGGCTGGCAGAGTCCGGCCGAACAGGGTCCGCACGTCGTCGTACATGTGGTGACCGCCTAGGTCGGCGGGGTCGTTGGTGAACGGGTAGACCCCGTAGAACCAGTCGTACACCGAGGAGAGAGTCAGGTCGGCTCTCTCGCGGCCGTTCACGAACACCTTCAGCGGCGTCGTCAGCCCGGTGCCGTCGGCCGAGTCGGGGATGGAGTAGCGCAGGTCGACCGCGTTCGCCGGCTTGGCGAGGGTGAAGTCGACGTACTGGCCGGCCCCGCTGAGCGTGACCGCAGTGCGGCCCACGGCCTCGGCGGCCAGCGTGTAGAGGTTGTAGGACGGGCCGATCACGGTGCCGTTGGTGTCCGACCCGACAGCGGAGTACTCGGTGAATCCGACGTTGGCACCGCGCCCGTCACGGGAGGTTGGCACCACTCGGCTGTGGCTTAGGGCCACGTTACTGTGACGAGGAGCAGATGGCGCTGGCGAGGCGCTTGCAGCAGCCGCGCCAGCGGAGCTTGCCAATGCAACGAACGTGGTCAAGACCACGCCCGTGGTGAGGCTTCGTGCGAACACGGCCTACCGCCTTCCATGGACTCAACGAACGCGAAGACTTCGATGTCGTGATATTTCTCGCATTCATCCGCCATGTAACACCACCATGCTAGTTCTTGCAATGCTGAATCTGGTACTGCCATATTTTCCGCAAGTTATTGCGTAAATCTGTCATTACACCCGGCCGGGTAGGTCGGTCGTAAGTGCCGGATGTATGACAAACCGGTAAAGTTCTCCAGCAGGAGCGGCGGTGCTCACGCGGGAGGCTCTCGTGACCAGTTCTCCGGTAACTCTTGGCTCTGGTGCGCATCATGTGCTCGCCGTGCACGGCTGGTTCGGCTCGGCCCGCGGCTGGGGTTCGCTGCCCGAGTTTCTCGACGGTTCGCGGTACACCTACGCGTTCATGGACCTGCGCGGCTACGGCGATCGCAAGCAGGTCAGCGGGCAGTTCACGATGGAGGAGGCGGCGGCCGACGCCTTGACGCTCGCCGACGAACTGGGCTGGGACCGGTTCTCCGTGATCGGGCATTCGATGGGCGCGAAGATAGGGCATCGGGTGCTGCTGCGGGCCCCCGGCCGGGTCCGCGCGCTGGTCGGCGTCAACCCGGTGCCTGCCGCCGGGATGCCGATGGACGAGCAGACGTGGGGACTGTTCTATGGCGCCGCGGACGAGCCCGCCAACCGGGCGGCGATCATCGACTTCACCACCGGGAGCAAGCTGACGAAGTCTTTTATCGACCGGGTGGCGCGGCACTCGCTGGACAACTCCACGGTGGAGGCGTTCGGTGGCTACCTGCCGTCGTGGGCGAAGTCGGATTTCTCCGGCGAGGTCGGCGAGGCCGGCACCGGCACCGGCACCGGCACCGGCAGCGGCGGCAGCGGTGCCAGCGTCCCGGTCAAGGTGATCGTGGGTGAGACCGACCCGGCCGTGTCCGCCGCGGTGATGAAGCAGACCTGGCTGACCTATTTCCCCGACGCCGAACTGGAGGTCGTGGCCAACGCCGGGCACTATCCGATGTTCGAGACCCCGGTAGTGCTGGCCACCTCCATCGAGCGCTTCCTAGAGCGCCGATAACGCGGACTGCTCGAGGCTGACCACCGCCCGGCTCCGGCGCAGGCTGGCGATGTAGTGTGGTGATCCCCCGACGCGATAGGCACGAGCGCGGGAGGCATTCATGACGAGTGACGCGAAAACGGAGCAGGGTCGCAAGGTCGCGGTGCTGGGCCCCATCCCTCGCGACCAGATCGTCACCAATGACGGCGAACGGTTCGAGAAGTACGGGTGCGTGCTGTACACGGCGGTTGCCCTGTCCGCGCTCCTGGATGACGACGACACGATCGTCCCGATTTCACACGTACGCCGGCGGGACGAGGGGCCGATCAAGGAGATCCTCGGGTCCTTCCCGAACATCGACACCTCCGGCATCACGTCGACGGCCGACCAGGGGGACGGCACCGAGCTGCGGTACCTCGGGCACAACCGTCGCGTCGAGCGGCAGACGAGCTTTATGAATCCGATCGTGCCGGCCGACGTCACCGAGGTGCTCGACGCGGACGTGTTCGTCTGCGTCCCGATCACGGACTACGAGGTGGGGCAGGCGACCCTGCAGTACATCAAGGAGCACAGCGGCGCGGCCGTGGTGCTCGACGCCCACGGCCCGACGACGACGCTGACCCGAAGCGGCGAGCGCCAGCCCAGGGTGTGGGCCGAACAGGACGTCTGGCTTCCGTACATCGACATCCTGAAAATGAACCTGGACGAAGCGGGCTCGGCGTGGCTCGGTGAGGCATCGGAGCTGTCCCGTCAGGAAGAACCGGGCGCCGAAGAGCTGCGCGAACTGGGACTTCATTGCCTGGAACGCGGTGTCGGCGCGGTCTGCGTGACCCTCGACGAGCGTGGCTGCGTGACGTATTACCGCGATGACTCTGGCGAGGTCACCGAGGAGCTCGTCGCGCCCGTCCCAGTGCAGCGCGTCGTGGACACGACGGGTGCCGGCGACTCGTTCGCCGCGGGACTGGCTTACGGCTACCTCGCGTACCGGGATTACATCGTGGCCTGCCAGTACGGGAACGCGATGGGCGCGCAGCGCTGTACCGGGCCGGGTACGGACCTGAACGTGTACCTGTCGCGAGAGGACACGGACCGGCAGATCCTCGCTACCTACGGGCCTCGGCCTTCCCGCCTCGGAGCATGACTGGGACCATGAACGGAGGAGGTGCCGTGAACGGTTTCCTGCTCGCTTACGACAGTTTCGACCCGGCGGCCGAGGGGCTGCGGGAGGCGCTGACCTCCACGGGCAACGGCTACTTGTGTACCCGCGGCGCGGCGGAGTGGGAAGATGCCAACGCCGTGCACTACCCGGGAACGTACGCGCATGGCGGCTACAACCGCGAGACCACGATCCTTGGCGGCCTGCCCGTCCTCAACGAGGACCTCGTCAACCTGCCGAACTGGCTCGTCCTCGAGCTGCGCATCGAAGGTGAGGACGCGGTCAGGCTCGACGACGTCGAACTGCTCGGCTACCGTCACGAGCTCGACATTCGCAGCGCCACGGTCCGGCGGATCCTTCGCTTTCTTGACCGGTCCGGTCGGCAGACCGCGCTGACCAGCCGCCGGTTCGTCAGCATGGCCGACCCGCATCACGGCGGCATCGAGTGGACCCTCGTCCCGGAGAACTGGTCCGGGCGCGTCGAGGTCATCTCCGCCCTCGACGCCCGGGTGAGCAATGGCGGCGTGGCCCGCTATCAGGAGCTGGAAGGCCGTCACCTGAACCCGGTGTCGCCGCGGACGTTCGGGCCCGAGGTCATCGCGCTCAAGGCCGAGACGCGCCAGTCGAATCTGTACATCAGCCAGGCGACGCGCACGCGCGTGTTCCGCGATGGCGTGCAAGTGCCTGCGGGCCGGACGCTCTACCAGATGGAGGACTACATCCAGCAGGTTCTGGCCTTCGATGTGCGCCAGGGTGAGCCGACGCGAGTAGAGAAGATGGTCGCCTTCTACACGTCACGGGACCCGGCGGTCAGCGACACGCTGGTGAGAGCGGCCAGGTCGGCGGCCCGGCACGACGACTTCCCCTCCTCGTTCGAGCGGCACAGCGCCGCCTGGAATGAATTGTGGCGGACGTGCGACATGCGCGTGTCCGGCGACGAGGAGGTCCAGCTGCTGCTGAGGCTGCACATCGCGCACCTGCTCCAGGTTTGCTCTAGGCACACCGCCGACCTCGATGCCGGGATGCCCGCGCGCGGGCTCAACGGCGAGGCCTACCGCGGGCACGTGTTCTGGGACGAGATGTACGCGTTCCCGTTCATCAACTTCCGGCTGCCCGAGGTTTCGCGTGGGCTGCTGCTGTACCGCTACCGCCGGATCGGGGAGGCGCGCGCGGCGGCGAGAGACGCCGGGTTCCGTGGCGCGATGTTCCCCTGGCAAAGCGGCAGCGAAGGCATCGAGGAAACCCAGCGCGTCCACCTCAACCCGCTCTCCGGCCGCTGGGAGCCTGACCTTAGCCGCAACCAGCGACACGTCAACGCCGCGATCTTCTTCAACGTCTGGAACTACTTCCAGGCCACCGGCGACTTCGCGTTCATCGACCGATACGGCGCGGAGATGATGCTGGACATCGCGCGCTTCTGGGCGTCGATCGCGCACTTCGACCCCGACCGGGAGCGCTACGAGATCCACGGCGTGATGGGCCCCGACGAGTTTCACGAGAAGTACCCGGGCGCGCGACAGGGCGGGCTTGCCAACAACGCCTACACCAACGTCATGGTCGCGTGGCTGTGCGACGTCGCTGGCAAGCTGTTCTCGCTGCTGCCGCCGAGCAGCGCCGAAGGACTGCGCGAGCGGCTGAGCATCGACGATGCCGAGCTTGACCGGTGGCAGGACATGAGCCGCCGGATGTTCGTCCCTTTCCACGACGACGGGATCATCAGCCAGTTCGAGGGCTACGCGGACCTTGAGGAGCTGGACTGGGACGCCTACCGCGCGAAGTACGGGAACATCCAGCGCCTCGACCGGATCTTGCGAGCCGAGGGCGACGACCCCAACCGCTACAAGATCGCCAAACAGGCCGATACGGTGATGCTCTTCTTCCTGTTTGCTGACGACGAGCTGGGCGAGATCTTCGAGCGGCTCGGGTACGAGTACGGTCCCGACACCGCGGCGCGCAACGTCGCGTACTACGACCAGCGGACGTCGCACGGTTCGACGCTGAGCTTTGTCACCCACGCGGGGGTGCTCGCGGGCCTGGACCCGGAAAGCTCGTGGGAGCGGTTCCTCGTCGCGCTGCGAAGCGATGTCGACGACATCCAGGGCGGCACGACGAAGGAAGGGATCCACCTGGGTGTCATGGCCGGGACGCTCGACATCGTGCAGCGGTACTACGCGGGCACCCACGTCCGCGACGGCGCCCTGTACTTCGACCCGCTGCTGCCGAGCGCCCTGGACGGCCTGGCCTTCACGATGCAGTTCCAGGAGGCCTCGCTCCTGGTCACGCTCAGCCGCGAGCAGCTCACGCTGCAGGCTCAGCCGGAGGGCCCGAGCCACACGGTACGAGCCGGAATACGCGGCGACATCCGCGAGCTGTGCCCGGGGGACCAGGCTGTGTTCGGGCTCAGAAGATCAGAATCCTTATCCTGAACGAAGGGTTGTTTCCGCGCTAACCGAGGGTCCGCACCGCGCCCGCGCGCACGATCAGTTCCGCCGACTGGTTGGCGCTCATCCCCGTCTCCCTCGCGGTTGTGTCGCGTCACATCCCGACCGCCAGCACCATCGACAAGAATAAAGAGGTGGCCACCTCCAACCCCGACAGCACCGAAGTCACTCCTGGCGACGGCGACGACGAAGGCGACGGCGACGGCGGCTCGCTTGTCGACGTCGCGCGTTCTCTCGAGCCGCTGATCCGTGAACACGCGCAGGCTCTCGAAGAGGGCCGCATTCCGCCGTCACTCGTCGAGGCGCTTTACCACGCCGGCGTCTTCAAGGCGATGCTCCCACGAGAGGTCGGCGGCCTCGAGGCCGATCCCGTCGAATGGCTCCAGATGATCGAGGAGCTCGCGCGGATCAACGCGTCGGTCGGGTGGCTGGCGTTCATCCAGTCGGGCGTGGGGCTGACGTTCCTCGATCCCGAACGGTTCGAGCGCTTCGCCCAACGCGGCGGCGGTCGCTTGATCCTCGCGATGAACCTCGGCCGGATGGCCGGGAAAGCGGTCAAGGTCGAGGGCGGCTACCGCATCAGCGGCCGGTGGCCGTTCGCGAGCGGTTCCCCGTTCGCGACCTGGCTCGGCGGGCTGTCGGTGGTCTGCGCCGAGGACGGGTCACCGATCGTGGACGCCAACGGTCAGCCGCGGCGCCTGCTCGCGATCTGGCCGGCCGATCAGGCCCGCATCATCGACACGTGGGACGGTCTCGGCCTGCGTGGCACGGGAAGCGGCGACTTCGAGATATCCGAACTCTTCGTCCCGCATGATCAGGTCAACGCCGAGATCTTCGGCACGGCGGTGTACGACCGGCCGCTCTTCCGCATCAAGGAGATGCCTGAGATTGGTCACGGAGCGCACGCGCTCGGTGTGGCATCCGCCGCCCTTGAGTCGTTCGTGGACGCTGTCAACACGAAACCCCTTCCGGGGTCGACGCGGCACATGGCGATGGGGCACATGCAGGCTCACCAGATCGCGTTCGCTCGGGCCGACGTCGCGATTCGCGCGGCCCGTGCACTCCTTTACGAGACCGTGCGCGCCGCCTACGCCGACGCGACGGCCAACCCGGAACTGGCCCTCGAGTTGCGCGTTCGCCTGCGCGAGGCGAACATTTTCACGGTCAGGGCGGCGAGGGAGGCGGTCGGCCTC
>DATMKQ010000032.1:0-3450 GCA_035571275.1 Trebonia sp.
CACGGCCCTTCGACGCCAGCAACCGGGAAACGGCCTCCGGGGAGAACGCATCGGCACCGAGCCCGTACACCGTGTCGGTCGGCAGGACGACAAGGCCACCCGCCTGCACCGTGGTGACGGCCGCCGAGATTCCTGCTTCCCGCTGCTGCGCGTCCGCGCAGTCGTATCGCGCGCTCATTGGTTCCATCCTAGGACTTCGTTCCCACCGCCGGAGCGGGGTTGAGGGGCATCCAGGAACTACGGGTCTTAACTTACATGCCCGGCCAGACGGCAGTGACGAACCGGTCACGCCCTGCAAGGTCCCGGTTGTTGCGGGTATCGTTCCATCCGGCTTCCTCGCTGAAGATCCAGTACACGGCGGTCCCTTGCTGCCAGCCATGCTCCACGGCCACCAGGCCTCCGGGCCGCAGCAACTGCCGCGCGACCCGCTCGACCGACCGCATCGCTTCCAGGCCGTCCGCTCCGCTCCAAAGAGCGGCCGGCGGGTCGTACTCCCCCACCTCGGGCGGTACTTCTGAGCCTACCGGGATATATGGAGGATTGCTGACAACGAGATCCACCGTCCCCGACAAAGGCGCCAGCTCCGCCAGCCCCAGGGGGTCGGTGAGGCCCCGGGTGAAATCGCCCGCGTGCAGCAGGACCCGGCCCGCGGTGTAGGAGTCCACGTAACGGGTGATGTTCTGCTCCGCCCAGCTCCGGGCCAGCGGGTCGGCCTCGACGGCGTGCACCCGGGCGCGCGGGACCTCCTGCGCAATGGCCAGGGCGATCGCGCCCGACCCGGTGCCCAGGTCGACGGCGACCGGCTCGGCGACGTCCATCTCGCGAAGCCGGTCTATCGCCCAGCCGGTCATCACCTCGGTCTCCGGCCGGGGCACGAAAACGCCAGGCCCGACGGAGAGGTCTAGGTACCGAAAGAAAGCATGCCCGGTGATGTGCTGCAGTGGTTCACGATTGGCCCGCCGCGCGATATCCGCCCAGAACGTGGCGTCGAACGCCACGTCCGGCACAGTGTGCAGCTCGCCACGCTTGATGCCGTGCACGTGCGCCGCGATCAGCTCCGCGTCCGCACGGGGCGACTCCACGCCGGCCTCGGCCAGCCGGGCAGTCGCCAGCGCGATCTCATCGAGCAGCAGAGTCATGAGCTCGTTTCAGCGCTTCCCGCTCGCTCCGGGCGCCCTGAAGGCGGCGCCACTCACTCCAGCCGCCACCGCGCCCCGCCGCTCGCTCACGACTCGGCCAGCTTCTCCTGGAGGTCCGCCGCGGCGAGCGCGTCGATGACCGAGTCCAGGTCGCCATCGATGACCTGATCCAGGTTGTAGGCCTTGTAGCCGACGCGGTGGTCGGATATGCGGTTCTCGGGGAAGTTGTAGGTGCGTACCCGCTCGGAACGGTCGACGGTGCGCACCTGGGCCTTACGCTCGGCGGCCGCCTTGGCATCCGCGTCGGCCTCCGCCTGCGCGAGCAGCCGGGCGCGCAGCACGCGAAGCGCCTGCTCCTTGTTCTGCAGCTGGCTCTTCTCGTTCTGGCAGGAGACCACGATGCCGGTCGGCAGGTGGGTGATCCGCACCGCGGAGTCGGTGGTGTTCACCGACTGGCCGCCTGGCCCGGACGAGCGGAACACGTCGACCTTGATGTCGTTGTCGTTGATGTGCACGTCCACCGGGTCCGCCTCTGGCATGACGAGCACGCCCGCGGCCGATGTGTGGATGCGGCCCTGCGATTCGGTGACCGGCACCCGCTGCACACGATGCACGCCGCCCTCGTACTTCAGCCGCGACCACGCGCCCGCGCCGCGCCGGCCGCCCTTGACGGCCACGGTGGCGTCCTTGACGCCGCCAAGCCCGGTCAGCGTGGAGTCGATGATCTCGGTCCTCCATCCGTGCCGCTCGGCGTATCGCAGGTACATCCGCAGCAGGTCGGAGGCGAACAGCGCGGACTCCTCGCCGCCCTCGCCCGCCTTGACCTCAAGGAGGGTGTCCCTCTGGTCGTTCGGATCCTTGGGCACGAGCAGCAGACGGATCCTGTCTTCAAGCTCCGCGCGCTGCTTGGCGAGATCCTCCGCCTCCGCCGCGAACGCCGGATCCTCCGTCGCCAGTTCGCGGGCGGCGGCTTCGTCGTCGCCAGCCTGCTGCCACTCGCGGAAGGCGTTGACGATCGGGGTCAGCTCGGCGTACCGCTTGGCGAGCGTCCGGGCCTGGTCCGCGTCCGCGTGCACGCTGGGATCGGCGAGGGCACGCTCAAGCTCAGCGTGCTCGCTCGCCAGTTCTCCGAGCCGGTCGAACACAATAAGACCTTTCTTTATGCAGAACGGACCGTGGCGCCTCTACCGCGCCGCGTTACTCCCCAAACACGGTCAAAGCGCCCGCGTGCCGGATCTCGGCACACGGGCGCTTTGCGTACGCTACTTCTTGCCGGACTTCCCGGCGGTCGCGTTCTTGCCGAACCGCTTCTCGAACCGGGCCACGCGGCCGCCAGTGTCGAGGATCTTCTGCTTGCCCGTGTAGAACGGGTGGCATTGCGAGCACACGTCGGTGTGGATCACGCCGTTCGGCGCGGTCGACCGCGTCACGAACGTGTTGCCGCACCCACAGGTCACGGTCGTGGCCTGGTACGTCGGGTGAATCTCGGGCTTCATAAGGTTGGCTCCTTGCCTCAAGCGGTCGCCGGGTCGCTGGGCCAGCTCAGTGGCCCCGCGTGAACCGGTACCGCGTACTAGCGGCTATTCAGTCTGCCAGACGCGTCAACCAGATCTGGTCAGCGCGCATTCCGGGTTAGCGGTCGCGGTCCTGGCCCAAGGTGGTCTTCTGGACCTGGAGGAGGAACTCGGCGTTGCTGCGAGTCTTCCGCATCTGCTCCATGAGCAGTTCCAGGGCCTGCTGCGGCTCGAGGGCGTGCAGCACCCGGCGAAGCTGCCAGATGATCTTGAGCTCATCCGGAGCGAGCAGGATCTCTTCCTTGCGGGTGCTGGACGCGTCCACGTCCACCGCCGGGAACAGGCGCTTGTCGGCGAGCTCGCGGCGCAGCCGAAGCTCCATGTTGCCGGTGCCCTTGAACTCCTCGAAGATGACCTCGTCCATCCGGGAGCCGGTCTCGATCAGGGCCGTGGCCAGGATCGTCAGCGAGCCGCCGTTCTCGATGTTGCGCGCCGCGCCGAAGAACCGCTTCGGCGGGTACAGCGCCGTCGAGTCGACACCACCGGACAGGATCCGGCCGCTGGCCGGCGCGGCCTGGTTGTAGGCGCGGCCCAGCCTGGTGATCGAGTCGAGCAGCACCACGACGTCGTGGCCCATCTCGACCAGGCGCTTGGCCCGCTCGATCGCGAGCTCGGCGACCGTGGTGTGGTCGTCGGCCGGGTGGTCGAAGGTGGAGTGGATCACCTCGCCCTTGACCGTGCGCTGCATGTCGGTGACTTCCTCAGGCCGCTCGTCCACGAGGACGACCATGAGGTGG
>DATMKQ010000033.1:0-3284 GCA_035571275.1 Trebonia sp.
CGCTCGGTCGCGCCGAGCGAGGCGAGCATGCCGAGGGCGCGCTGCCTGCGCTGGGCCATCACGGTGAACGCGGCGGAAGCGACCAGGCCGATGAAGACCAAGCCGAGCACCGAGACGATCAGCACGATCGTCGCCGGTGAAACCACCGAGTCCGTCGGCTCGGGCTCGCTCACGCTCGCGCTCTTGGGGATGACGTCGCCGGCCGCCGACGCGGCGGCCGAGTCCATGGATATGCCGGTGAAGATCCGCACCTCCTGCGGCGCGGTGACCTGGCCGGGGGCGACGAGGGCGAACTCGTCGAGCAGGTTTGACGGGTTCTCGACGATGCCGGTGACGGTGAAGGACCGGCCGGCGGCGCCTCCAGCCGACGCCGGGACGTGCCAGACGGACCCGATCCGCAGCCCGTAGAGCTGGGCGAGTCCCGAGGTGACGGCGACTTGGTTTTGTGTGGCGGGATACCGCCCCGAGTCGAGCGCGAGGAGCACGCGCGTGTACGGGGCGTTCGGGTCCTCGGCGCGCAGGTCGGCGCCGCCACTTTGGCCGGTGTTGATCGGCAGGTCGTCGATCACGCTGACCGGGCCGTACGCCTTCTCTATCCGCGCCACGACGCCGGGCAGGCCGTGCGTGTTCCCCGGCAGCGTGATGAGCGTGGCCGCGGTGCCGTAGATGCCGGCGTTCGGCGCGCCGGGGGTCGCGGAAGCGACCGCGATGCCGAACAGGGTCGCGGCGGTCGCCACGGTGATCAGCAAGACGATGAGGATCCGCTGCTTCCACTCGCGGAACGCGAGCCGGATCGCCCAGCGAGACAGCGCCCGCCGGGCGGCGGCCGCGCGCCGGGGGTCGTCCAGTTCCCTGACGGGCTGGTCCCTTACTGAAAGCATGTTCATGACGGCTGCTCGAGCAGGGACTCGGGGCCGGCGGGCGGCACAGTCTGGTCGACGAGGCGTCCGTCGCGCAGGAACACCACCCGGTCCGCCCAGGACGCGAGCTGTGCGTCGTGCGTGACGATGACGGCGGCGGTGCCCCGCTTGCAGTACGTGTGGATGAGCCGCATCACGGCCTCCCCGTTGGTGGAGTCGAGTGCGCCCGACGGCTCGTCGGCGAGCAGCAGCGAGCGCTCCCCCACGACGGCGCGGGCGATCGCCACCCGCTGCCGTTCGCCGCCGGAGAGCTGGTCGGGGAAACGCCCGGCATGCTCGGAGAGCCCGAGGTCCTCAAGGGCGGCCAGACCAGCCAGGTGCGCGCGGCGCGCGCTCATCCCGTCAAGCTCGAGCGGAAGTGCCACGTTTTCCGCCGCCGTCAGCCCGGGCAGCAGGTTGAAGTCCTGGAAGACATAGCCGATGGTGCGGCGGCGGATCCGCGACTTGCCGCCACCCGCCATCCGCGCCACGTCCTGGCCGCCGATCAGGACGGCGCCCGAGGTCGGCTCCTCAAGCGTCCCCGCGATCGTGAGCAGCGTGGACTTCCCCGATCCACTGGGGCCCATCACGGCGACCATGCTGCCCGCCTCGACCCGCATGCTGACGTCCATCAGCGCCTGCACCTCGGCGGCGCCCTTGCCGTACACCTTAGAAACGCTGCGCAGTTCGAGCACGCTCATCGCCGTTCTCCTATCCGTCGCCGGCGCTGTACCACCGGCGTGGAGGTGTGAACCGCCGGCTTGGGCGGCAACCCGTCGGTTTCTGCGCGCCGCAGCCTGGCTTGCGCCGAGTCGAGCCAGCGGACCAGCGAGTCGAGCCGGAACAGTTCGGCGTCGACCACGAGCGCGAGCGCCAAGTCGAAGTCCGCCTCGTCCTCCTTCAGATGGGTCCACTCCTGCATCAGCTGCACCAGGTACCTGCGGTGCGCCTGGATGACCTCATGCACGTCAGTGCCCGGCACCCGGACCGCGACCAGCACCTTCATGACAAGCTCGTCGCGCGGCGGCGAGCTCAGGTCCGGCGGGACGTGCAGCCAGTGGGCCAGTTCGTCCGAGCCGGGGCCGGTGATCCGGTAGGCCTTCTGCGGGCCGGGCTCGCCGTCCTGGTCGTCATCGAGCGCCTCGACGAGGCCGTCGCGCTCCAGCCGCTGCAGCGTCGTATAGACCTGACCGACGTTCAGCGGCCAGACCTCGCCAGTGCGGGCCTCGAACTCCTCGCGCAGCTGAAGGCCGTACTTCGGACCCTCGCTGAGCAGGGCCAACAGCGCGTGCCTGACGCTCATTGACCGCCCCTGATCTGCCGTTCACTGAGTAGCATACTCAGTATAATACTGATTCAGCGGGACGGCGGCAACGCGTACAGGGGCGGCTGCCGAAGCTAGCCAGCCTGATGCCGCGGTCCTGCGGCCCTGGAGCCCCCCCGGATGTCTCACCGCCTGATGCACCAGGTCCTCCACCCCAGGTACACCTTGCGCCACGCCAGACGCTGACGCCCCAGCCTGACGTCGTGATCGCGAAAACTGATCTTGTCCAAATCTCGTGACGATGACGTAAAGGTCACGTACTAGCAACTCCCAGCACGGGCAAGCGCCCTCGCCCTCGCTAGCGTTGGCCCCGGCAGATGAATGTCCAGTTCAGCTTGCTATTGGCAGTTGAATGGGCCATTCATCCGGGCACAGTAGCTGCCGGCAAGGAGGTATATCCGGACATAGCCCGCAAATCGGTCGGCCAAATAGCTGCCTCTGCTGTCGTTACCATCGCTTCATGTTGGGTGGCCAGAGAGTTCGCGAGGTACTTCGGCCAGTCGTGCCCCGCGAGCCGGCCGGCTGCCGAGACCGTGGTCCAGCTGACCTCCGGCCTGGTCGCGTTCGCGGATCCCTCCGGAGCGGCGACGGAGCCCCTTCAGGGGGCCTCTACCCCGCCAACGGCGTGATGACCTACAACCCCAAGAGCCCGGACGGCAGTTGGACGGAAACCTGCACGCTGCCAGCGGCGGATAAGACGCTGTGCACGACCGTGCTCGACTGTTTCGTGAACGCATACCGGACCCGGTAGCTAGTAGTCCGGGCACCGTTCGGGATAAGTGTCTTAATTCCACAACGGCTCGGCGGATTCTTTGACCGTGCCGTCGGCGCCGAAGACCAGGTAGCGGTCGAACGACCGGGCGAACCAGCGGTCGTGGGTGACCGCCAGCACCGTGCCCTGGTAGGCCTCTAGCCCCGCTTGCAGCGCGTCGGCGCTTGGCAGGTCCAGGTTGTCGGTCGGCTCGTCGAGCAGCAGCATCGTCGCGCCGCCGAGCTCGAGCAGCAGGATCTGCAGCCGGGCCTGCTGACCGCCGGACAGCGTGCCGAACGGCTGCCGCGCG
>DATMKQ010000034.1:0-6081 GCA_035571275.1 Trebonia sp.
GCCGTGCAGGCCGGTGCCGCGGGCCGGGTCGGCGCCGCCGCGGCCGTCATCGGTGACGCCGGCCCTCAGCAGCCCGCGATCGTGCCGGATGTCGATCCAGACCTGGTCCGCATCGGCGTGCTTGGACACGTTGGCCAGCAGTTCGGTGATCGCGAAGTAGACGGCCGACTCCACCGGGTCCGGCGGACGGCCGACGAGCTCGCAGGCGCAGTGCACACGCAACGGCATGTCCAGGGCCAGGGACCGGGCGGCGTCGGCGAGACCGCGGTCCGCAAGCACCGGAGGGTGGATCCCGCGGACCAGGCCGCGCAGCTCGGCCAGGGCCTTGATCGAGTTGTCCCTGGCCTCGGTCAGCAGCGCCTGCGCCGCGACCGGGTTGGTGATGATCAGCTGCCCGGCCGCGTCCAGGGTCATCCCCATAGCCACCAGGCGAGCCTGCGCCCCGTCGTGCAGATCCCGCTCGATACGGCGGACCTCGGCCGCCCCGGCGTCGATCGTGTCGGACCTGGTCTGGGCCAGGTGGCTGACCCGCCGCGCCAGCTCGGCGTGCTGGGTCGGCCCCAGCAGCGAACGGGTGAACCCGCCATAGCAGCGCAGCAGCCACGGCGCGGCCAGAAACCCGCCGGCCGCCAACAGGATGCCCAACAGCGGGTGCGGCGTCACGCCGGCCAGCTGGGTCGAATGGTGCGGCATCGCCAGCCCGAAGATTCCGTACACGATCAGTGCGGCGGACCCGCCGGCCAGCGCGGCACCCAGCCACGGGTTCAGGAGAAAAAAGGCCAGGTCCCGCCAGGTCGCCGGGTCGGCCGTCAGCCACCGCCGCCGCTGCCGCCAGGTAAGGCTCCCGAACTCGCCCGCGCCCGCGGGTGCGGGCCGGTACGGCGATGCGATCGCCACGCCACACCACTCGCCGCACAGTCTCCTGGTCAGGTCGGCCAGCTGGCGCGCGGCCAGCCCAATGCCCGGAATCGGGATCAGGAAGGCCACCACGAACAGGAGCGGGTGCAGGAGCACCGCCTCCGCGATCGCGAGCGCCCCGAGCATCGCGCCGCGGGCGCAGGCAGTCATCCGCCCGTTCAGCCACGCCAGCATCCGGCCCGGCCATCGGACGCGAACCTGGCTCGCTATCTGCCTGTCCATGGCTGGTCTCCGTTTCACCGCCGCGGGTTTCCCCCAGTGTGCCGCGCGATCCGCCGCCGCCGCAGTGGCGCTGGTCACCCAGATCGTGAGGTGTACCCAGATACACCCAGGACGCCGTCCAGGCGGATGTCGGAGCCGCCCTGCGGCTCCTAGCGTCGGGATCCACCAGACCTAACCCGCAATGGCGCACCAGAATGGACGGAATCTGATGGATGAGAAGTGCCCTGAACGCGGAGCAAGCGGCTCGGTCGGCGTCGCGCGCGCCAGGCCGCGGCGGACGGCGCGCCTCGCCGCCCTGGCCGGCGCCATCGCCGTGCTGGCCGCAGCGGTGCCGGCGGCCGTGACGGCCGCGGCGCACGGGCCGGCCACACCGCCGGTTCCGGCCCTGGCCTGGCGTTCCTGCGACGGCGGGTTTCAGTGCGCCGCCGCCCGGGTGCCGCTGAGCTACGCCGATCCGCGCGGCGCGACGATCAGCGTCGCCATGGTCCGGCACCGGGCCACCGGCCCGGCGGGACGGCTCGGCACGCTCTTCTTCAACGCCGGCGGCCCCAACGAGCAGATCCAGGGGTTCGTGGCGGACTTCGGTGAGTTCCCCGCCGTGCTGCGGGAACGCTACGACATCGTCACGTTTGACCCGCGCGGCTTCGGCTACAGCACGCAGGTCCGCTGCTTTCCGACCATGGCGGCAGAGAACAAGCTGCTGGCCGGACTGCCCCCGTTCCCCGTCGGCGCCCGCCAGGACGGCACCTGGGAGCGGACCTGGGCTCGGTTCGACGCGCGCTGTGCCGCCCATGGCGGGGTTCTGATCGACCACGACACGACGGCGGACGTGGCCCGCGACATGAACCTGCTGCGCGAGGCCGTCCGCGATCCGGTACTGAACTACTACGGCGAGTCCTACGGCACGCTGCTCGGCGCCACGTACGCCAACCTGTTCCCGGCCACGGTCGGGCACGTGATCCTTGACGGGAACCTCAACCCAGCCACCTGGACCAACTCAGGCACGCTGCCGTCATCGCTGCGCGAGAACCGGGACCTGGCCGCCGCCGCGACGATGCGCGACTTCCTTGACCTGTGCGGCCAGGCGGCCACGTCCGCGTGCGCGTTCTCGGCGGGCAGCCCGGCCGCGACCCGGGCCAAGTGGGCCACGCTGCTGCGCCGTCTGAGCCGGCACCCGGTGTCCATCGGCACCCCGCGGCAGGTCTACACCTACGCGGACGCGGTCGCGGCGGTGCCGCTCGGCAGCGTGGCTCAGTGGCAGCAGGGCGCCGCCCTGATGCAGCAGCTGTGGCTGGCCTCGTCCGGTCCCGGCAGCCGGCCTGCGGGAACGGGCACGCCCGCAGCCGCAGCCGCAGCGGCCGCGCCGGCGGCGCCGTATTCAGGCCAGGAACAGCAGCTCGCCGTCGTCTGCTCGGACGGCCCAAACCCGCGCACCCAAGGCGCCTACCCGCCGCTGGCGCGGCTCGCCTACGCCCGGTCGGGCGGCTTCGGGCTGGAGCTCACCTGGCAGTCGGAGGAATGCGCCGACTGGCCTGCCGCCGCTGGACAGGACCGCTACTCGGGGCCGTGGAACCGGCCCACCACCGGGACCATCCTGCTGTTCGGCAACACCGGCGATCCGGCCACCCCGTATCAGGACTCGGTCGCGCTATCCCGCGAGCTGGCTCACTCCCGCTTGCTGACCATCGACGGGTACGGGCACACCGAGACCAACAACCCCAGCACCTGCGCGCTCGACGACGCGCTCCGCTACCTGCTCAGCGGCGCGCTGCCGCCCGCGGGAACCGTCTGCCCGCAGAACGCTGCCGCGTTCCCCGGCGAGTAAGGCGCGGATCAGCGGGCCGCACGCGTGGGGCCGGCGCATGGATGTACCGGAGGGCTCGTTCTTTCCGGCCCAAAGGTACATCGACGCAGGGGTTATGCGCCGCCGGGTGCGAAGCGGCGCAGCAGGTACGTGGAGAAGTAGCTGCCGTACTTGCGCTGCAGCTCCGGAAGCTGCCAGTCCCGGCCGCTGATCGTGTGGCGGCAGGACGGCGTGCCGCAGCTGCAGGTCATCGGGTCGTCGGCGTCGTCGAACAGCGCGTAGTCGGTGGTCAGCTCCTCCCCCGCGGCCACGTCACGCATGGCAACCAGCACGATGTTGCCGGCGAACCCGACGTTCGGCTCGCAGGAGTGGTTGATGAACAGCATGACCGGCTCGTACTCGGCCTCGTCCAGCGCCACCAGGTGAAACCCGTCGGCGACCTGGACGTCGGAGTTGCGCAGCCGCTCCGGCAGCGCGTCCAGGGTCGCGGTGTCGACGAGGTGACCGCCCTTGATCGCCACGATCTCGTCCTTGGCGACCGGCGCCACCGCGATCAGGCCGCGGCCCGCGATCCCGCTCGGCTGGCCCTTGGCCGCCTTGGGCGAGATGTAGCTGGAAACGAGCACCGTTAGGGCTCGGCCGGCAGCGGGGGCAGCTTTCCCGTGGCCTCGTAGTCCGCGATCTCCCCCAGCCGCCTGGCGTGCCGCTCCGCGCCGGAGAACTCGGTCTCGACGAACATCCGCGTAAACGACACCGCGTCCTCGACGGAGTACATGCGGGCACCGAGGCTGAGCACGTTCGCGTTGTTGTGCAGCCGGGCGAGCTGGGCCGTTTCCTCGCTCCAGGCGATGGCGGCCCGTACTCCGCGAATCTTGTTCGCCGCGATCGCCTCGCCGTTTCCCGAGCCGCCGATGACGATGCCCAGGCTGCTCGGGTCCTTGACGGCGGCGTCCGCGGCGCGCATGACGTACGGCGGGTAGTCGTCGTCATCGCGCTCGGCGTCCGGGCCGCAGTCGACCGGATCGTGGCCTGCCTGCTTCAGCCACTCGATGAGCCGGCTCTTCAGCACGAAACCCGCGTGGTCGGATCCAAGGTAGACGCGCACGGGACCAGTCTGTCAGAACCGTCGGCGGCGGGTGGCCGGGGATGGGCAGGGTGGGGGCCAGGGATGGCCGGGTGGGCGAGGGATGGGCGGGTGGGTAAAGAGTTCAGTCGAAGATCGGGTCGCGGGTGCGGCTGCGCTTCAGCTCGAAGAAGCCGTCGGTCCCCGCGACGGCGAGCACGCCGTCCCAGAGCATCGCCGCGGCGTCGCCGCGCGGGATCGGAGAGACCACCGGACCGAAGAAGGACACGCCATCGACGGAGATCACCGGGGTACCGACCTCGTATCCGACCCGGTCCATGCCGTCGGCGGTCGACACCCGGAGCGCTTCGTCGTACGACGGATCGTCCATCGCGTCCGCCAGGTCCGCAGGCAGGCCGGCCTCGGTCAGCGCGGCCTCGACCGTGGCCCGGTCCTTCGGCGCCTGCTCATGGTGGAACCGCGTGCCGAGCGCGGTGTACAGCGGCAGCAGCACCTCGGGGCCGAACTTCTGCTCGGCGGCGATCGCGACCCGCACCGGTCCCCACGCCTGGGCCATCAGCTCACGGTACTGCTCGGGCAGGTCCTTGCCCTCGTTGACCACGGCGAGGCTCATCACGTGCCAGCGCGATGCCACCGGGCGCACCTTCTCGACCTCGAGCAGCCAGCGAGACGCGATCCACGCCCACGGGCAAAGCGGGTCAAACCAAAAATCGACGGGGGTTGGGTCCTGCTGGCCCATGGACATGCTCCTTGGGGGAAGTCGGGGTGACCATGCTGACAACCTGGGGGCTGGCCGGGTCATTCCACAGGCCGACGTGCGATTATTCTCGCCAGCGTCAGACCGGGAAAGGGATCACGGCAGTGACCAGCAACCTCACGCGCAATGAGGCGCGGGAACGCGCGCGCCTGCTCGATGTGCAGTCCTACGTCGTCGAACTGGACCTGACCGGGGGTGAGATCACGTTCGGCTCGGTGACTACGGTCAGCTTCCGCTGCACCAGACCCGGTGCGTCGACGTTCATCGAACTCACCGCGCCGGCGGTACACGAGATCACGCTCAACGGGAACGCCGTCGGCCTGGAGAGCTTCGACGGGAACCGGATCAGCCTGGACGGCCTCGCCGAGAGCAACGAACTGCGGATCGCCGCCGACTGCGCCTACTCACGCTCCGGCGAGGGCATGCACCGGTTCACCGACCCCGCCGACGGCGGGGTCTACATGTACACCGACCTCGAGACGTTCGACGCGCACCGGGTCTACGCCTGCTTCGACCAGCCCGACCTGAAGGCCACCTTCGAGTTCCAGGTCACCGCCAGGCAGGGGTGGCAGGTGATCTCGAACACGGCTCCGGAAACGGTGGCGCAGGCGCCGACGGCGAAGACGGCGTTCTGGGCGTTCCCGCCGACCGCGGTGCTGCCGACGTATGTCACCGCGGTCGCGGCCGGCCCGTATCACGTGGTGCGCGACGAGCATGACGGGATCCCGCTCGGCATCTTCTGCCGCGAGTCGCTGGCCCCCTACCTGGACCCGGACGAGATCTTCGAGATAACCCGGCAGGGCTTCGACTACTTCCACGCCGCGTTCGGGGTGCGCTACCCGTTTGGCAAGTACGACCAGCTGTTCGTGCCCGAGTTCAAGGCGGGCGCGATGGAGAACGCCGGCGCCATCACGTTCCTCGAGGCCTACGTGTTCCGGTCGCGCGTGACGGACAGCTACCGGGAGGCCCGCGCCGAGACGATCCTGCATGAGATGGCGCACATGTGGTTCGGCGACATGGTCACCATGCGCTGGTGGGACGACCTGTGGCTGAACGAGTCGTTCGCCACCTGGGCCAGCCTCGCGGCCGAGGCCGAGGCCACCCGCTGGACTGGCGCCTGGACGACCTTCGCCCAGACCTGGAAGACGGCGGCGTACCAGCAGGACCAGCTGCCATCCACGCACCCGGTCGCGGCCGACATCCCCGACATCGAGGCCGTCGAGGTGAACTTCGACGGCATCACCTACGCCAAGGGCGCGGCAGTCCTCAAGCAGCTGGTCGCCCACGTGGGCAGGG
>DATMKQ010000035.1:0-17741 GCA_035571275.1 Trebonia sp.
AGATCGTGTTCACCAAGAGCGCCACCGAGTCGGTCAACCTGGTCGCCTACGCGCTCTCTTCCTCGATCAGGCCTGGCGACGAGATCCTGATCACGGAGGCCGAGCACCACGCCAACCTCGTCCCCTGGCAGCAGCTCGCGCTGCGCAGCGGAGGCACCCTGCGCTGGTTCCCTGTGCTGCCGGACGGCCGGCTCGACGTGGACCGGTTGCTGATCACCGACCGCACCAAGATCGTCGCCCTGACCGGCCAGTCGAATGTCACCGGGGTCAATCCGCCGGTCGCGGAGATCACCCGGCTGGCTCACGAGGCCGGCGCGCTCGTGCTCGTCGACGGCGCGCAGCTGGTGCCGCACCACCCGGTGGACGTCGCGGCCCTGGACGCGGACTTCCTGGTGTTCTCCGGCCACAAGATGCTCGGCCCGTTCGGGCTCGGCGTGCTCTACGGCAAGTACGCGAGGCTGGAGGCGCTGCCGCCGTTCCTGTTCGGCGGGGAGATGATCGAGGTCGTGCGGATGGAGGGCTCCACCTTCCAGCCGCCGCCCGCGCGCTTCGAGACCGGTGTGCCGCCGGCGCCGCAGGCCGCGGGGCTCGGCGCGGCCGTGGACTACCTGACCAGTCTCGGCATGGACAACGTCGCCGCGCACGAGGAGTCACTGACCGCGCACGCGATCGACGCGCTTCTCGACATCAAGGGCGTGCGGATCCTCGGGCCGACGACGACCAAGGACCGCGGCGGCGCCGTCGCGTTCGAGGTTGACGGGGTGCACCCGCACGACGTCGGCCAGGTCCTCGACGATCTCGGCATAGCGGTGCGCACCGGGCATCACTGCGCGTGGCCGTTGCACCGCGCCCTCGGAGTCCAGTCCTCCGCCCGGGCGACCTTCTACGTGTACAACACGCACGAGGAAGTGGACGCGCTGGCGGAAGGAATCCGGTACGCACAGCGTTTCTTTGGGGCGTTATGCAACTCGAGTCCATGTACCAGGAGATCATCCTGGACCACTACCGGAACCCGCACCACAAGGGCCTGCGGGATCCGTACGATGCCGAGGTGTTCCACGTCAACCCGACGTGCGGTGACGAGGTGACGCTGCGCGTCACCCTCAAGGACGTCGGCGGCGAGCAGGTGGTCGAGGATGTCTCCTACGAGACGCTGGGCTGTTCGATCAGCCAGGCCAGCGCCTCGGTGATGTCCGACCTGGTCATCGGTAAGCCGGTTCGCGAGGCGATGCGGATCGGCGACGCCTTCCTGACCCTCATGCAGTCCAAGGGCCAGGCGTCAATGTCCGGGCCGGACGAGGATCTCCTGGAAGACGCCGTGGTGTTCGCCGGCGCGTCGAAGTACCCGGCCAGGATCAAATGCGCCCTGCTCAGCTGGATGGCGTGGAAAGACGCCACCGCGCGGGCGCTCGCCGACAGCGATTCCGCCAACAGCGACGGAGGACAACAAACATGACCGAGAACGCATCGCAGGAGGCGCTGCCTCAGGAAGCGCTGCCCCAGGAGGCGCCGCCTCAGGAGGGGCTGACTCAGGAGGTCGCGGACGTCCTCGAGGCGCTGCGCGACGTGGTGGACCCCGAACTCGGCATCAACGTCGTCGACCTGGGCCTCGTCTACGGCATCGACGTCGACGCCGACCGGGTAGCCACCCTCGACATGACGCTGACCAGTGCCGCCTGCCCGCTCACCGACGTGATCGAGGACCAGGCGCGTGAGGCCCTCGACGGCGTGGTGTCCGACTTCCGCATCAACTGGGTCTGGATGCCCCCGTGGGGCCCGGAGAGCATCACGGAAGACGGTCGCGAGCAACTCCGGGCCCTGGGTTTCAACATCTAACCGCCGCGTACCTGGCCAAGGAACTCGTCGAGCTTCGCGTCAAGCCCGTCGAACCGCTTGTCCACCGAGTCGAACCGCTTGTCCATCGCGTTGAACCGGCGGTCCACCACCTCGAACCGCCGCTCGACCGCGGACTTGAACGCGGTCATCTCGGTACGCATGGCCGAGCGTGTCGTCAGAATCTCCCTTCTCATCTCGTTCACCTGCAGGATCACCGCGGTCTTGAGCGCGGTGATCTCCGTGCGGATCGTGGCGTCCAGCGCGGCGACGTCCACCCGCAGGCCGGCGATCTCCTCCCGGTTGGACTGGGTTTCCTGGTAGACCTGCCCGATACCCCAATTCATGGCATCCACCTTAGGGTAAAGCTCAGCGAATACGGTGTCCTCGAGCACGGAAACGCGCTCATCTAGGTCGGTAAATGTCACCATGGTGGGATAGTACGGCGAGGCACCGACGAAATGCTGGTGGTAGGGGCGTGTCCAAAAACGCAATGGTTTGCCATTTCAGCGCGATATCTCTCCGCGTCATCCACCCCAATTACTGGCGCCAGCCACCGCGATAATGTGCGCCAGCCGGCGCCGGTACCGCGCGCGAGCGACTAGACCCACCCTCGCCCCTCCGCGCGACGGCGACGGCGACCGATCCCCCACCGCCCCCTTCCGCCCCCTTCCGCCCCATCTCGCCTCACATTCCCCCGCCTCACATTCCCCCGCCAGTTGTGAGTCGTGCGGTTAACGGGGATCCCCCGGCCGACTTCGCACACTTCCCGACTAGACATTCCGGGCATTCCGGGCGCCGTTTTGGTCACAAGGTGTGCGAAGTCAAAACTAGAGGCAGGTGCGCCAGATGGTGTTCGTTATACGGCGCCTGCCGCGATGGTAGACATTCGCGATCATTTTTCGCGGGTGTAGAAGGGCACGGTGTTCTCGGCTACCCATTCGTCGACGAGGTCAGGTTCGGATTCACCGGGGAAGGTGACGTCGATCGGGAAATTGGCCTGCATGGGAACCGCGGCCACGGCGCGCTCGATCGAGCCGACGACCGCCTCGTGGACCGGTTCGCTCGCCGGATCGTCGAGGGTGACCGAGATGATCAGGCCCTCACCCTGGCCGCGCACCGACAGCCAGGCGCGCGCGGCCTGCCGCACGGCGGGCAGTGAGTGCAATCCGTCGCCCACCTCGCGCAGCAGCGCCTCCGGTTCCGCCGGCGGGTGGCCGACCCGGACAGGGACGCCGCTGGCCGAGGCGTGGACGGCGGCCAGGTCCGCGACGCCTTCCCGGTAGATCGGCACGCTCGCCTCGGCTCCCGGGTTGAGCGCGATGCCGAGCCCGGCCGGCAGGTTCCGCGCGAGGGCGGCCGCGGGCACCACGATGTGCGGCGCCACGCGGGCGTCGCCCGCCCGCTGCCAGGGACGCTCGACGTCGGCGAACTGATACTCGCCCAGCGGGTACTTGCCGGCCGCCGACCCGGCGCCCGGGTGCTGGCCTCGCGGGTAGCCGCCGGTTGTCGGCTGATTGCTCGCCGGGCGCCCGCCGCGCGCGTACCTGGTCTGCTGGCTGGGGACGGCGCCCGGGCCCGGGCCGGAGTGGGGCCGGGCGCGCCCGGATCTGTCCGCGGCAGCGGAATCCGGCGACTCGCCCGCGGCCGGGGAGTGGGCCCAGCTAGCCAGGCGCTGGATCGACGTGAAGCAGGGCACGAATTCGGCCCCCAGGTAGGTGACCGTCGGTAGCGCCACGGCGGAGCCGTCGGTGACCGGCCCCTGGCCGGCCGGGAGCGGGACCCACAGCCGGGCGCGCGATAGCTCGTCCAGCAGGTCGTCCATTCGGTCGGGATCCTTGATGACCGCCGCGAGTGCCTGCTCGACTGCCTCGCACGAGGAGTACGCTCCGTCGGGTGCGTCCTTTGTCCCGCCCCAGGCAAGCGCGCCGGGCCGTACGAACGTGCCGCCGTACGCCATGGCCTGCGCGGGAAGGACGTCGGCGGGGGGTGGCAGCGGTTGCGCGGGCACCACGCCGCCCCCTGGATCGTCTGCGGGATCGATCGGGAGCATGGTGTCTTCCTCGTCTGGACTCGTTGACTCGAACGCGTGACAGCTTCTGTTGTACGGATAGTAAACACGATGAGGCAGTCAGTAGTGAAGAACGTCGCAAGTAGTGCCGGCCGGTGGCTGGACGTGGCACCGTCCCGGTTCCCCGGGTGGATCGCCGACTTCGCTGAACGGCACGGCGACGCCGCGCGTGGCGCCGCTCTCACTGCGGTGCTGACCGGCCAGAATGTGATTTTCACCGCACCGGACGGCGCGGTCGCTGAATGTCATTCGCCGTTCCCGCCGGTGGCCGGCCTGACCGTGGACCCGGATGCCTGCGCCGAGGCGATCGCCATCCACGCCATGGCTCCGCGCACGGTCGGCGTGCTCCTCGTCCGGCTCGGCGGCTACGCGGCTGGCGTCTTCACGGGCACGCCGCCGCGCCTGGCGGCATCGAAGACCGGTTCGCGCCTGGTGCACGGGCGCAGCGCCGCGGGAGGGTGGTCACAGCACCGGTTCGCCCGGCGCCGGGAGAAGCAGGCGAACGAGGCACTGCAGGCCGCCGCCGACGCCGCGGTCGCGGTCTTCGGGAGCTGGCGACCTGGGGGAGACAGGCGCGATCGTTCCGGATATACCGAGCGAGCAGCCGGAACGGGGGCGGCCAGCGAGCGCGGGCCCGGGCTGGACGCGGTCGTGCTCGGCGGCGACAAGCGGGCGGCGGCGGAATTGCGCGCGGACCCGCGGCTGTTGTCATATTTCGAGCTGGCCACGGACCGGTTTCTCACCGTTCCCGACCCCAAGCTCGCGGTGCTCAAGGGCGCGCCGCGCCTGTACCTGTCCGTACGGATAATGCTTACGGAGCCGGCGAACTGATCGGGTATCCTCAGTGCATGCTGCCACTCGGGGTGTGACGGCCGGCCGCGGCGCCGGGATCGCGGAGCGCCCGCCGTATCGGCAATCGTCATGTCCGTTTATCGCTGAAAAGCTGGAGTGGAGTCACAGTGATCGTCGCCAGCGGCATAGAGCTGCGTGCTGGTGCCAGGCTGCTGCTTGCCGACGCGTCGTTCCAGGTCGCCGAGGGGGACCGGATCGGCCTGGTCGGCCGCAACGGGGCGGGCAAGACGACGCTGGCCAAGGTTCTGTCCGGCAACGGCCAGCCCGCCGCGGGCACGATCAGGCGCACCGGCACCGTCGGCTACCTCCCGCAGGACCCGCGCACCGGGGACCTGGACGTGCTCGCGCTCGACCGGGTGCTGTCCGCCCGCGGCCTCGACGAGCTGCGCGAGGCGATGCGCAAGGCCGAGGCGCAGATGTCGGATCCGGACCAGCAGGTCGCCGAGAAGGCGATCCGGCGCTATGGCAACCTCTCCGACCGGCTCGCGGTGCTCGGCGGATACGCGGCCGAGGCGCAGGCGGCGTCGCTCGCCGCCAGCCTGGGGCTGGCGGACCGGGTGCTGCAGCAGCCGCTACGGACGCTGTCCGGCGGGCAGCGGCGGCGGATCGAGCTCGCCCGGATCCTGTTCGGCGACTCGCAGACGCTGCTGCTCGACGAGCCGACCAACCACCTGGACGCGGACTCCGTCGTGTGGCTGCGCGACCACCTCAAGAACTACCGCGGCGGCCTGATCGTCATCAGCCACGATGTCGGCCTGGTCGAACAGGTCGTTAACAAGGTCTTCTACCTGGACGCGAACCGCTCCACGCTGGACATCTACAACGTCGGCTGGAAGGCGTACCTCACGCAGCGGGAGGCCGACGAGCGGCGGCGCCGCCGCGAGCGGTCCAACGCCGAGCGGCAGGCCACCGCGCTGCAGGCGCAGGCGGACAAGATGCGGGCCAAGGCCACCAAGGCCAGGGCAGCGCAGAACATGCAGCGCCGGGCCGAGCGGCTGCTGTCCGGGGTGGAGGCCGAGCGGGCCACGGACAAGGTAGCCAGGCTCCGCTTTCCGGTCCCCGTGCCGTGCGGGCGCACCCCGCTGACAGCGAGCGGCCTGTCCAAGTCCTACGGCTCGCTCGAGGTGTTCACCGACGTCGACCTGGCGGTCGACCGGGGGAGCCGCGTCGTGGTCCTCGGGCTGAACGGCGCGGGCAAGACCACGCTGCTGCGGCTACTCGCGGGCGTCGAAAATCCCGACACCGGAAATGTCATGCCGGGGCACGGCCTTCGCCTCGGATATTACGCGCAGGAGCACGAAACCCTGGATACCGAACGCACTCTGCTGGAGAACATGCGCACCGCGGCACCGGAACTCACCGATTCCGAGCAGCGCCGGGTCCTGGGGTCTTTTCTGTTCTCCGGTAACGACGTCGATAAACCAGTCGGAGTTCTTTCCGGCGGCGAGAAGACCAGGCTCGCGCTCGCGCTTCTTGTGGTGTCCGGGGCGAACGTGCTGCTGCTAGACGAGCCGACAAACAACCTGGACCCGGCAAGCCGGGAGGAGATCCTCGCCGCGCTCGCCGCATATCAAGGCGCGATTGTTCTTGTTACTCATGATGAGGGAGCGGTTGACGCGCTTTCGCCGGAACGCGTAATCGTGCTGCCCGAGGGAACCGAAGACGCGTGGAGCGAAGATTTCGCCGATCTCGTCGCCCTAGCCTGACCAAGTTGCTGGCCAACAGCGCCGTAATAGGTGATCATTGCGAATGGGGGGCCATACGCGACGAGTGTTCCACCTTACGGGAGGTACATGTGGCCGAGACCCTCAAGAAGGGCACCCGGGTCACGGGGCCTGACCGCAGCAAACTGGCGACCGACCTCAGAGTGCGTTATGACTCCGGCGAGTCCATCCGGGCGCTTGCGACCGCTACGGGGAGGTCGTACGGGTTTGTGCACCGGATCCTGACCGAGACGGGTGTCACGCTGCGCGGCCGGGGCGGTGCCACGCGCGGGAAGGCGCTGGCGGGCTAACCGCGCCCCAGCGCGCTCGCGGAGTTCGCCGCGAGCTTATTAAGTACGGGAACCGGGCCGGCCCCCAGTAAGTTGAGAGAACTATGGTGATGATGCACGGCGGCCCGGGATTCGGGATGGCGCGCGGGTTCAAGATGGACCCGAACGTGACCAAACAGAAGGTCAAGAAGGGCACGGTCCGGCGGATCGCCCACTACGCGCGGCCCTATTGGCGGCAGCTATCGATCTTCCTCTTCGCCACGGCGCTGGATGCCTGCATTACGGTGGTGAACCCGCTGTTGCTGCGCGAGCTCATCGACCGCGGCATCGTCGGCCGGGACGAGTTCGTCGTCATCGTGATCGCGCTCACCGCCGTCGGGGTCGCGCTGTTCGACGCGCTTCTCGGCGTGGTGAACCGGTGGTTTTCCTCGCGCCTCGGTGAGAGCCTGATCTACGACCTGCGTACCCAGGTCTTCGACCATGTCCAGCGGCAGCCGATCGCGTTCTTCACCCGCGCCCAGACCGGGAGCCTGGTCAGCCGCCTGGACGGGGATGTGGTTGGCGCGCAGACGGCGATCGTCGGGACGCTGGCCAGCGTCTTGTCGAACGTGCTGTCGGTGATCGTCATCCTGATCACCATGTTCTACCTGTCCTGGGTGGTCAGCCTAATCGCGCTGGCGCTCATCCCGCTGTTCCTGGTCCCCGTGCGGCTGGTCGGCCGCAGGCTGCAGCGGCTGTCCAGGGAGGCGATGCAGCTCAACGCCGAGATGGGCTCGACGATGACCGAGCGGTTCAACGTGGCAGGCGCGATGCTGGCCAAGCTGTTCGGCCGCCCGCGCGAGGAGTCGGCGCTGTTCGCGTCCAAGGCCGCCCAGGTCCGCGAGATCGGCGTCACCAGGGACATGTACGGGTCGGTGCTGATGATCGGGATCACCCTGCTCACCGCGCTGTTCACCGCGGTGGTGTACGGGGTCGGCGGCTCGCTGGTGGTCAAGGGGGCGCTCCAGTTCGGCACGCTGGTCGCGCTCGCCCAGCTGATCGCCCGGGTCTACGGGCCGATCGGGTCGCTGTCCAACGTCCAGGTGTCGGTGATGACGGCGCTGGTCAGCTTCGACCGGGTCTTCGAGGTGCTCGACCTGGAACCGCTGATCAAGGAAAAGCCCGGCGCCGTCACGCTGCCGCGAACGATGGACGGCAACGGCACCGGGGCCGCGCCCGACATCCGGTTCGAGAACGTGTCGTTCCGCTACCCGACGGCGGCGGAGGTGTCACTGGCATCACTGGAGTCGATCGCGCTGAAGACGCCCGAGCGGACCGACGCGGCCGCGGGCGTGCTCCACGACGTCTCGTTCGACGCGCCTTCGGGGCAGCTCACCGCGCTGGTCGGGCCGTCAGGGGCGGGCAAGACCACGATCACCGCGCTGGTTTCCCGGATGTACGACCCGAACGACGGGGCCGTGCTGATCGGCGGCCACGACATACGGGACGTCACGCTGGACTCGCTGCACGACGTGGTCGGCGTGGTCACCCAGGACGCGCACCTGTTCCACGACACGATCCGCGCCAACCTGTTGTACGCGCGGCCGACCGCGACCAACGCCGAGCTCATCGAGGCGTGCCAGTCGGCGCAGATCTGGGACCTGATCTCGGTGCTGCCCGACGGGCTCGACACGATCGTCGGCGACCGCGGCTACCGGCTGTCCGGCGGCGAGAAGCAGCGGGTCGCGCTGGCCCGGCTGCTGCTTAAGGCGCCGTCGATCGTGGTGCTCGACGAGGCCACCGCGCACCTGGACTCCGAGTCCGAGGCCGCGGTGCAGCGCGCGCTCAAGATCGCGCTCACCGGCCGGACCTCGCTGGTGATCGCGCACCGGCTGTCAACCATCAGGGAGGCCGGGCAGATCCTGGTGATCGAATCCGGCCAGGTGGTGGAAGACGGCACCCACGAGAACCTGCTCGCGGCCGGCGGGCTTTACGCGGAGCTGTACCACACCCAGTTCGCGGACCAGGAGCAGGTTCACACCTAGCCCCTCACACCTAGCCCCTCACACATAGCCCCTCACACATAGCCAAGGCGGCGCAGTTCCTCGCCTGTGACCTTTTCGATGTCGGCGACCTGGCTCAGCGTCAGCGCGCGGCGCCAGGCCGCCGCCTCGGTCCTGGCCCTGCGATGGTTCGGCGACGCGGGCGCGGCGATCTTGGTCCCGGTGAATTCTGTCAAGATAGCGGCCGCCGAACCGGGGTTGCGGACCATGTCCTCGTACCGCAGGGTTTTCAGCTGGCCCTCCGGCAGCGTCTTGCGCAGCCGTGCCGCCAGCCTGATCGCCCCGCGCCAGCGCATCGCGCACTTGCCCGCGGGCGACAGGCCGCCCCAGATAAGCCTGTCCGTCTCGTCCTCGACGCCGTAGAACGGGTTCGGGAACTCGGTCTCCACGTTGGCCACGCTCGGCCGGAACCAGGACATCACCACGGGGTCGTGCAACATGGCCGCGACGCTGTCCCGCCCGTCCCTGACGACCTGCACGATCTGAGCGTCGGGGAACGCGCTGACCAGCGCCTCGGCGCAGTAGGTGAGGTCGGGGCTGGCGTCGCCGAAGCGGGACAGGCCGCGCTGCTCGACGCACGGCCCGACCTCCGAGGGGCGAAGGCCGGCCGCCGACCGGCACTGCGCGGTGCACTCCAGGCAGCTCGTGGGGTTCACCTGC
The DNA here is from genome assembly GCA_035571275.1 of Trebonia sp. Classification (GTDB taxonomy): domain Bacteria; phylum Actinomycetota; class Actinomycetes; order Streptosporangiales; family Streptosporangiaceae; genus Trebonia. The sequence continues at coordinate 9,452 of DATMKQ010000035.1, forward strand.
CAGCCCTGGGCGAAGGCATCCCGGATCACGGCCGCGGCGGCATCGCCGCGGCCGCTGTACAGCGAAGGGCGCCGGGCGAACCCGTAAACCGCCTGGAGCACGCTGTGCTGCCCGATGGTCACGTGAAAGCCCGGTGAGATCTTCAACGCCCGGCCAACCGCTTCCGCACCGGAGTGCGGCGCGCCGATCACGAAGACCGGCTGGGTCACCTTGCGAGCGTTGACAATGAGAATGTGGCGCGACGGCATGGAGAGTGGATCTTTCTGTCTCCCCGTTACGGTACCGGTGCGCCAGGGGCATAAGCTACGTCTCGTGCGAGTACTACCCCGTGTCGTTATCTGTGCCATCGCGTTGAGCGCGCTGGCCTTGACGGGCTGCTCGCAATTCGACAAGGCGCTTGGCCAGCAGCAGGCGCTCGTCTCATTCAAGGACGGCACGCCGGTGTCGGTCCGGCTGCAGGTCCGCGCCGCGTGCGCCAAACTGCCTGACGTGACCGCGGCGCCGATCCCCACCGGAGTGCCGCTGGCGTCTGCGGTCAGCGAGGTCGTGTACCAGATCAACAACGCCAACGACGCCGACGTCGCGCGCCTGCAGGAGTGCCTGGCCAAGTTCCCGTCGGTGCAGGGCCTGGACATCCAGGACTCCTCCGACGACGACTAGCCGCTCGTTAGCATCTGTTAACCCCGCTGTTCCCACTGTTCCCACGCGTCGGTTACAAGTCTTGCCGGGGTGTTTCCTACTTTACGGGTAGGGTGTATAGTGCTTATCTGTCTACTAAACCGATAGGGAATGGAAGCAATATATGCGCAGGATCTTGGTTGTGGCCGCTGCCGTGGCCGGCAGCGCCATGCTTGTCGCGGGCTGCTCCTCCGGGAACTCGGGCAGCAGCTCGAGCGCCCCAACGGGCAGCAGCAGTGCCACCGACCCCGCGGCGGCGCCGGTGACCGTGCGGCTCGGGTTCCTCGCGAACATCACGCACGCGCCCGCGCTCATCGCGCTGAAGAACGGCTACTTCTCCTCGGCGCTCGGCTCCGCCGGAAAGGTAAGCGCGACGGCGTTCAGCAGCGGCACACAGGAGACCACCGCGATCCTGTCCGGCCAGCTCGACGCCGCCTACGTGGGGCCGAACCCCGCGATCAACGCGTGGCAGAAGTCCAGCGGGGCCGCCATCAAGATCGTTTCCGGTGTCGCGACCGGCGGCGCCTCGATCGTGGTCAAGCCCTCGATCACCGGGGCGGCGCAGCTGAAGGGTCAGTCGCTGGCCACGCCGTCACTGGGCAACACCCAGGACGTGGCGCTGCGCTACTGGCTCAAGCAGCAGGGCCTGACGACCAGCGCGACCGGCGGCGGCGACGTGTCCATCAAGCCGACCACCCCGAACTCGGCCGCGGTGCTCGAGTTCGAGTCCGGGCAGATCGAAGGCGCGTCCGAGCCGGCGCCGTATGACATCGAGATGGTGAAGGATGGCGGCAAGGTGCTGCTGTCCGAGCCCGGTGTCACCACGGTGCTGATGGTCACGCAGTCGTTCCTGTCCGCGCACCCGGCCGTCGTCGCCGACCTGCTCAAGGCCAACATGCAGGCGATCGACTTCATCAAGTCCGACCCGTCGGCGGCCGAATCGGACGCGGACGCGGAGTACGCGGCCTACACCGGCAAGGCGCTCAAGTCGAGCCTCGTGGCGGACTCGTTCAAGGAGATCGACTTCAGCGTCGACCCGGACGCGGCGTCGCTGACCACCGACGCGCAGCAGGCGGTCAGCGTCGGACTGCTCAAGCCGGTCAGCCTCACCGGCATCTTCGACCTCGGCCCGCTGAACACGCTGCTCTCCGCGGCGGGCCAGCCCGCGGTGAGCTCATAGCTATGACCAGCACCTCGGTGACGGAGGCGCCGGCGGCGGTCACCGTCGCTGGCGTCTCCAAGGTGTACGGGCGGGGTTCCGCGGCGGTCCGCGCCCTCGACCAGGTGAGCCTGCGCACCGCGCCAGGGGAGTTCACCTGCCTGATCGGAGCCTCCGGCTGCGGCAAGTCCACGCTACTGTCGCTGGTGGCCGGGCTGGAGAAGCCCACCGCAGGCGAGATTTCCGTCGGCGGCCGGGTCGCGCTCATGTTTCAGGAGCCCGCCCTGTTCCCGTGGCTCACCGCGGCGGGCAACGTGGAGCTGGCGTTCCGCGCCCGCGGCGTCGGGCGGGCCGACCGTAAGCGCCGGGCGGCCGAGCTCCTCGAGACGGTCAACCTGGGCGGGTTCGGCAGGAAACTCCCGCACGAGCTATCCGGCGGGATGCGCCAGCGGGTCGCGCTGGCCCGCGCGCTCGCCCAAGACGCCGACGTACTGCTGATGGACGAACCGTTCGGCGCGCTCGACGCGATGACCCGTGACCTGCTTCATGACGAGCTCGACCGGGTCTGCGCCGGGCGGAACCTCACCGTGCTTTTCGTCACCCACAACGTCCGCGAGGCAGTCCGGCTCGGAGACCGCGTGATCCTGCTGAGCAGTCGGCCCGGCCGGGTCATCGCCGAGTACCCCGTTCCCATCCAGCGGCCGCGGCGGATCGAGTCCCGGCCGGTCAGCGAGCTCGCCGGGACGATCACCGACCGGCTACGAGAGGAGGTCAGCCGGCATGGCAAGTGACACGCTGCTCGGGCTCGACGCTCTCGACGTCGAGGCGTCGGCCCCGCGTGACTCTGGAGAAGTCGCCAGGAGCACCTGGAGCTGGCTGTGGCCGAAAGTAGCGGCCCTCGCGATCGTGTACGTCATCTGGGAGCTAGTTCACCTCAGCGGTTGGAAGAAGCTGGTGCTGCCAGGGCCAGGTGTCACGCTGAGCAACCTATGGGCGCAAGCGCACACGAGCCTGCTGTGGCAGGCGATCGGGACCACCATGGAGCGGGCGGCGCTCGGCTATGCGATAGCCCTGGTGATCGGCGTAGTGGTGGGCTCGCTGGTGTCGCGGATCCCCCCGCTGCGGGCAGCGGTGGGATCCCTGATCACTGGCCTTCAGACGATGCCATCGCTGGTCTGGCTCCCGTTCGCGATCATCTTGTTCGGGATCACGACACAGGCGATCTTGTTCGTGATCGTGATGGCCGCGGCGCCGTCGATCGCTAACGGGCTGATCGCGGGCGTCGACTACACTCCGCCGCTCATGGTGAAGGCCGGCACGATGATGGGCCTGCGCCGGCTGTCGCTGCACCGCCACCTGTTCCTGCCCGCCTCGCTGCCCACGTTCGTCGCGGGGATGAAGCAGGCCTGGGCGTTCGCCTGGCACGGCCTGCTGGCCGGCGAACTGCTCGTGCTCATCGCTAACCGCCCTTCGCTGGGCGTGCTGCTGTCCACCGACCAGGACCAGTCCGACATGCCGAGCGTGGTCGCGATCATGATCGTCATCCTCATCCTGGGGATCGGCGTGGACGCCGTGTTCGGCGTCGCGAACCGCGCCATCCGCCGCCGGTGGGGCCTGACGTAGCTGACGGCGCGCCGGATAGCACACCGAGCCCCAAATGTGATCAACCGGATGCCGCCGTCCTTCGTCTAAACAGGCGAGCGAAGGGTGGTGCGGTGGCCATGCGGTCAACTGGGGACAGGCGCGACTGGGGCGCGCGGGCGCCGGACGGGCGCGGTGGCGGCGCGCAAGCGTCCGGCCAGCGCGGGGTGTCACGGCGGATGCTGATCGCCGGAGGCGGACTGGTGCTCGGCGCCGTCGCGGTCGGCTGGCGCGCCGGAGGCATCGCGACCGACGCGCTGGACCCCGCCACGACCGCCACGACCGCCACGACCGACACGGCCGCCGTGGCCGCCGCGGCCGCCGCGGCGCGATCACGCGCCCTCGCCCGGGCGGCCGCTCGCCCAGGCCGCACCAGCAACGCAAGCCACGCGACAGCTGGCCGGCACGCGGGCGAAGCCGCCGATCGACCCGGCGTGATAACAGCAAGAGGCGCCCGCGGCGCACACGGGCACCAGCACACCACGGCCAACCCGCCAGGAAAACCCCAACAGCCGGTGTACTACGTCGACGACGGGCCGAAGGTCATCGCCCTGACCATCGACGACGGACCGAGCCCGGTCTACACGCCGCAGGTCCTGCGGCTTCTCGCGAAGTACCGCGTCACGGCGGCCTTCTCGATGATCGGTGAGAACGCCAGCTATTACCCGGGCGTCGCCAGGGACGTCGCCGACGCCGGGCACATGATCGTCAATCACACCTGGGATCACGCCAACCTGACACCGCTGAGCGGCTCCCTGGTCCGCGACGAGATTTCGAAGGCCTCCGACGCCATTGAGGCCGCCGCGGGCGTGCGGCCAACGATGTTCCGCGCGCCCTATGGCGCGTGGTCGGCCGCGGCCCTGGACTGCTGCGCCAGCGCGCGGCTGACCCCGCTGGACTGGTCCGTCGATCCGCGCGACTGGTCGCGGCCGGGGGTCAGCGCGATCGTCCGCAACATCTTGCGTAACACCGGCACCGGATCGATCATCCTCGAGCACGACGGCGGCGGCAACCGGTCACAGACCGTGGCGGCGCTCAAGATCGTCATTCCGCGGCTGCTGGACGAGGGCTACCGCTTCGAGGTGCCCTAACACCGCGGCCGGCGGGCCTGCTGACCTGACCGGCCAGACAGCGCCCGGCGTGTCGCGCCGCGACGTGCGGGTTCGGTCCCTGAGCGCGGTGTATGTTTGCCGCGGTCGATAGAACCGAACGGGGTAGCACCAGATGAAACAGCTGACTGCCGATGGGGGCAGCCCGCGGGACAGCTCGCCAGACAGCCTGCCGGACGACCCGGCGATGAAATCTACAGCCACCGGGGTGGCCAGCAAGGAACTGGATCGCGCGCTCGCCGACGCCATTCGGCGGCTCATAGCGGGACAAAATACGCCAATCGGCGGTCCAGGCGACCGCGATTAGCGGCCGGTCGTCTGACCCGGCCCGCATGAATGTATGTGCACGCTAGTGTTACATCAGGGTAAACGCGCGTTTCAGGCCGCATGGGGGTTTTTGATGCCAGGTCACCGCCCGCCGCACACGCGGCACGGACTATCGGACATCGACATCAGCAAGCCCAATGTCGCGCGGGTATACGACTACTTCATCGGCGGGAAGGACAATTTCACCGCCGACAGGGAGTTCGCGCACCAGGCCATGCGGATCGCCCCCAAGGCGCCGATCGCCGCGCAGGCCAACCGGCACTTCCTGCGCCGGGTGGTGAGCTACCTGGTCGGCGACGAAGGCATCACCCAGCTGCTCGACATCGGCTCCGGGCTGCCCACTCAGGGCAACACCAGCGAGGTGGCGCACGCGATCAACCCGGACGCGCACGTCGTGTACGTGGACAACGACCCGATGGTCTACATCCACAGCAAGGCGCTGCTCAGCGACCGCCAGACCGTCGACATCGTCAAGGCCGACATCCGCAGCCCGATGGAGATCCTGACCGATCCCACCGTGCTGTCGCTGATCGACTTCGGCCAGCCGGTCGGCCTGCTGCTGCTGGCGGTCCTGCACCACATCACGGACGCCGAAGATCCGTCGGGGATCGTCGCCCGGCTCCGCGACGCGATGCCATCGGGCAGCTTCCTGGCGATCTCGAGCTTCCGCATGCCCGGCCCGGAGGTTCCCGAGCTCCGGGCGGCGAGCCTCGAGGGGGAGCGGCTGCTCGAAGAGGATCTCGGCAGCGGGCGCTGGCGGGACGACGAGGAGATCCTGTCCTGGTTCGGCGACTGGGAAATGCAGCCGCCCGGGCTGGTCGCGCTGGTGGACTGGCGCCCCGAGACGCCGGGCAGCGTCGAGCACGACGAGATCTACCACGGTTTCTCCGGCGGTCTGGCGAGAAAATCCTAAGAAGAGGATCCGGAACGGGGGCGTGGTCTTCGCCTTCGCCGCCACTGTCAGCCGGGAACCGTTCTGACTCAGTTCGCTGATCCCCCTAATCCACCGCCACCTCGGCTTCGATCTCCACCGGCATCCCGAACGGCAGTTCCGCCACCCCGATGGCCGAGCGCGCGTGCGCGCCCGCGTCGGGCCCCCACAGGTCGAGGATCAGGTCGGAGAAGCCATTGATCACGGCGGGCGTCCTGGTGAAGCCGGGGGCGGTGTTGACCATCCCGAAGACCCGTAGCCAGCCCGTGACGCGGTCCAGGTCGCCGAGGGCGTCGCGCAGGCTCGCGATCATGGCGAGCCCGGTGGCGCGCGCGGCCTGATAAGCCTGCTCCTCGGTGACATCGGCGCCGACCTTGCCCAGCGCCAGCGTGAGCGTCCCGTCGGGCTGCAGCGGGCCGTGGCCGGACAAGAAGGCGCGGCCGGGCCACAGCCGCACCCACGGGAAGGGCAGTGCGAGCCCGGGCTGGAGCTTTATCGGCTCGGGCAGCTCAAGGCCGCGTTCGGCCAGGCGTTGTTCGATGCGCATACGCGTCATCCAACATCACCAGAGCCGCGCTGTCGCGCGGCGTGCTCCTTCCGCGAGCGCCTCGAACTTGGCCCACACGATCGTCGGGTGGATCTCCGGGGTGTACGTGGCCTGGGAGGAAAAGCCGCAGTCGGCGCTCGCGACGACGTTTTCCCTGCCGACGAGCTCGGCGAACCGGACGATCCGGTCGGCGATCGTGTCGGGATGCTCCACGATGGAAGTGGCGTGGCTGATCACGCCCGGCAGCAGCACGGTGTCCGGCGGCAGCGTGACCTTCTCGAAGACGTGGTAGCAGTGCTCGTGCCGTGGGTTGGCGGCCTCGAAGGAGAACGCGCCCGCGTCGATCTCGAGCAGCGTGTCGATGAGGTCGGCGAGCGGCGCGTCGTGCAGCCGCGGGCCCTCGTTGATGCCGTAGCAGGTGTGCAGCCGGACCCGGTCCCGGTCGATGCCCTCGAGCGCGCGGTTGATGGCGTCCACGTACAGCCTCGCGGTCTGCATTTTCTCCGCGGTCGAGCCCGCGCCGTAGCTGAACTCCTCGGTGAGGAACGGGTCGTCGATCTGCAGCGTGAAACCGGCGTCGACGATCGCCTGGTACTCCTCGTGCAGCGCGTCGGCCACCGCGTCCAGGTAGTCGTCTTCCGACCGGTAGAAGTCGTTGCCGCCGACGCCGCTGGGCGCCACGGCGCAGACGAACACGTCGTCGGGACCCGCCTCGCCGACCGCCGACCGCAGCGCGGCCAGGTCGCGGGCGATGTGCCGCTGCCCGATGTAGGACACGGGGCCGGTGCACACCAGGGACGGGGCGGGCACCGCCATCCCGCCGGTCATCGCCCGCTTGAAGTACTGCTCGTAGTACTCGGGGAACTCCTCGATCTCGAGCCGGAACTTCTCGAGCGTGCCCGGCCGGGCGCCCGGCTCGTACCCGCTCAGCCGCTGCCCGATGTAGGCGAAGAACCCGGTCTTGCCCTGCTCGCCGTCGCCCACGACGTCGATCCCGGCGGCTCGCTGCCTGGCCACGACGTCGGCGACGGCGCGGCGGTGCGTGTCGTCGGCGTCGCTTTCATCGACCGGTTCGCCCGCGGCCGACGCCCGCATCTGGTCGAGCAGTGCGGCCGGCCGGGCGAGGCTGCCGACGTGGGTCGTGTGGATTCGGTCGATGCTGCGTCGCATGACAGCCTCCGTTCGGATACGGGAGTGTCTGTCTAGGTTAGTCTTCGCAGCTTGAGCGGCGCGCGGATCACGTCGATGCGGCTGATCCTGGCGCCGTTCATGGTGAACGACGCGACGCCGGTCAGCTCATCGCCATCGAAGAGGCCGACGCCGGCGGCGCCGTTGACGGTGATCATCCGGACGTGTTCTGTTCGCTTGTAGAACCGGGCGGTGCCGGTGAGGAAGCGCGCGACCCGGTCGGCCCCGTACACCGGCCTGCGGGCGGCGCTCACCTGCCCGCCGCCATCGCTGATGAGCACGACATCCGGGTCGAGCGTGGCCAGCAGCGCGCTCATGTCACCGCCGACCGCGGCGTTGAGGAACCGGGTGACGGCGGCGTCGTGTTCGGCCTTGCTGACCTGGACGCGCGGCGCGCGGTCGTTGATGTGGCCCCTGGCCCGCGCGGCAAGCTGCCGCACCGCCGCGGGGCTGCGGCCGACGGTCTCGGCGACCTCGGTGAACGCCATCCCGAACACGTCGTGCAGCACCCAGGCGGTGCGCTCGGCGGGGGTGAGCGTCTCGAGCACCACCAGCAGCGCGTAGCTGATCGTCTCGTCGAGGGTCACCCGGTCGGCGGGATCTTGACCTGGCCAGTCGTGGCCAGGCGCCGTCTCGACGATCGGCTCGGGCAGCCACGGCCCGGGGTACAGTTCGCGGCGCATCCGCGCCGAACGCAGCGCGTCGAGCGC